>DVOQ01000067.1 GCA_018713485.1 Candidatus Avisuccinivibrio pullicola
AGGCTCAGGGGAGGTCTTCTCATTAAGGTGCCGCCTCAGTACACTTCACAGACCTGTGCGGCATGCGGTCATGTAAGCCGGAATAACCGTAAATCACAGGCGCTCTTCGTCTGTGAGCGCTGCGGCCATACCGCTGACGCGGATTTAAATGCCGCACGGAACATCATAAGGGCAGGACGTGCAGGGAAAGCCACGGCTTCAGGCTCTTTAAGGAGCTGTCATAGGGAACCTGCCAGGGAGCGGCTTAAAAACCGCTTCGCCGGAATCCCCTGAGCTTCAGCTCATGGGAGGACGTCACTCTCAGAGGGCCTCGACAGCGGCCTTAACCAGGGAGATCTCGCCTAAGTTGCAGATCACGAGGTTAGCGCCTTCCGTAAAGAAACGCTCTGCTGCTCTAAGATGGGCCTCCTCACGCTCCTTTTCACTTAAAGCACTGAACTCTGACTCAGACAGGCCCATCACCGAGCTGCCTTCGGTGACACCCACCGTAAAGAGGCCGGCGTTGAGGCCTTCCTCGATATCGGAAACGGTGTCGCCAATCTTGGCTACGCCGCGGGTGTCCTGAATGCCGAGGCGGCGCAGATTCTCAAAGATCATGTAGGGATAGGGACGGCCCCTGCCTCCCACCTCATCGGGAGTGACGAGGCAGTCGGTACTGTAGCCTGCGTCCCTGACGCAGGGGACGACCACGTCCATCATCTTCGCAGTATAGCCCGTGGTGGAACCGATTTTGACACCGTATCGGCGCAGATAGTCCATGCATTCGGGCACGAAGGGCTTTAAGGCCGAGCATTCGGGAAGCACCTTTAAAAGCGAGGGCTCGAACACGGAGTAAATGGCGTCGATGTCGGGATCGGCCGGATAGTGACCCCTGAGGCTTTCAAAGGCGCTTTTGATCTCGTCCATGGCGAGCATGGTATTGGGGAACAGGGCGAAATCCTGGAAGACGATGTTAAAGCCGCGCTTTTTCATGGGCAGACGGCTGACGTCCTCGCCGTCAAAGAGGATCTGACCGCCCGTCAGATCCGTAAGGCCTAAGATCACGTTTAAGAGCGTGGTCTTGCCGCAGCCGGACGGGCCTAAAATCGACACGATATTGCCGGTCTCGACATTTAAGCTGATATTGTCTAAAACGCGATTGTCACCGAAGGACTTACTGACGTTCTTTAATTCAAGCTTTTCTTGCTCCTCTTGATGTTTGCGCAACATCTTAAATAGCGTCTGTAAAGTTTTCCCCCTGGAAAAGTATGCCTTAGGTAAGGGATGCTGAATTTTTGTAAAGCCTGTTTAATGCTCTGGATAATATATTGTTATTAATAGACTTTTTTCATGAAACGCGCTCTTTTTTTCTGCTTCATCCGGCCCTTCTTTCAGAAAAGAGGCCCTCCTTTACTGCCTTCCTTTCCCGCTCCCGCAGTCTTTTTTCCACCCGAGGGGGCCCTCTTTTTACGTGACGGCGATCAAGACTTTTTTATACGAGCAAGGAAGGTGGGAGGAGAAAGGACAGGGCTATGTCAGTATTAATTAAGGGCCGCTTCCGGCCCTGAAACTAGGATAGGGAAAGTATGCTAAGTACGCAGGTAGTCATTATAGGCGGCGGTGCCACGGGCATGGGGATCCTCCGCGATCTTTCCATACGCGGGGTTAAGGCCATCCTCGTCGAGCGCGGGGATCTGGGCTCGGGCACCTCATCGCGCTTTCACGGCCTTTTACACTCTGGGGCCCGTTACGCCGTGCGCGACGAATCCGCCGCCCGCGAGTGCATCGTGGAAAACCGCATCTTAAGAGAGATAGGCAAGAGCTGCGTCGAGCCCGTAAATTCCGTGTTTATCCGCACCCCGGAGGACGATCCCGCCTACGAGACGACATGGGTTAACGCCTGCAGGAGGGCGGGGATCTGCGTAAAGAAACTTGACGTAGCGGATCTTCTCAGGGAAGAGCCCAATCTCTCCCCGGACATTCAGGCTGCCTATCTCTGCCCCGGCGCCGCCATCGACGGTTTCCGTCTTCTCTGGCAGCTTGCCGACTCGGCACGGCGCTATGGCGGGCAGATCATGACCTATACCACTGTCACGGGACTTGATATCCACAACGGCCGCGTCATGGGCGTTAAGGCCACGGAGCGCTATTCGGGCGAGGAGATCTACATCGCCTGCGAGTACGTCATCAATGCCGCAGGACCGTGGTGCGCCCGTGTTGCCGCGCTCGCGGGGCTTACGCTTAACGTCCGTCCTTCCAAGGGCTCGCTCATCGTCTTCAATCACCGCCTGGCCGCGAACGTCATCCACCGTCTGCATAAGCCCTCCGATGCCGATATCTTCGTGCCCCACGGCACGGTGACTATCCTCGGTACCACCTCCATGGATACCGATCCCGACGACACTTCCACCACGCAGGCGGAGATCTCCGCCATGCTGCGGGTGGGCAGGGCGACTTTCCCTAAGCTTGACGAGGCGCGCATTCTGCGCGTCTTCGCAGGCTGCCGTCCCCTTTACGTAGGCGAGAGCGGAGAAGGGGGGCGCGAGGCCTCACGCGATTTTGCCGCCATCGATCATGAAAAGGAACACGGCCTTGCCGGCTTCATGTCCGTCTGCGGCGGCAAGTTCACCACTCACCGTCTCATGGCCGAAAAAGTCTGCGACCTGGTAGCCCCCTTATTTGGCTGCACGCAGCCCTGCGCCACCGCCACCATCCCCCTGGTCGACCCCGTTTCCGCAGAGCTTACGGAGAGGGCCCGCCGCGTCTTTCCCGCCTATGGTGTCAGGCTTGCCGCTAACCGTCAGGGACCTTCCCGCATGCAGCAGATCGTAGAGCGTATCGAGCAGGATCCGGAGCAGGGGGAGATCATCTGCGAGTGCGAGAATATTACCCGTGCCGAAATCGAGGAAGTAGGGTCCGAAAGCACCACCCATTCGGTCTCCGACGTGCGCCGCCGCACCCGCCTTGGCATGGGTACCTGTCAGGGCACCTTCTGCACCTATCGCGCCGTAGGAACGGTACAGGCGCTGCACCGGAACTGGACCCTTGATACCGAGGCGCTCTTCCGCGAGTTTCTGGAGGCGCGCTTTAAGGGGATCCGCCCCGTGCTGTGGGGCAATCAGTTCCGCGACGTAGAGTTAACGCGCGGCATTTACGAGGTCTCGCTGAACATCAACCATCAGGCAGGTCCCCGCGTCATTAAGAGCGTCCTGAGCGCGGTGGACAAAAAGGAAGGAGGCAGGAGTGGAAAGAAGTGATGTCGTGGTGATAGGCGGCGGCATAGCCGGACTGCTCGCCGCTATCTGGAGCGCGGAACGCGGAAGGAGCGTACGCCTTCTAACCTACGGGCAGGGAGCTCTCACCGTAGCCGGCGGGGTTGTCGATCTCTACGGCTACACTCCTGAGGGGCTTGAAGTAACACAGCCCCTTAAGGCCATGGAAAAGCTCTCGGCCCCGCACCCATATGCCCTCATCGGCAGGGAGAAGGTGGAAGCGGCCGTCAGGGCCTTTTTAGAGCTTACGAAGGCCGCGGGCTACCCTTACACGGGAGATGGCAATACCAATTTGCAGATCCCCACGGCCATCGGCACCTTCAAACCCTCGGGCCTTGCTCCCCTAAGCCTTGACGGCTCCGCGCTCCTGGAAGCTGAGCATATCCTCGTGGTAGGGTTTAAGCTTTTAAAGGATTTCTTTCCCGAGCTCATCGCCAACGGCTGCCGTAAGTATTTCGGCCCTGACAAAACGGTAGGCGAGCGCCTCGTGGAACTTGATTTTGAACAGGGACAGGGCTTTCGCGACGTCAGTGCCCTAGACGTGGCCCGTGAACTGGAGAAGGAAGGGCAGCTTGAGCGTGTCGCCCTGCAGCTTAAAAGCTCCATCCGGCCTAAAACCGCGCTCATTTTCCCTCCCGTACTGGGCGAAAAACCTTCCTATAGCGTCTGGAATAACCTAAAGACCGCGTTAGACTGCGACATCGTGGAGACCTCCTCCATGCCGCCCTCGGTCACGGGACTGCGCCTTGACCGTCTCCTTTATGACTATGCCCGCAGGGTGGGCGTGGAGATCGTCGAAAAGGCCCACGTCACAGACGCCGTGGTTAAGGACGGGATCTGCCTAAGCGTCAGAACCCAAAACTACGGCCGCACCTTAAGTTACGGCGCCACGCACTTCATCCTCGCCACGGGAGGTGTTTTCGGCGGCGGTCTCAAGGCGGGCATGGGCTATCTTAAAGAATCCGTCTTCAATCTTGAGCTTGATGTCCCCCCGGATCAGGCGCTCTGGTCCTACCCGCATCTCTTTGAGGGCAAGGCCCAGCCCTTTGCCGCCTACGGCGTGAAGGTCAACGCGAAGCTGCAGCCCGTGGATGCTCAGGGCGAGGTACTTCTTCATAACGTCCGCGTGGCTGGGCGCAGCCTTGGCGGCTACGATTTCTGCTTTGAAAAGTCAGGCAACGGCGTGGCCCTGGCCTCCGCTTACTGCGCCTCTCAGTCACTTTAGGAGGGAGCGATGTTTAAAAAGAAGTCTCACGCGCTCTACCGTGATAATCCCGATGCCTGCATCAGCTGCAATATCTGCCTTACCGCCTGCCCCGTGGTCCGTGCCACGCAGCGCTACCGCGGCCCCAAGTTAAACGGTCCGGCGTTAACCAGGCTGCGCAAGCTTACCGGGGATTACGATCCCATGATCCGTTTCTGCTCCAACTGCAAAAACTGCGATCGCGTCTGTCCTTCGGGCACGCCCATCTCCGCTCTCAACATGAAGGCCCGCGCGCTGCACTTTAAGGATCACTCCCATGACGTTGCCGATCAGCTGCTCTCACGCAACGAGCTTATGGGAAAGACGCTCTCAGCCACGCCCCTTAGTGCTCAGAGTGCCAATCTTGGTATGAAGATCGCCTGTGCCACGGGACTTATCAAAATCCTCGGATTAAATCCTGACGCACCCTTCCCTAAGTACGCTAAGAAGAGCTTTTATCAGCGCTTTAAGCATTTAAAGCAGGAAGGAAACCTGAGCCGTGAAGTGCTCTTTTACCCTGGCTGCTACGTCAATTACAACGAACCGGAGTTAGGCGAGCTTATCGTGCGCCTGCTTAATTATCAGGGTGTGAGGGTACTCATCGATAAGCGCCTTAAGTGCTGCGGCTCGCCCTTACTCTCCACGGGCTATCTTGATAAAGTGGAGCTCAACGCACGTCATAACGCTGCCCTGCTTGCAGAATACGTAAGGCGCGGCATCGACATCGTTACCTCCTGCACCACCTGCTCGCTCTTTTTAAAGCAGGAATACGCCGAGCTCTTTGACATGGAAGAAGCGGTGGAAAGCTACAATCAGCGTCTCTTTGAGATCTGCGAATATCTTCTGTACCTCGATGAACAGGGGCTCTTCAGACGCGAAGGCCTGGGCCCCGTGAAGCAAAGCTATGTCCACCATACCCCCTGCCATCTCAAGGTGCAGGGCATGGGGGTTCCTTCCTTAAAGCTACTTGCGCTTATCCCCGGCCTTAAAGTGGAGGAGCTTACCGCCTCTTGCTGCGGACTTTCGGGCGTCTACGGCTATAAAAGCGCCACGGCAGAGATCTCAGAGAATATCGGCCACGAGCTTAAACGGCAGATCATAGAGGCCGAGGCTCCGGCAGGGCTCTCCGAGTGCAATCTCTGCCGCCTGCAGATGCAGAACGGCACGGAAAAACGCGCCCTCCACCCGCTCTACCTTCTCGAGGCATCCTATAAGGCAGGTCACGCTAAGGGATTTTCGTAAAACCATCAAAACCCACACCTGAGGAGTTTTTATGACACAGTACGTCATGGCATTAGATGCAGGAACCACTTCCAACCGCTGCATCCTGTTTAATAAGGGAGGCGAGATCTGCTCTCTCGCGCAGCGCTCCTTCACGCAGTATTTCCCGAAACCTGGCTGGGTAGAGCATGACGCCGACGAGATCTGGGCGAGCATGTTAGGCGTAGCCGTCGAAGCCATGAACAAAATCGGAGCCCGCGCCACCGAGATCGCCGCCATCGGCATCACCAATCAGCGCGAAACCGCCATTCTCTGGGATAAGGAAACGGGCGAACCTGTCTATAACGCCATTGTCTGGCAGTGCCGCCGCACTTCCGCCATGGCTGACGCCTTAAAGGAAAAGGGCCTTACCGAGACCTACCGCCAAAAAACGGGCCTTGTCATCGACGCTTATTTCTCCGCCACCAAGGTGCGCTGGATTTTAGATAATGTGCAGGGAGCCCGCGAAAAAGCAGAAGCTGGGAAACTCCTCTTTGGCACCGTGGACACGTGGCTTATCTGGAAATTAACCGGCGGCAGGGTGCACGTCACCGACTACTCCAATGCCTCGCGCACCATGCTCTTTAACATCAATACCTTAGCGTGGGATGATGAAATTCTAAACGAGCTCGACATTCCCCGCCCGCTCTTACCGGAGGTAAAACCTTCAAGCTGCGTCTACGGCTATTCCGATCCCTCCTTCCTCGGCGGAGCCATTCCCATCGCCGGTGCCGCCGGCGATCAGCAGTCCGCGCTCTTCGGCCAGACCTGCTTTAAGCCCGGCGAAGCCAAGAACACCTACGGCACGGGCTGTTTCATGCTCATGAACACCGGAGAGACTCCCGTGCTCTCGCAAAACGGTCTCGTCACCACCATCGCCTGGGGCATCGACGGCAAGATCTCCTATGCCCTGGAGGGCTCCATCTTCGTGGCCGGGGCGGCCATTCAGTGGCTGCGCGATGAGATGCGCCTTATCGATTCCGCCGCCGACACCGAATATATGGCCTCCAAGGTTTCCGACACCCACGGCTGCTATATCGTTCCCGCCTTCACCGGTCTCGGAGCCCCGTACTGGGATCAGTACGCCCGCGGCACCATCGTCGGCATTACCCGCGGTGTCAACAAGTGCCATCTCATCCGCGCCACCCTTGAATCCTTAGCCTTCCAGACCCATGACGTCATCAGGGCCATGCAGGCGGACTCGGGTATCGAGCTTGCCGCCCTCAAGGTGGACGGCGGTGCCTCGGCCAACAATCTCTTAATGCAGATCCAGGCCGATGTCATCGGCTCGCCGGTACTAAGACCGCGCTGTGTCGAGACCACGGCCATGGGTGCTGCCTATCTCGCGGGTCTTGCCGTCGGCTACTGGTCAGGTAAGGACGAGATCCTGCGCAACTGGGCCGTCGATCGCACCTTTACCCCCGCCATTGATGAGACGCAGCGTAACAAGAAGCTCAAGGGCTGGGCGAAGGCCGTCACCTATGCCCACGGCTGGGCCAAAGACGAGGAGTAGGGTGGTACTTCCTTATCTTGCCTGGTACCTCGCTCGGCACCGCGCTGCTCATCCACCGGGGCGGCGGGGTCCGCGCCAGCGTCACGCCGTAAACATCCGGCAGGCACATGGCACAGTCCGGCATTGTCCCGACGGCAGGCTTTTCTTATGCTTAAGAAAGAGCCGGGGACGCAGGGCTCTCAGGCTAAGGAACAGGGAGTTTGGAGAACTGCCTGAGCATTCCCGCTTAGCACCTGCGCCTCAGATGCTTTATACTGGGCGGGGTTTAATTAGCCTTACACTTAAACTATGCTGACTCCTGAAAAGCTGCTTTTAACCTTAGATAGCGAACACGTCGCCTATACCCTCTATCATCATCCGCCGGTAGGTTCAGGGGATGACGACGCGCTGTTCCCGCCCATGCAGGGACATATCGTCAAGAACCTCGTTCTTACCGATAAAAAACACCGCCATCTCGTGCTCTTTACCCTGCCTTTAGAGGCCAAGGCCGATCTCAGGGCGCTCTCCACGGCCCTTAACCTGCCGCGTTTTTCCTTTGCCCGTACCTCCGATCTCGCCTACCTCGGCGTACCGCCAGGCATGGTCAGCCCCTTAGGGCTTCTCAATGACGTAGGGCAGGAAATACTTTACGCCGAACCAGAGGAGCTCTCTTCATACCCGCTTATCAACTGCCACCCGCTGCGCAATTCCATGAGCATCGATATCGGCCTTCAGGACGTCCACCGCCTCATTGAAAAAAGCGGTCACGTCATTCACCGCGTCGCGGGAGTCATCTCCCATGCCTGAGCGCCTTTATGGCCTGAAACCTTTTATCTACGAGGGCGCTGAGGTTCTCATCCTGGGCTCCATGCCCTCGGTGGCCTCCTTACAGCAGGGCTTTTACTACGGTCACCCGCAAAACCGTCTCTGGCACATCCTGGGACTGCTCAGCGGCACGGACGATCTGGCCCGTCAGAGTATTCCGGTTAAACAGAGCATTGCCAGATTCCTTAAGGTAGCCTTCTTTGACGTCATCAGAAGCTGTGAGAGAACAGGGAGTTTAGACAGTGCCATCAGAGCCCCTGAGCCTGAGGATATCGCCGCGCTTTTAGAGCTCCATCCTTCGGTTAAGCGCATCATCTTAAACGGGGGACTGGCTAAAAAGCTCTTCTTTAAATTTAATGACGCCGGCGCTTTTAAAGCGGAAATCTACAGTCTGCCTTCGACCTCGCCGGCTAACGCCGCGTGGTCTTTAGATAAGCTCTATCCTTTATACCGATCCGTGATCCTCAGCGAACAAGCGCCCCCGGAGCTCAGATACCTGCCAGAAGCCTAAGTCCCGACTGCGTAAAGCGCTTTCTCCTTTTATGCGTGGCAGAGGCAGTCTCTTTTTTGATAAGGCAGATCCACTGTTACAACGGCAGTCAACAGTCAGGATACATGCGGTTTAAGAGTTCCCCGGGTAGCTTCCCAGAAGCTCACTTCCCCTTAAGGCACAGATCCTCACAATTTTTCTGCTTTCCTGCGAGAACACGATGACATAGCTCAGAGTTGCCATCATGGGCAGTGTCTTACCGTAAGCGCGTTCTGTAAGCTGCTGTACTGCCTGTATGAGAAGGCGTCCGCTCTCACTGTCGGTACGCGCCAGTTTAAACTCGAAAACCAGTCTTTCCCCTGCAGCTGAGAGTTCCAGATCAGAACGTCCCCGGCTATTAGGCACCTCACGCGCAAGCTGACAGGCACTGAGTACTCCTGCTAAATAGAAGATATCTCTAAGCAGGGCTTCACGGGAAAAGATCTGAGCGTCATAGGAAAAAGTGTTATACAGAGCGTTCAATTTTGACACTGCATGTTCTAAATGCCCAAAATCATGCAAAGCGCTGAGCACATCTGTAAACATTGCAACCGTCTCATCAGCATTATCCTGTCTCAGGATAAGCGAAGAATAGAGACGGCCAGCGCAGAGGCGATTTCAAGATTAGGGATCCCTAAACATAGCTGTGCTGGAGAGTGTACGTTATCAGTTCCCTGAACGGTCAGATATCCGGTATAAAAAAGGCTTATCAGAGGACAGGCTCTTTTGAAATCCGGAGCCGAGCGCAGCGAGGTGATGCTGATGTAATGTCCCTGCGCCAGCTTCTCCATTAACACTGAGAAATAGGTTCCTTCAGAAGTCTGACTCTGTTCTATAAGGTACTGCTTTACATGGGAGCTGATTTTACCGGTTTCATACCAGTAATTACTGAAGCGGAAAAATTTATCGTTTAGAAAATTGAGAATTGACCAGTTGTTATAGACCTTGACAGAACATAAAGGGTCAAAGGCATAGCCATCATAATGAGTTCTGATTTCTGCTAATAAAGCGCTCATACTCAGCTTTAAATAACTGCAGGCGGCTGTAAGATACGGTTCAAAAGTCTTAGTTAATTCCTTTTCGGTAAACCCGGTAAGTGCGGCATACTCAGACTCAAGACTGATATCCGTAAGGAAGTTCATCGACGAATACTCATTGGAAAGGGTATTGCGAGTCACCCCGCACAGCATGACAAAGCGGCTGCCTTTCGCTGCCCCCTTTAGGGAGTTAAAAAAGTCTGCCAGCCGTTCCGTGATCTGCCGCTGCAGCTGGGGATGATTCTGATTGGCCAATATCGGCGCATCATATTCGTCAATGAGTATCACCATGCGTTGCTTTCCGCACCTGATCTTAAATTCGATAAGCGCCTGCTTAGCGCTAGCGATGGGCCAGTTGCTGATGTCGAGTGCGTTTTCCATGGCACTCTCACGGATAAGCCCTGACAGCGACTGATCTAGTCTCTCGGTTGACTGTGTATCAAGACGGGAGAAATCGAGATTTAAAACTTTATACAGAGGTTCATCCCAGACCTTCTCAATGTAGAGATCACTGAAATATGTCACTCCGCTCTTAAAAAGTGAGTATAAGGTTGACAGAAGCAGGGATTTGCCGAAACGACGCGGACGGGTCAGGAGACAATAGGGATGATCGAGTGTTAACTGATAGATAAGCGCTGTCTTATCGCAATACAGGCACCGGCGTATCCGCAAATTCTCAAAGGAGGCTTCCCCAATGGGTAAACGTGGCAGAGATTTCAGGGGCATTGACGGCTGACTCCTTTGCACATCTGGCAGACAGGTCTTATTGAGTGAAAACATAGGTCCTGAAAACAGGGCGTGATAAAACTTTCAGCATAAGCATGATAGCTGATGGAGTGAAAAAGAAGGCTCTTAATTTCTTTGCGCATAAAGACCGCATCAGCCTTAAACAGAGCCATGGCTGGCAACTGTACTTCAATAGCCTGCCATGCTGCTTAAGAAGTGACATCAGAGGGGGCCGAAACACGCCTTCGACTGTAATTTTACGGCTAGAAAGGATTAAATCAATAGTCTCCTTGCTACGGGAGTCGCAGGGATATGGCGGATTCATCGACCTGATCAGGATCACATTTCTCTCAGGGCGGTAAAAACGCCGGTCTAAAGAACAGACCCCGGCGTGACAGCCGGGGCTCAGTGTTAACTTTAGCCATGGCTGGAAGTGTGAGTTTCGTCACTCAGGTGAATCCGCCATACGTATAAATCTAAATTCGCTGCTTCCTATGGGTAAAGATCTCTGCATAACGTACAGTCTCCGGCTCCTGCCCGATTTTCTTATTGTACTGAGTGATTTTGATTTATGCCATATGCTTCCGAACTGGAACACAGATTGCCGTAGGAGAGGTTTTAGAAAAATGTCGTATGACCGCCAGAATTTTGATCGTTTAAGCAGGGAAAGACAGACCGGGATGTACGTGTCTGCACCTGCCATGATTCTAATAACAACTTCGTATAATTTATATTATGTTAAATTTTATAAAGTACGCGCCTTACCGTTCAGCAGATGGTCTGTGCTCCACGCCGTCAGCCAGCTATCTGCCCGTGCATACTGAATCTTCACCTAAAACTTCTAACATGTACGGACGTCTTTTTCCGTAATCTGCACAGTTACGGGATCTGGGAGATCACGAAGCGCCGCTGCCGTGCGACCAGTCCGTAGAAAGGCGGCTTATTTTCTACGGACAGAAGGACTTCCTTATGTCCATGCTCAGGGATTCAGAGATGAACGGGGCTCATCATAAGTGAAAACCGGCAGATCTTTAAGCTCAGGACAGGACAAAGGTTAACTTTCGCAGCATCGGCCACTCAGAAAGCAGAGCGGCAAAAAACTGAAAACGCTCATAATTTTCATAGTCCTCCGTAATTACTCGGCTTCCTTCTTAGCCCTCTGCATGCTAACCATCGGCTTAATGCCGCGGGCTTGCTGAGAACGGCACACAATGGACAGCTTAAAAAGCCGTCCCGAGGTGTGAGAAGAGACGGTATTGATTTCAGTAAAAAATATTAATCCAGGGCCTTTGCGTGCATCCACCGGCGGATCACACTGAAGATTTCGGCGTTGTTCTTCTCGGCCATAAGGAAGTGGGTGTTGCCGGTGATCCCTATCTCCGGTAAATGGATCAGTGTTGCGTCACCGCCGAGGTCATTGACGGTCTTCACAAAAGCACGGGCCATGGCAAGTTCGCTGCGCCATTTATCCTGCCCCGGATCCGCTACCTGCTTCTCCGGGATGTAATCGCCATAGACAAGAAGAAGCGGCATTTGCGTTAAAGGACGAAACTGCTCCATGTCCACTTCCATGGCGGTGGCCACTAAGGGCGCGTAAGTGGCAGTAATGTCCTCAGGAGCATAGCCTTTAGGGAAAACAAAAGGCGTACCGCCAGGTTCCAGAACGATAATGGCTCTGACATTCCGCGTATACCAGGGGGTGCGCCAGCCGATGGTGCCGCCCATGGAATGGGTCATCAGCACGGCAGGACCGGTCTTATTAAGGAGGGAACCTAAAGCCCCAGCGTTGAGATCGTCATCAAGCTCTCCCGAATACTGATTCCAGCTGCGCTGAAAAGCCTCGATATTCTCATCCCCCTCCGGGAACTGTGAGCCTGCGTACAGACCGTTCTCATCGCCTAAACGGCACAGATCAAAATAGGTCTCGGAGTAGAACATGGGGCTTCTGGCCCACGGATTGGCATCTGAGGCCGGTACCGTGGAGAGCCCTGCCTCGCCCATGCGTGGCTGATCGACAAGGTATACGGCAAAGCCGTCCTTAAGAAACAGATTCTGAAAGCCGTCGCGTCCGTCCGGAGTGCTCTCCCAGGTTCGTTTGGTCTGCGCGCCGCCATGCTGAAAGACAACAGGCAGAGGACGGGCGTTAACCGGTATCTGATAGAAGACATAGGCGTGATCGCCATAGGCCTTCTGCCCTTCAGGGGAAAGGAAATGCTCCTTGCTGAAAGTGCCTTCATGAGTAATGAAGGAACCCCCTACCGCGAAACTTCCCTGTGTGGCAAGACCTATGGGGATACTGCTTTCCTGAGAAGCGCAGCTGCTCAGGAAAACGGCAGCACACAGGGAGAGAGTACTCAAAGCGTAAGTACACAGTCGGTTCTGCATGGTCACCTCTTCTTTAACACTGCTTAGAATGAGCGGCTTACCCACTCCACGAAGGGAAGGGTCAGCACGGATGCCATGGTGGTAAAGGCCACCGCCTTAAGCGAAAGCAGATATACCTCATGGCTTGAATTAGTCCTGACGATAACGGCAGGAGCCGCGGCACCGGCCGGCGTGGCAATGGTTGCAAGCAGCACGGCAAGCAGCGTTACGTTATCGAAAAGGTGGGCGAGGATAAACATACCGGTAAGCGGTACCACCAGCATCTTCAGTACCGTATATCCCCATACCCTAACGTCAAGGAGTGCCTCTTTCCACTTCACATCACACATAAAGGCTCCGATGAGCAGCATCGAAAGCGGAGCGGTCATATTCCCAAGGTGCAGGAGCGCCGTCTCGAGGATATAAGGAAGACGCCAGTCTGCGATGTACAGGGAAAGTGCCAGAAGGCAGGCGATGACCCCGGGGTTAAAGAATTTCACCGCCTTGTGTCAGGAAAAGGAGTAATCACGCCCCGGATCGCCTAAACACCAGAAGCCGAACGTAAAGAAGAGCAGATTGGAAATAAGCAGTACCACGGTCACGTAAATCAGGGTATCAGGACCATAGAGCGCGTAAATTAAGGGCACGCCAATCATGGCAATCGAGGTGAAGGTCGAAAGACAGACGAGGGGCTTTATGAAAAGAGCCTTACGGTAGCCTAGAGCCAGTGCGGAAAGGAAATTGAGCAACATCAGGGCCATTGTAAGAAAAACTGCGCCACACACGTGAAGGAGCTCGGAACCTCTCAGATGCGGTGCATCACCGGTAATGGAGGAGAGGATCACGGCCGGAATGGCATAATTGACGAGCAGAGCGGAGATCTGCGTCAGATTGTTAACGTTAAGGATCCCCTGCTTTCTGACGATAACTCCCACGGCAATGAGCAGAACGAAGATCAACATCTGATTTAACATACACAACTCAGGGATCTGATTGTTATCTCTGCTTTAAGCATAGCTTTGTATGCCGGTTTCTCTGAAGTAATGTTTACGCTGATTTTTTGCCTGATTATCCATGTGCCGCATCATAAATCAGGTACTGGGAGTTATACCCCGTCCTTACAGTAATAATATTATGCTTAACAGAGAGCCGGAGGAGCGGAACGCTTCATATCAGATCAGCGCTCTGAGTGAAATGAGTATCAGTCTCGCTCTGATGTCACAGATCCGGGAAAACCTGCCTAAAGAATGTGCCGTATCGGCTATAATAAACTTGTATTCTAGTTAAGTAGTTACAGAGTTACGGCCGTAACCATATATGAGGAGCGCCCCATGAAAATAAAACTGCCCAGACTTAAGCTCAATAACACGGACGCGCTTTCCTTACAGGTGTACGCCTATCTGCGAACCCTCATCATTCAGAATCAGCTTCCTCCCGGCACCGCGCTCTCGGAAAATGAGCTCTCAGCGCATTTTGATATCTCAAGACAGCCGGTGCGCGAATCGCTCGCGCGCCTGAGCCGTGAGGAACTAGTCGAGATCATCCCGCAAAAGGGCAGCTTTGTAAAAAAGATCTCGGTTAAGAACCTCAAGGAAGTGTGTTTCGTACGCGTGGCCATGGAGTGCTCTGCGGTACGCGACGCGATGGAGCTTGATGAAAAAAGCTTTAACCGCATTCTCACACGTCTTGAGAAAAATCTCGCGCAGCAAAAAGCGCTCGGACCCGAGCGCAAAAACGCCCATGAGCGCTTTCTGTACCTCGATGATACCTTTCACGCCCTGCTCTGCTCATTTTCAGGTACGGATCTTGCCTGGAATCTGGTGCAGAGTATCAAGGGCAATCTTGACCGGATCCGCTTTTTCACCTTTGAGCATATCTCCAGGGTCGAGCATCTCTGTGCCGAGCACAGCGAGATCCTGAACTGCATTAAGGAACGGGATGAGGAAAAGGCCTGCTGTCTGCTCAAGGCCCATCTCTACACCATTTCTGAAACCTATAAGCAGGCCATGGAAGAACAGACCTCGTGGTTTCTGGACGAGGATGTCGCTGCCTGGAAAAAGGCGCGCCGTAAGAGCGCGTAGCCCTGTCTCAGTCACAGCGGCTTTTTTAAACGGCTCAGTTTCAGGAGCTGTCTGCACGGATTAAACCAGACTAAACATTTCTGAGCGCTCAGTATCAGCATTCTGGGCCCCACTCCGGCACTTTACCTGAAGGCGCGTCATTTCCCGTGCTTAAACGGTAAGAACGCCAGTGGAAATTATACTTAGGTCCCTGTTTTCTCCCCATCAGGCAGCTCAAAATACTGTACGTGGCGGCAGCCGGTGAATGCACTGATTTTTTCCGGATCTTCCCTGCTGAAGGGACCACGGCGCAGTCTGGCACAGAACGCCCGAGAAGACAGACCGGCGGCTCTTGCCACGTCGCCTGTCCTTACACCGGTTCTGAAAGATACACGGGTAGCACGACTTCTTAACCGTGGCTCCCTGTTCTCTTCTGCCAGCAAAAAGCACCCCGCAGGGTGCCGTCTCTTTTGCCTAGAAAGGGGCCCCGTGAAGGAGCCCCGGGGAAAAGCTTATTCGTAGCCAAACCACGCCGCAGGTGCGGTAATGATCTGCGGGAAGATGAGGCAGAGAATTAAGAAGATGAACTCGGCGATAAGGAAAGGACCGATACCGCGCACTACCTGCCCCATCTTGAGCTTGCTCACCGAGCAGCCGATATAGAGCACGGTGCCCACCGGAGGCGTGAGCAGGCCCAGGCAGAGGTTGATGATCATCACGATGGCGAAGTAGTACACGTCAATGCCGGCGGCCTCCACTAAGGGGAAAAGCACGGGGGTGAAGATCAGGGTGATGGGGGTGATATCCATCACCATGCCTAAGGCCAGAAGCAGGATGTTAAGCACGATGAGCAGCAGGATGCGGTGATCGACTAAACCAGACATCAGCTCCACTAACTGTGCGGGCACATCAGCCATGGTGATCATCCAGCCCACGGCCGATGCTCCGCCCACGATGAACATCACCACGGCAGTGGAGCGCATCGCGTCATAGCACAGCTGCGGGATCATCCTGAGCTTTAACTCACGGTTGATGAGCGTGGCTACAAGGAAGGCGTAGACACAGGCCACGGCACCGCCCTCGGTGGGGGTGAAGGCTCCCATGCGGATACCCACGATGATGATCACGGGGAGCATGATGGCGGGAATGGCCCTGATGGTCACGGGGATCACCTTGTTTAAGGGAACCTTGGTGACATCGGTAATACCGTCACGGCGAACCATGATAAACCATGCCACCATGATGGACATGCCAAGGAGAATGCCGGGGATAATGCCCATCACGAACAGACGGCCGATGGAAAGACCGGCGGTCACGCCGAGGATAATGAGCGGCAGCGACGGCGGGATGATGGGGGCGGTCAGCGCCGAGGAGCAGACCAGGCCCGTGGCGCGCCCCTTGTCATAGCCCGAAGCGACCATCATGGGGATGAGCATACCGCCCAGGGCCGAGACGTCGGCGATAGCGACGCCGGAGAGGCCTGCAAAGAGCATGCACGCGAGAATGGTCACGTAACCCAGACCGCCTCTGAAACGGCCCACGATCACCTGGGCAAACTCGATGAGCTGCTTGGAGATACCGCCGTGTTTCATGATTTCACCGGCCAGGATAAAGAAAGGCACGGTGATGAGAATGTAGTTATCGGTGCCTGAAACCACCTGGAAGGCTAACTGATAGGAGAGATCGTCTCCCATCTCGAGGAACCACAGCAGGATAAGGCAGCATATAAAGAGGACGATGGCAATCGACATGCCCGTAAAGAGCAGAACGAAAAGCGAACCTAAGAAAACAAACAGTTCCATGACTTTTACTCCTGCTTATTAGCTTCCTGCTCGAGCTTAGCCAGCGTGGCGTCATCGAGCTTCATCATCTTGATGTCCTGGAGGATATGGCTCACCGAAATGACGGCGCAGCAGAAAGAACCCACCAGCACAGAGAGGATCATGACGCTGTAAGGGATCCCCGTCACCTGGCCTACCGTAGTGGTGTCGATGAAATACTGATAGCAGCCGTAAGTCATGACAAGGAGCACTACCATCGAGACGGCCTCAAAGACCACGTCAAAGTAGAGCTTGCCGCGGGGTGTGAGACGGTCGGTTACGGTGGTGACACGGATATGCCCGCGGGTATACCACACCGAGATGACGCCTAAATACACGCCCCACAGGAAAAGATAGCGGACGAACTCCTCGGTAATGATGATGCCTGAGGAGAAGAAATAGCGCAGAAACGTATTGCCGGACACGAAGATCACCATGGTGATGAGGATCACGCAGGAAAGATACTTGTTGACCGTGCTGCACAACTGAATAAAGGCTTGCATGAGTCACTTCCTTAGCTGAAAGGAACCTTGGAGAGCGGGGGCACGGACGTGCCCCCGGAGGACATGGTTAAGAAAGACTATTTCCTGGCAGGATCGACGGAGGCGCAGTAGTCGCGGATCTCCTTGGAGCCCGGGACCTCCTTGTCAAACCAGGCCCACACCGGCTCGGAAGCCTTGATCATCTGAGCCTTGAACTCGTCGGAGGGGATGGTGATGGTCACGCCCTTGCTCTTTAAGAACTCGACGGTCTTGGCCTCGCCCTTCTCGGACTCGTCCCAGTTGAACTTAATGGCATTGGTCATGGCGGTGTCAAACCACTGCTTAGCCTGATCATCTAAGCGGTTATACCACTTGTCGTTCACAATCACGAAGGTCGGGGAGAAGATGTGGCGCGACTCTAACATGTACTTGTTAACCTCGTACCAGCCCATGGACTCGACCATGGAGTACGGATTGTCCTGACCGTCCACCACCTTGGTCTCAAGAGCGGTGTAAAGCTCGGTGGCAGGCATCGGGGTCGGATTGGTGCCCAGAGCCTTGAAGAGTTCCACGAATACGTCGTTTAACGGGGTTCTGATCTTCATCCTGCCTAAATCTTCCATGCTGTTTACGGGGAAGTTGCAGGAGATCTGACGGAAGCCGTTAACAATGATGCCGGCGATGCGGGCCCCGGATTTCTCGGTGTACTGTCCTTCGAAGGGCTTCATGCCTCCGGAAAGGAACACATTGCGGGCGTGCTCCCAGCTGTTGATGACAAAGGGCTGCTCCCAGGCGGCAATCATGGGCTCGTCATACTTTAAGAGACCGCCCACCTGCGCTATCTGAATGGTGCCTCTCTTGCACAGCTCCATGATCTTTTCCTCACCGCCGGCCTCGTTGTTGGGCTTTAAGACGATCTTGAACTGACCGCCCGACACTTCCTCAAGCTCGCTCTTAAATTTTTCCATCATAGCGGTATTGGGATGAGCGGGGCCGAAGTAACCGGCAAAGACGGCACGGTAGGTCTTGGCGTGAGCGGCGCTTAAGGGAACGGCGGCCATCACGGCGGCAGCAACGAGGGCAAAAACGGTAGACTTCTTCATAGGGAAGATCTCCTCACATCTGATTACAGGTAAACACTTGGCAGGGGGCAGGATTTACGCCCTTTCCCGTTTGCCATTGACCGCCATGTTAATTAAAAAGCCTCTAAAAAAATGTAAGCCATGTCTCATTTTTGTTAAAAAGCCCTTTCATAACACAGAATGCTTAAAATTAATTTAAACTTAACATATTGATTTTTAATCAATTAGTATGTAACTAATATGCTAGTTAACTAGCGTATTAATTTCACAATCTGTGAAGATCCTCAAAAAATCGGCATAAAACACTCTTCTTGCATACAAGTTATGTGTCACACGCGCCATCTTTCTTCTATACTTTAACCATGGATTTAATTCAGAGAGAACGCCCGTAAGGGACGTTACTTCAAGGGAAAAAGCAAAATGAAAGCATGTGTTTTACACGCCAAGCACGATTTAAGGTATGAAGACATCCCCGAGCCCCAGATCTCCGAGGGCTGCGAGGTCAAGGTGCGCATTCAGGCCGGCGGTATCTGCGGCTCGGATCAGCACTATTACCTTGAAGGCGGCATCGGCACCGCCATCGTGGTGCGCGAGCCTATCGTCCTAGGTCACGAGGGCTGCGGCATCGTCGAGGAAGTGGGCAAGGATGTTGAGGGCATTAAGGAAGGCGACATGGTCATCATCCGTCCGGCCCGCCCCTGTTTCCGTCCCGACTGTTATTACTGCGCGCATCACATGTATTCCTACTGCGAGAACATGCGGCATTTAGGTTCCGCGGCAACCTTTCCCCACGTACAGGGACTCTTTGCCGAGAAGGTGGTTGTGCACAGTGCGCAGTGCCGTGTGGTAAAGGCAATGAAACCCGAGGTGGCCGCCTTTGCCGAGCCCCTGGGCGTGGCCTTTAACGGCGTGCACTCTCTTGGCGATGTCATCGGCAGGAATGTTCTGGTGATGGGCGCAGGCCCCATCGGTCTGCTCTGTGCCGCCTCGGCCAAGGTCTTAGGTGCCGATCGCGTCACGGTGGTGGATATCCGTCAGGAGCCTCTGGAGATCGCCTTAAAGTTAGGTGCCGATGAGATTGTCAACTCAAAGGACAATCCCGATCAGATCAAGGCCTGGTGCGAACACAAGGGTCACTTTGACTGCGCCCTGGAGGCCACGGGCAACGGCTTTGCCGCGCAGCAGACCATGGCCATGGTCCGCCCCGAGGGCACGGTAGCCCAGGTGGGCATGTTCGGTACCGGTCATCAGCCGACCGATCTGGGAGCCTTCGCGACCAAGGGTCTTAAGTGGCACTCCGTGTTCCGTTTCTACACTGAGTTCGGACCGGCGGTGAACGCTCTTGAGAGCGGACGCATCGACCCGCTGCCCCTGCTCTCGGCCTCCTTCCATGCCTCCGAGTGCGTAAAGGCCATGGAAGCGGCCATTTCCCCCGCTACCTGCAAGGTGCAGGTGCACTTCTAACAGCATAAAGCCGCCTCCGGGCGGCTTTATGCTGTCCTCAGGACACAAAACCCGAGACGGTGCCCGGGTACAAAAAAGGCGCCTTGCGGCACCTTTGACGCTTTGCTTATTTACTTAATCGCTATAGTCTTGCCCGAGGCGGCGTTACGGCGGGGCAGAGTCACGGTCAGCACGCCGTTTTCAAAGGCTGCCTCGACGGCGTTCTCATCCACGTTCTCGAGGCGGAACGCTCTCTCATAGGTTCCCGCGGTACGCTCGCGCATCAGGAAGCCTTCCTCGTTCTGCTCGGTCACGCTGTGGTGAGCGGCGCGGATGGTCAGCACGTCGTTTTCGACGGTGAGCTTGATGTCTTCCTTCTTCACGCCGGGCAGATCCGCCGTTACGGCGTAACCCGTACCGGTCTCGCGGATATCAACCCTGAACGAATCACCGGTCTGGAACACCTTATCGGGCGAGAAGAAATCAAAATCCGCTAAGGGGCGCGAAAACAGATCCAGAATGGTGGTCGGATTGCGGTACTGACGGCGCAGATTGCTGCGCGCAGTATTGACATTATCCGTGGTGTATTTGTCCAGATCGTTGAAAGCCATTTTTGTATCTCCTTTAAAGGCCCCCGAGGGGGCCACATGCAAAATCGGTTACTTTTTTACTGAGCCACTACTTAATGGTAATGACCTTCTTTGAAGCAGAGGCCTTCTTGCCTAACGTGAGCTTTAACACTCCGTTCTCAAAGCTGGCCTCGCTCCTGCCCTCATCGGCGTCCTCAAGATAGAAGCTGCGCGAGAAGGAACCTTCGCTGCGCTCTTTTACGACGTAGCCGCGCTCGTCCTTCTTCTCGTTCTCCGTCTTCTTCTCGGCGCTGATGGTCAGCATGCCGTCATCGAAGTGAACCTTTACGTCCTCCTTCTTCACGCCCGGCAGCTCGGCGGTGAGTTCGTAATGATCGCCGTCATCGGCGAGATTCACTTTAAAATCCTCACCCTTTAACATGGGGGCGTTAAAGAAGTTTTCAAAGTCTGAAAGCGGTCTGGTCATAAGATCGAAGATCGTCGTCGGCTCGTGCTTATTCATGTTCATCAGTGCGTGTCTCTTCATAGCGTTCATTTTTAACTCCTCGGGATAAGGTCTTAATCTCTTTTCCCTATCCCCTGTATCTTTTTCCTTACACCACACTACATAGGGACGCTTGACGTAAATTAAAGGAGTTTAAGAATATTTATCATATGCCGCTGAATAAATGCGCACCTTTAAAAGATAACTATCTGTTATTAAAGATAATATTTCCATAAATTCAGCGTCGCCACCACTGTCAGAGCTCTCTTGAAAATCCCGTTTACCGTCCCCATAAGACGTATCATTTCTTCCTTGAGTTCTTTTAAGGTCTGTGCGACAATGCGCGCCGTTTAAGAGGGCGCAGACCTTCTTTTCCGGGGATTGAGAGTATGCACAGACGCGCCTTTCTGCCGCAGATCATCTTCTGCTTTTTCTTCTATTTCCTGAACGGTATCATTTATTCGCAGCTTACGGGCCGCATGCCGGCTTTAAAGGCACACGCCAACGTTGACGAGGCCGGAGTGGGGCTGGCTCTCATGAGCCTTGGCATGGGCTCTTTAGTGGGTTTTACCACCATTGGGCTGCTCTTTAAAAAGCTGCAGTCACGCACCATCCTCTCAGTCTCGGCGTATGTCTGTCTCGCGCTCTTTTTAGCCACCACCCTCGCTGACAGTCTGGTGACGCTGTGCCTTAACTTCGCGCTTATCGGTCTCTTCTTTGCCTACTACGACGTGACCATGAACACGCAGATCATCAATCTCGAGCTTGCCTCCGGCGGTCAGTACATGCTGCGCATGCACGCCGGCTTCAACGTGGGCAGTCTTACCGGTTCCGTCTGCGCCTCGCTCTTTGCCTTCGCGGGCGTGGGTATAAGCGGCAATTTCACGGCCGTCGCCCTCTTTTTTATTCTGCCATGTGTCGTGGGCTCCCGTCAGCTTTTAAATGACATCATTCCCGAGGAGGTTGCAAGGAACCGCGCTAAACGCAAAGGCCACGCCAGAATTCCTCTCTTTGTCCTCTTCTGCGGCCTCATGGCCCTGTGTGCCTACACCATTGAAGGCGCTGTCGGCGAATGGGGAGGGCTGGTCATGCATCAGACCAAGAACGCCACGGAAGGTCTTGCAGCCCTCGTCTATGGTACCTACTCGCTCGTGACTGCCATCGTCCGCTTTAACGGCGACCGCCTGCGTGCATATTTCGGTGATTTCAGGGTGGTACTCTTTGGCGGATTCTTTGCCTTTGCCGGCATGTCCACGGTGATCTTTGCCTCAGATCCCTATGTGACACTAGGAGGCTACGCGCTTACCGGAGTGGGCCTGTCGTCTCTCGTACCGCTGCTTTTAAGCCGCGTGGGACACCGTCCGGATATCGCTCCCAGTACCGCAGCTTCGGTGGTATCTCTGTTCGGTTTTGGGGGAATGCTCGTCATTCCGCCCTCGCTCGGCTTTCTGGCCCGCCGTTTCGGCCTTGAGGAGGCGATGTTCCTGCCTTTATTCCTCATCTGCCTTGTCATCGCCGGATCGTTTGTGTTCCGCTTTGCCAGGCGCTGACCGCTTAAACCCTTGCCGGATCTGAAGGTGCCTGGCTCTCAGGCGGACACGGATGCTCGCATCGTGAAAAAGACCTTTACAGAAGCGGGGGAAATGTCACCCAGCGGTGCTCCCCGTGAGATCCGGAGGACATGAGTCTTGTGATGCCAGAGAAAGTGCAGAGAGTGGGTCTCTCGCGTATGGACGAGCAGGGCCCTTCTGCAAAAACCTTTTGTTCAAGTTAATATGATAAAACGGCTGCGATCTTTCAGATCGGTGATGCACGATGCCTGACATGACTCGCCTGAAGGAACCGTACGTCGTAAACGGCAGGCACATGCCCGTGGCAGGGGGCTGTCCGCATTGGGGACAGCGGCCGCAGGAAGGGAGAAATCACCGGCTCAGGGGTGTGAAACGGGCACTTAAAAGGGTATACGGGATTATGCAGTCTGCTGAAAAATCATCTTCAGCAGGGAACTTCCGGGGATACGCCCGGTCTTACTTACTGCAATACGTTAATTCTTCTCCATGATTCTTCATGCAACCATCCCGGCGGAGCCTAGGCAACCTCCGCCGGGAAAGACCTGCGAAATTACATAAGAGGGACTTTCCCGGCATGCGGTGCGGATGGCTGTGATCTGTCTTTTACTGACAGAAAGAAGTGTTATGTCAGTAAAAGCGGCTGAGTTCCCTTCTTCCAGGGAATTTTTCAAAAATGTGATTTAGATCACATTGCAAGAAGCTACGGTTCACCGTGCTGCCTACAGCGTGCGTTAAATAAATAATCCTGTTAAATATATTTTAATACGATATTAGAGGGTTAGACCATGTACTGTCTCGCAGATGCTGTGACCCAGGGATCTTTAAAAGGCACGGAAACTGGAAACGGCGGCACTAAATACGTGGAAACCTCCCCCAATTCCGATTTATTAGACTTGTATATATATATATACGCATATAATCGCTTTCGCAAGGAAAACGTATTGCATTAGAACCTTGCGGAAAATTTCAGGGTTCGCATGAACCATTCAGGAGTTTAAAAATGAAGAAGTCTCTTTTAGCTTTAGCCGTTGCCGCTTTAGCTGTCTCCTCGGCAGCTTCCGCCGCCACCATCTATGATAAGGATGGCGTCTCCGTTGACGTTTATGGCCGTGTGCAGGCTGTTTACTATTCTCAGGATTCCGGCAATAACGCTCAGTCCGCTGCCAACGATGGCAACCTGAATGCTTCCAGTCGTCTCGGTTTCAACTTCCGCTCCGAGCTCTCCTCCTGGGCCACCGCTTTCGCCAACGTTGAGTGGCAGAACGCTGACGACGATGCCAACGACGATTTCAATTCCCGTTACCTCTGGGTTGGCGTTGACTTCGGTCAGTTCGGTGCCATTAAGTTCGGTAAGTTCGAGGACGCCGTCAAGTATGTCATCGCCACCACCGATATTTTCGATGACTGGGGCTGCAACGGCCAGTTAGGTAACGACGACCGCCGTGACGGCATGTTCGCCTACAGCTGGTCCGGCTACGGCGTGGATGTGAACGTGACCTTCGGTACCGCCAAGGACGATCAGCACGTTGACGGCGCTTTCTACTCTACCTATGAAGGTTTATGGACTGGTGATACTGGTGCGAATGGTCTGATTGATCCCGATACCGCTTCCTTAATTACCAATAATACTTCAGATGGCAATGAGGTCGGCGGCAGGGAAAAGCTTGACATTGAATATTCCTATGCTGTGTCCGTGGGCTATACCTCTCCCGCCGTCCTCTTCGGACCGATTAGCGTGAAGGCCGGCTTCGGCGGTGCCCAGTTCCAGGATCAGGATGCTGCTGAAGGGGATATCTTCGGTTACCAGGGCAACATCTATGACAGCTACACTCAGTGGGCCGTGTCCGCTTCGTGGGGCACCTTAGGTGACGGCCTCTTCTTAGGCTTAATGGCTCAGGCCCGCGACTTTGATCTTTACGATTCCATCCCTGCTATTCTTGATGGAAGCTGGGGTAACTTACGAGTCTCTGACTATTTAGGTGATTACACTGTCTCCGGCGTTGAGGCCGTGGTTTCCTACGGCTTTGCCAACGGCGTGTCTCTGACCACCGGCTGGGAGTGGATGAACATCGACATGGACGGCGCGGGCAAGCCCGATGTTGACGCCTACACCATCCCCGTGTACGTCAACTATCAGGTGAACCCCAACTTCCGCGTGTGGGCTGAGGCCCGCTTTGATGCCGGTACTGACGACAGCAACAGCAACCCGCTCGACAATTTCGACGAGGTGTCGGAAGGTGCCTATGGTCTTACCGAGAACGTGTACTCCATCGGTGCCCGTTACACCTTCTAGTCTCGCCTGAGACCGTGAAGACCGCCCCCGCTCCGGCGGGGAGTTACGGGAAAACCGGGGATCTCAGGATCCCCGGTTCCGTTCAGGGCAGCTCTCCTGCCCTGCAGAGCACATCTCAGAGTGTCCTCTTCAGGGCAGCAGTAACGTCTGCTGACGCGATGAGAGACTTTTTTCACGTCAGGGCGGTCACAGTGCCGCCCGTTCTGTCTCTGCGCTTCTATTCTGTCCGAATTCAATCATCGGGGAGGTTCAGGGCCTTTCTTCATGCCCAATCCCGCCTCCCTTATTTATAACACATCTCCCTCCACTGGATATATTCATCTTTCACATCTGGATTTCCGTACAAAGCTTCTCATGCTCAGGCATGAACTCCATAACAGCCAGCCGGATGCCAACGCGTCCGCATTGCGGGCGTATCTGTAAAAATCTGAACAACCTTTCTCCCTGCCAGCTCTGCAATAAAGCCATCATCAGATGAAGATAACAGACCCCGTGACTCAAGACTGCGTTATGAATATGTCCAGGGCACTTCTGTATGGGACAATATGCCATCTACCACGGTAACAGGAGTTTCCACCTAATCCCTGACTAAATCACACAACATTCCGTCCGTCCTGCGGAAGTGACAGTAAAAAAAGAAAAGGCAGGGTAAATCAGAAGCTCCGTGAGCCACGAAAAGAGCACCGCATCACCGCAGCTATTGAGAACCTGACACCTTTGTGAAAAAAGACTTAACCATGTCCGGCGCGGAGTACTATACTTCTGACCGTAAAACCTGCTGACCACAGCTTATGAAGTAAGTACACATGCTTAAAAATCCCTGGCGCCTGTCTGTTCTGCTGCTCGCGGCGCTCATCTTTCTTTACGCAGTGAGCCTTATCTGGATTAATGTCCCCGACACCCTCAAAGGAGGGATCCGCGAAATACAGTTTGCAAGCGGCGCGATCGCCTATATTCTGGCCTCGCTTCTTGTCATCACCGCCTCACGGCCGGTTTTTCTCAATCGCCTCCTGCCTCTCGATAAATACTACCTGCTCCACAAGATCCTGGGTATGTCCTGCGTCATTCTTGTGGCCGTACACTATTTTAGCAAGGATCTTGGACGCGCTGTCCTGCCTCTTTTCATAGATTTCAGTGCGGCACCTGCCAGTGCCCCCAGGGTAAGTTCCGGAGGCTACAGTCTGCGCCGCTTTGCCGAGGACAGCGCCACATACCTGACTTACATCTCCCTGATCCTCATCCTCCTCACCTTTGTTAAGGCCGTACCCTATCGTATCTGGCAGCGTCTGCACAGGCTCTTTCCCGCAATCTACCCGGTGATTATTCTGCACGCGGCGATCTTAACGGAGAGCTATCAGTACCCGAGCGTGCTCAGCATCCTCTGCCTAATCCTCACGCTCCTCGCGGTTCCCTGCGCGGTTAAGTCCCTCCTGTCAAGGGGAGGCAGCAGCATGCAGTGCCGGGCCTGCGTTACTGACTGTACCGTCGATGAGCGCTACGTGTGTCTCACCCTTAAGGCCGCGGCGGGCTTTGCCAGGGCCGGTGCCTTTGCGCTTCTCAAGCTAAAAGGCGACAACCCGCATCCCTACACTATCGCAAGTGCCAGAGCAGAAAACGGCACAGCACTCATAACCTTTTATGTGCGAAAGGGAACCTATTTTGCCAGAAAACTTGCGGCCTTAAAGGCAGGAGACAGCCTGACCGTAGAAGGGCCCTACGGCGGCTGTGCCTTCCCGTTACCCCAAGCCTCTGAAGATAAGGTTCTGTGGGTCTTTCAGGGAGCCGGCCTTTCACAATTAGGAGCCGCCCTCTCGCAGCTTCAGTCTTCAAACGCACAAGGCAAGGCGGTGATCCTGTGTCTGGTACGCAGCTCTTCTGATCGGCTTCTTAACTCCTGTGAGGACGGGCTTACGGCAGCGCAGGCCTCAGGAAGCGTCAGGCTTATTGTCCACGAGTCCCGGAATCAGGGACACTTTACGGCTGAGCAGGCCCAGAAACTCATGGCCTCGGGCTTTCAGGCTGCCGCATGCTGCGGCAGCACCGCTCTTAAGGAGCTTTTCAGAAGCTTATTTTTAAAGGCAGGAGGCGATCCTAAGCGCTTTTTAAGCGAGTACACCGCCTGGCGTGGCTTCAGGCCATGGCACTGAGGTGATTACGCAGGGGGCGAGCGCTCTCATGCATCATGGTGCACTAAATTAAGAGAGCACAGGAAGAAAGCTGTATGGAGAAGCACATGTACCGGGGTCTACCGCCTCCAGTTCTCTACCTGATTAATTTAAAGACAAACAGCCGTGATGCCGGCGCCGTTGCGGCGGGCAGCTCAGGGCAATGGTCTCACGGACTCCGCGGTTCCTGCGATATTGAGATCGGAGAAGACGTAGCTGATACAGAGGTCAGGGGATAACAGGAACTCCTTAAGACCTCTGATATTATTGAGACTGAAGCCTCCCATAATGCCCTTCTCCAGTCTGCCTTTTAATCTCCGGGAAAGAGCTGCTCTGTCAGAAAATCGATCCTCAAAACTCCCCACTTCCCGTTTAGGCCGCGTTACTGACCCTTACCTGGCAGCTTTGCAGGATCTCCAGTGCCGCCGCGTGTTTTGCAGGAGTAACGCCGGCACAGCAGGAGGCATCCACACTCACGGGAAGCTCTGTCGCCACGGCCTTGATTAAGAGCGCGTTGGAGATCACGCAGATATCGGTGCACAGTCCTGCAAGCTCGACGCTCTCAACCTCGTCTTTAGCGCAGGCCTCCTTAATCAGGGCTGCTAATTTCTCGCTGCCGAAGGTGGGCTTTTCTATGAGTGTACAGCCCTTCTCTGAGGCAAAGTCCCGGAGCTCTGGCATCAGCTCCCAGCCGGACGTGCCTTTGATGCAGTGAGGTACGGGCAGATTTCGCCCTTCCTGAGTGGTGGC
>DVOQ01000009.1 GCA_018713485.1 Candidatus Avisuccinivibrio pullicola
CATTCTCATCCTCCTCACGGTGCATCTGCCAGATGGCATAGCAGCCATAGGTGATGCCGGCTGCGCCCGAGAAGACCGTCCAGTACGAGGTACGGCGTACCTCGCGATCCATAAAGCGCGAGGCGCTGTCCGAACGCGAGAAGGTGTACTCGTTCATGACCGGATGGGACTCGTAACAGGGCTCGGCGTCCAGAACGGGCAGAGGGGTACGGGCGTAATCGGCCTCGATGTTGCGCCACGAGGGGTAATAGCGCCCCATATGCCCGCTCTGCCAGGTAAGGAAGTCAAGATAGGACGGCTCTTCTAACATGTCCCATAAGGAACGCCCGCCCTGGGTGTGGGCGGTAATGAGCTGACGGTTACCCACGACGGAGCGCACCGCCTCCGCCATGGCACTGATGATCGCCTTGTGCTCGGGAGCGAGTGCCCCGACGGCAAAGGTCAGCGCGCGGGCCGTGTGCGGGCCGTAACTGCCCAGGGAGGCCTCAAAACCGTAGGGAAAGGGCAGATGGGAGCATTCGGGAAAGGTATTGCGCGGCCCCATTACAATTTTGCCGTCGATGAAAATACCAAACGCCACCGATCTCTCGCCGCAGGAGAAATACAGCGCGTCGCTCACCCTGACGTTAGGGGAGTGATACATGCACAGGACATGCGCGTAAGCGTAATTGCAGACGTAAACGGGAAGGTGCAGGCGCTCCCTTAAATACTCGGCCAGGGGAAAGTTGACGTCGCTTAGAACGTTATCGCGGAACACCGTGCCCGCATAGCCCTGCTCCAGGGACGCCTGCGTGGCCAGCAGCAGAATCCCGAGCGCACTCTTATCAAGGCTCAGGGTGCTTAAAGCCTCCTCAAGGCCCGCGGCGATCCGGTCGGCCATGACCTCCGCATAGCGGGAGCGCTCTAAATTTAAGGTGACGGAAGGAAAGGAGCTGCCCAGGGGATAGAGGGATAAGGAAAACTCCCACAGGGTATGGATGAGCACGGCCGTATACAGGCCGTGACTTAGCACCTTAAGACGCTGCCTGCGGCGCGTACCGCCGCCCTCTTCCTCGGCGCTTATCGCGCTCAAGATAGCCCTGATCGAGGAGGTTTTTAACCAGGAAGCTTACATGCGACTTGCTTAAATTAAGGCGCTGCGCTAAGGCCGTCTGCGAGAGCGGCTGACGCACGAGGAGCTTTAATACGTCCTCTAATTGTACCTCAGCCATGCGCGCTTTAAACCTTAAACTGCGTCACGATCCCCGCCTGGCGGTCCGCGAGGGCATCTAACTTGCCCATGGAGCTGTGAATGTCCTGCATGCGCTCGGCCGAGTTCTGCGTTAACTGCCGGATATTCTCAATACTCTGATTGATTTCGCCTGCCGAGGCGGCCTGCTGATTACAGGAGGCCACGATCTGCTCGGACATGTCCGAGATGGTGGCGATAAAGCCCATGATCTCCTCGATGGAGGAATTGGCTCTCGAGCTCTGCGCGAGCGAATTGTTCATCTCGCCCTCACAGCGGGCCATGACCTCGACGCTGTTGCTCACGGCCTCCTTCAGCTCACCGATGGTGCGGGTGACTTCCTTGGTGGAGGCGGCGGTCTTATTGGCCAGCTCACGGGTTTCCTCGGCCACGATGGCAAAGCCGCGGCCGTATTTGCCGGCGCGGGCGGCCTCAATGGTGGCGTTGAGCGCGAGCAGATTGGTCTGATCGGCGATATCGGCGATGGTCTTGACGATCTTGGAAATCTCATCGCCCATGCCGTTGATGGCCTGAATGGCCTCGGAAGAGGCGCGCAGGCGATCCGAGAGCTTGTGCGTGGTGGTGATGTTATCGGACATGGTCATACGGCAGGTTTCGGAAGCCTGCTCGCAGTTTTTAACCTCATCGAGCGTGCTCTTGGCAAACTCGGCTACCTTCTCGACGGCAGTTTCCATCTCGGAGGTGGCCGCGGACACATCCTGGGCGCGCGACTGCTGCTCGGTGACGGTACCGTTCGCCGTCTCCACGATCTCGCGGTTAGTCGCCACCATGGCGTGCATCTGCTCGATATCCTCAGCCACGCGGATTAAGGTGGTATGCGTGCCATCCACGAAGGCGTCGATGAGCTGTCCGATATTGCCGATCTCGTCCTTATTGCTTAAATTGACGCGCTCCGTGAGATCGCCGCGCGCGATTTTCTGCAGCGCGTGCAGCACGCGCAGGGTATTGACGTGCAGACTCCTGTGCAGCGAGATAAAGGTCAGCGAGGTAAGCACTAGCAGCACCAGAAGCGCTATCCCCATGCCCAGACTGATGTACTGTAACTTGGCCCTCGCTCCCGTCCCTTCGGCAAAGACGCCGCGGGCGGCATTCTCCTGCACCTTCTGTAACGAGGAAAGCGCTGAGGCTATATCCGCAGATCCTATAAGGCGTCCCACCGTGGCGGCGCTGTTATCCTGAACAGCAGCGATGATGGAGGAAAGCTGCTTTTCATAACGGTCAAGAGCCTGCAGATCATTCTGCGAGAGCGCCTGCTTAAGACGCGACGCGGGCAGTGCGGCAATGGAGGCGGACAGATCGGCGCGGTGCGACTGCATGGACTTAAGCAGAGTCTCCAGCTCAGATCCAAGACCGGGGGCAAGTTGACCGCCTGCGGCCTGGGTCAGTTTTTCACCGGAATCGATTAAGGCATCGATGGTTTCATGCGAGGCGGCGTGGATCTTCTGAATGAGTGCAAAGTTCTCGTCCGAAAGCCCTTCCTGCTGTGACTGCGAGGTATAGAAAATCACCCCTGCGGCCAGGGCAAACATAAGGAGAGAAAAGCCCAGCGAGATATACACTCTGAAGGCAATGGAGATATCCTGAAAGCGCAGAGTCAGGAGCGCTTTTAAAAGCGAGACGCGGTTGGTGCCGTTCGAGGAAAGATCAAGATTGATTTCCTTATCCGGAGCGTGGTCTCTTATCTGAGTGTCTGACATAACTCACTCGCAAAAAACGAATCTTACCTGGTGTCATTATCGGCCACTTGAGCGCATTCTGTACCGCTTAAGCTCACGCTTTGCGGGTCAGGCCGCATTTTTGGCCCTCCAGGGGCTCAAAAACTCCCGCTTTTTCCCAAATTGGCAGAAAGGCCGGGGCCTGGCAAAGCCCAAATTGAGAAAAAACGCTCTTTCCTTTACAATGACGGGCGGCACGGGTTTTTACTTTTTTCAGCATCTTTACGAGAACATTATGGCAGGTAAGAATAAAAAAGGCGTGAGCGACAACGTCATCGCCGTCAACCGCCGCGCCAGCCACGACTATTTCATTGAGGAGCGCCATGAGGCGGGACTGTCCCTGCAGGGCTGGGAGGTCAAGGCGCTGCGCGCGGGCAAGGCCAATATCGCCGAGGCCTACATCACGGTCAAGGACGGAGAGCTCATTATTCTCGGCTCTACCATCCATCCCTTAAAGACCTCGTGCGCTTTCGTCGTCTGTGACGAGCAGAGAACGCGCAAGCTGCTCATGCAGCGCCGTGAAATCAACAAGCTCATCGGTCAGGTACAGCGCACCGGCTACACCCTAATTCCCCTCAGGCTGTACTGGAAAGGCCCGTGGGCCAAGCTCGAGATCGGTCTGTGCCGCGGCAAGCAGGAACATGACAAGCGCGACGCGATTAAAAACCGTGAATGGGACCGCGAAAAGGCCCGCATCATGAAAAAATCCTTCTAAATCAGGAACGCCGCCCCGCGGCGTTTTTACTGCCTCCCTGTTTTAGTCCCTGTCTCCGGCGCAGCGCCGCTTTACGCACCCCTGCGTGCGGTCATGGTTTTAGCGCCCATTAAAAAAGGGCGGTCACCCGCCCTTTTTTATGGAATTAAGTCCGAAGTCCCTTAGATCTCGGGCTCTACCTGGCAGCTCTTTAAGTTCCAGATATTGTGGACGTAATCCTCAATGGCTCTGTCGGAGCTGAACTTGCCCATGGACGCGGAATTGACCATGGCGGCATGCGCCCAGCGCTTCTTATCGCGGTACATTTCCTCGACGCGGTGGTGAGCCTGGCAGTAGGAGGCAAAGTCCGCGAGCACGAGGAAGGGATCACCGCCGTCAAGGAGCGAGCGCTTGATGGAAGACAGCGCACCGGGTTCGCCCGGGGTGAAGTAATCGCTGTCGAGCCAGTCGAGAACCGCCTTGAGCTCGCCGTTGGCGTTGTAGTAATCCCACGGATTATAGCCGCGGGCCTTGAGATCCTGCACTTCCTCGACGGAGAGACCGAAGATGAAGTTGTTCTCGGCACCGGCCTCGGCGACGATCTCGATGTTGGCACCGTCCATGGTACCTAAGGTGAGCGCGCCGTTGATGGCGAACTTCATGTTGGAAGTACCCGAAGCCTCATAACCGGCGGTCGAAATCTGCTCGGAGACGTCGGCGGCGGGAATGATCTTCTCGGCAAGCGACACGCGGTAATTGGGCAGGAACACCACCTTGAGCTGATTGCGGATGCGGTGATCGTTGTTGATCTTCTCACCCACGGCGTTGATGGCGTAAATGATGTCCTTAGCGAGCGTGTAAGCCGGAGCGGCCTTGGCACCGAAGATAAAGACCTGCGGCACGATGCGTAAGGTGGGATCGGCTAACAGTCTTCTGTACAGATACAGGATGTAGAGCAGATTTAAGTGCTGACGCTTGTACTCGTGCAGACGCTTGACCTGGACGTCGAAGATGGCGGAAGGATCGACATCCACGCCGGTTAAGCGCTTGATCTCGGCGGTGAGGGCCACCTTGTTCTGATGCTTGATGTCCATGAAACGCTCCTGATAGGCAGGATCGTCCACGTAGGGCAGCAGGGCCTTGCACTTGTCCAGGTGTAAGGGCCAGTCGGGACCTGCGACATCGTTATAGAGGGAGGCAAGACCAGGGTTGCAGGCCAGGAGCCAGCGGCGCGGAGTGACACCGTTGGTGACGTTGCAGAACTTGTTCTCCCACAGCTGCGCGTACTCGGGGAAGAGATTCTCGCGCACTAACTTGGAGTGGATCTCGGCCACGCCGTTGACCTTGGAGGAGGCGATGACACAGAGATTGGCCATGCGCACCATGCGGCAGGGACCTTCCTCGATGATGGAGAGACGGGCCTTCTTGTCGTTGTCGCCGGGCCACATCGCCTCGACCTCGCCGTTCAGGAAACGGTAGTTTATCTCGTAGATGATCTCGAGGTGACGGGGTAAGAGCTTCTCAAAGAGATACACCGGCCACTTCTCTAAGGCCTCCGGCAGGAGGGTGTGGTTGGTGTAGGCGAAGACTTCGTTGACGATCTTCCAGGCGGCATCCCAGGCAATGCCCTCCTCGTCGATGAGCAGACGCATGAGCTCAGGAACGGCGATAGCCGGATGGGTGTCGTTTAACTGAATGGCGATCTTGGAGGCGAACTCACCGTAATCATGGTGATGAGTACGGTTGTAACGTCTTAAGATATCACGCAGCGAGCAGGCGCAGAAGAAGTACTGCTGAGTTAAGCGCAGCATCTTGCCGGCCTCGGTGGAGTCATTGGGGTAAAGCACCTTGGAAATGGCTTCACAGGCGGCCTTCTCTTCCTGGGCGTCGACGTAACCGCCGGCGTTGAACACGTCCCAGTTGAAGGACTCGGTGGCGCGGGATTCCCAGAGACGCAGAATGGTCACGGAAGAGCCGCGGAAACCGACCACGGGAATATCCCAGGGCACGCCCTTGATGAGGTGATCGGGGTGCCAGACCTTGCGGATGGAATTATCGGGGCCCTGCTGGGTCTCGACGTAGCCGCCGATGGGAATGTTCTGGACGGACTCAGGACGGCACACTTCCCAGGAGCAGCCGTATTCACGCCATGAATCGGGACGCTCCACCTGACGGCCGCCGCGGATTTCCTGGCGGAAGAGGCCGTTCTCGTAGTGGATGCCATAACCCACGGAGGGATACTTTAAGGTGGCGAGAGAATCGATGTAGCAGGCGGCTAAACGGCCTAAACCGCCGTTGCCTAAAGCCATGTCCGGCTCTTCCTCGCATAATTCGTTGATATCGACGCCCAGCTCCGTTAAGGCCTGCTTGGCGACATTGAAGATTTCGAGGTTAACTAAGTTGTTAACCGTGAGACGGCCCATGAGGAACTCGGCGGACAGATAGTGGACGGCACGGGTGTCCTTCTGGGCATGGGTATACTGCGTCTGAGTGAGGCGCTCGAAAATGAGTTCGTTTACGGAGGCAATCACCGCCTGCAGCCAGGCTAACTGGCTGGCCTTCTTTTCAGAAGTACCGATGGTGCTTCTGATGTGGTGGACGATCATGCGCTTCATGTCTTCCACGTTGGGGTGGAAGAGATCGTGCTCAGCCACGGGAGCGGGATTTACCGGAGCAGTACTCTTGACGGCCGGGGCTGCGGTCTTGGCAGTCGAAGCCTTCTTCCTTACAGAGGACTTGGCGGTACTGGTTTTAGAGGCCATGAAAAACTCCTCACAATTACGCTGCGCGGTGCAGTTTCAGGAGCACTTATGCAGCTACAAAGTTAGGCCGATGTTAAAAGAATAATTTCAGGATCATACCAGATTTCAGAAGCGGTTTTAAGGGCCGCACCTCAAAGGCATGCGCTTTGACACGCTTTAGAAGCGCAATTCATCGGGAATGGGCAGGTTGGGATCAAGATCGCGCGGCCGCTGTCCCTTGCCCTCCTTGTACTGCTTCATGCCCAGCACCCATGCTAATACCTGCGCTACGGCCTGAAAGAGGCCGCGGGGGATCTCGGCTTCGAGATCGGTGGTGTAGTAAAGGGAACGGGCCAAAGGAGGCAGGGGCAGCACCGGCACGCCCGTCTCGCGGGCAATACGGCGGATGTTTTCGGCCACCTCGTCTATGCCCTTGGCCGTGACCACGGGAGCCTTTAAACCGTTAACGTCATAGGAGAGCGCCACGGCATAATGGGTGGGGTTGGTGACCACCACGTCGGCCTTAGGCACGTTCGCCATCATGCGGCGGGCGGCCATCTCGTACTGCAGGCGGCGAATACGGCCCTTGATCTGCGGATTACCCTCGGTATCCTTCATCTCGTCCTTGATTTCCTGCTTGGTCATGCGCAGCTGCTTTTTGTAATGCCACATCTGAAAGGGCACGTCGATAAGCACGATGGGCAGCATGCCAAGGACGATAATGAGCATGAAGTAAAAGAGAATGGTGATGGCCTCGCGGATCCCCGCCTCGGGCTGAATGTAGGAAAGGCGCAGGATGTCCTGGGAGGAGCGCGAAAGCAGGATGTAGCAGAAAAGACCGATACAGGTGACTTTAAGAATGCTCTTGACTAATTCCACCAGTGAGTTGAGCGAGAACATGCGCTTGATGCCGTTTATGGGATTTAAGCGCGTTAAATTGGGAGTCATGGCCTCGGTGGAGACATTCATGCCGCCTAAAAAGAGCGCGCCTATCAGGGCGCAGATGAGCACCAGCACGCAGACGGCCATGAGGGGCGGGGCGATTTCGACCAGGTTATTGACGAAAAGCCGCGCCATCTCGTCGACGGTGAAAACCTCGTCGCGGCTTAGTGAAAAGCTCTGGCGCATCACCTGCACCATGCCCTGCCCTAAATAGGTTGAGGTAAGCCACAGCCCGAGGACGCCCGAAATGAGAACAAAGAAAGTACCGGCCTCGCGGGAGCGGGGCACCTGACCGCGTTGCCGCGCGTCACTCAACCGTTTGGAGGTTGGTTGTTCGGTCTTCTCCTGTCCGTCGGACATAAAGCTCCCTCTTTAGCCCCCTTAAGACAAGCTTAAGGTTAATCGAGCATTTCGGCCTTATCGCCGTTTTTCTCCAGCCACGCGCGCCGGTCGGCGGCGCGCTTCTTGCTCATGAGCATGTCCATGAGCGCGAAGGTCCGGTCGCGGCTTTCCCCGTCCAGCGTCAGCTGCATGAGGCGGCGCGACTTAGGCGAGAGCGTGGTTTCGCGCAGCTGCTCGGGATTCATCTCACCGAGGCCCTTAAAGCGCTGAATCCTGATGGTATCGAGTTTATGCCCTTTCCTGACCCAGGCTTTCTGCTTGAAGGCCAGCTCCTCGTCATCTAAAGCATAGTCCTTCAGCTTGCCGCAGTCCATACGGTAAAGGGGCGGGCAGGCCACGTACACGTGCCCCGTTTCCACGAGTTTCGTAAAATGCTTCACAAAGAGCGCGCACAGGAGCGTGCCGATATGCAGACCGTCCGAGTCGGCATCGGCTAAAATACAGATCTTGTCATAACGCAGGCCCTTGATATCCTCGCTGTCGATTTCACAGCCGATAGCCACCGAGATGGCATGGATTTCATCGCTCTTTAAGGCCTCGCCGCCTGAGGTCTCCCACGTGTTGAGGATCTTGCCCCGGAGGGGCAGAATGGCCTGATAGGAAGACTCACGGGCCTGACGGGCCGAGCCGCCGGCCGAATCGCCCTCCACGATAAAGAGCTCGCACTGTGAGGGATCGGTAGAGGTGCAGTCCACGAGTTTACCGGGCAGCTGCGGGCCGCGCACGCTTTTCTTACGCTCCACGACGCGCGCCGCGCTCTCGCGATCCTTAGCTCTTTCAATGACGAGGGCGGCAATCTGCTTGCCTATCTGCGCATTGGCGTTTAAATAGAGCGCGAAGCGGTCCTTGATGATGCCCTCAACCAGGGAGGCGGTCTGACGGTTGGAGAGTTTTTCCTTGGTCTGACCTGCAAACTGCGGCTCCTTAATCTTCACCGAGAGCGCGTAGGAGAGGCCGTTCCACACGTCATCGGCGGTAAGCTTCACGTTGCGCGGCAGAAGCGAGTGCAGCTCGCAGAACTCGCGCATGGCAATTAAGAGTCCCGAGCGCAGACCGTTGACGTGGGTACCTCCCTCCGGGGTGGGAATGAGATTGACGTAGGACTCGCCCAGGCGCGGTCCTTTCTCGCTGTCAAAAGCCACCGCCCATTCCACGACGCCGTCATCGGTCGTGACCTCGCCGTGAAAGGTCTCCTCGGGCAGTAAGGTTGCGCTGTTAAGCTGCGCCTTCAGGTAGGTACCGAGATCTCCCTCATGCGTCCAGGTCAGGCTCTCGCCGCTCTCTACGGCGGTAAAGGTGACAGTAAGCCCGGGGCACAGTACCGCCTTGGCCTTTAATAAATGCTTTAAGGCCGCGCTGTCAAAGGCGGCGGAGTCAAAATACTTCGGATCAGGCAGGAAGCGTACCGCGCTGCCGCTTTTCTTTTTGGGCGCGCTGTCAATCTGCTTTAAGGGAGAGACAATCTCCCCGCCTGCAAATTCAATCTGCCAGACAGCCCCGCCGCGCGTCACCGTGGCCAGGGTCTTTAAGGACAGAGCATTGACGACACTGACGCCCACGCCGTGCAGACCGCCTGAAAAGGCGTAATTATCCGCGGAGAACTTACCGCCGGCGTGCAGACGGCAGAAGATAAGCTCAATGGCAGGCACTTTTTCCGTGGGGTGGAGATCAACGGGCATACCGCGGCCATTGTCCACCACTTCGAGGGAACCGTCCTCATGCAATGTCACGTCAATGCGCGTGCAGAAACCGCTTAAGGCCTCGTCCACGGCATTGTCGATAACCTCGGCGGCTAAGTGATTGGGATTGACCGTATCGGTATACATGCCAGGCCGCCGGCGCACCGGCTCCAGGCCTTCTAAAACCTCAATGGAGGAACCGTCGTAAGTAAGTCCTGCCGTGTTCTCTTTCATCTATTTTCCGTAAAACTGTCACGCGCATCAAAAAAACGCCGGGAGGAATAAACCTGAAACCCGGCGTAAAGCAGTGAACTCCCTTAAAAGGAGATCACTTTTAAAACCTGTATCCCCATTATAAACGCTAAGCGTCCTCTTGTGATCTGCCCCTCCCTACTTTGCGGCAGGTGCAGGCTTTTCCTCTAAACTCAGGGGCAGGGTAAGGCGCGCCTCCAGACCGAGGCGCTTCCCGTCAGCACTGAGTCGGTTTTTAAGGAACAGCGTGCCCTTAAGCCTGTGCACCTGAGCTGCCGCGATGGCAAGCCCCAGCCCCGAGCCTTCGGCCTTTTCGGTATCGCCGTGGACGCGGAAGAAAGGCTCCATGACGCGTGGCAAAAGCTCCTCATCGATGCCAGGTCCCGTATCGGATACGGAAAGTACGGCTCTCTCTCCCTCATACACAGCCTTTAAATCAATCTGCCCGCCCTCGGGGGTGTATTTGACGGCATTAGAGATGAGGTTGACGAGCACCGCCTTTAAGGGCCGGTAACCGGTCACGATCCTGACGGCACACTCCCCCTCAAGGCCGAGATCCTGTCCCTTGCGATCGGCCAGATCCCCTAGCTCCTCCATAATCTCAATAAAAAGCTCCCGCACGGAGACCTGGCTCAGTTCCGGCCCGCCGGCGCTGTCCTGGGCGCGGGCCAAATCTAAAAGTGCGGTCATCAGCTCCCGCTCCCGCTGAATGCCCTTCTGTAAATCCAGGGCCGCCTCGCGCGCCTCGACGGATAAGGGCAGGGCCAGAAGATTTTCAGCCTGTAAGCTTAAGGCCGTTAAGGGAGTGCGCATCTCATGCGCGGCATCGGCGATAAAACGGCGCTTTAGTTCCACGCTCTCGCGTACCTTATCGAGGAGACGGCTAAGGGCCGCAAGGAAGGAATCAATCTCCGAGGGCGCTTTTTTCACCGCCACGGGACTTAAATCCTCGGGATCGCGCAGCATCAGCTTCGCCGCCGCCTGATTTAAGGGGCGGAACATGAAGCGGATAAGCAGGATCACTGAAGGCACGTAAAGTCCCATGAGCATTAAAAACTGCATGAGCGAGGTATTGAAGGCCCTGGCCGAGAGTTCCATGGCCGAGCTTAGAGGGCGAGCCACTACGAAGCGCTGACCGCTGACCTTGGTGGCCACGAAGACGCGCACCCGCTTATCCGAAATGAGCACGGTATAAAAGCCGTCCTTGACCGTGATGGGCAGATAGAGATTGTCACCGGGCCGTCCGATTAAGGGGGCGATCACGATATCAAAGGACTTGACGGTGAGATCATCGAGAGTGGGAATGCCCGCCTCTGACTGTACGCCCCGTCCCAGCCCTTGAGGATCGGAGGCGATGATGACATCGCCCTGCCTGGTGTGCAGACGGGCAAAGACGCGCTCGTGCATGCGTCTTGGACCCTCCCAGCGGCGCGGAATTAACATGTCGTAATTGATGACGATAGCCGCGATCTGGCTTAATTCCTCATCCACGAAGCTTTCGGCCTCGCGCAGCATGGAGCGGTACGACCACGTGGAAGCGGCGATGGCTCCCACGAGGCCCAAGATCATTAACAGTAAGGTAAGGCGAAAACCTAAAGAGCGCCGGAGCCTGCCTTTTGAACCTTCCATCCCGCGCCCCGCACGTTCTTTATCTGTTCTGCCCCCACTTTCTTTCTCAGGGTGTGAATGATGTATTCCACCGCGTTACTCTCGATTTCATCGTCAAAGCTGTAGATGCGGTTTTCAAGGCTCTCGCGCGAGAGCACGGCACCGGGCCGCATTAACAGGGCCTCGAGCAGCGCGAATTCACGGGAGGTCAGGGTCACGGGAGTAAGCGAACCGTCAGCGTTTTTAACCGTCACCTCGCGCGTGGCCTGATCAAGGGTTAAAACCCCGTTACTGAGCCTGCTGTCAGAACCGCCGCCCTGACGGCGCGTCACGGCGCGGATCCGCGCCATCAGCTCCGAAAGCTCAAAGGGTTTGACCACGTAATCATCCGCTCCGCCGTCAAGTCCCGCCACGCGATCGCTTAAACCGTCACGGGCGGTGAGAATGATCACGGGCGTGGTTACTTTTTCACGCCGCCACAGGCTCAGAAGCGTCGAGCCGTCGATCCCCGGCAGACCGAGATCAAGGAGAATACAGTCATAGGCGACATCTTCAGGGGCATGGCGGGCATCCTCTCCGTCCTGCAGCCAGTCCACGGCATGGGAGGCGCGGCTCAGGCCCTTGACAACCGCCTCACCTATCATCACATCATCTTCGACAAGGAGAATACGCATTTTCTCACCCTCTTTTAACGTATGGGGGCAGTGTAACGCCTTTTACTTAGTTTTGTCCTGGGATCAGGGCCTGAAAGGAGCCGGGGAGCGCCCGATGATCGCATCGAGATAGTTCTCAAAGTCGCTCATGGCATGATCCCCGCCGCCACGGATATCAATATGACAGCCCTTAAAGAAGGTCACGGCTTTAAGATAATCGAGAACCTCATCGCCGTCTTTTAAGTAGACGCGGGTTTTTAAAGGCTCCACGGCAATGCTCCTGTCATAGCTCTCGAGAGTCGCGAGCATCTCGGGCTTTAAGGTAAAGGCCCTGCCTGTCAGGGGATTGACGTAATCGCCAATGAGCTTTTCAAAGTAGTTCTGGGGATGCACGCAGGGATTTAAGAGCACGGCATTATAGTGAAAGCGCCTCTGTAACAGCGCGGTGAAGAAGCCGCCCATCGAGGAGCCCACTACCACGTCCTCAGGCTCTGCAAATTCCTCAAAATACTGTTCAAGGTAGGCGCAGGCCTCCTCAGGCAGATCGGGATAGTCAGGTGCCATGAAGGTGGCATCGGGCCGGTAGCGCCTGATATAGTCCTGCATCTTGTGCGCTTTAACGGCATTGGGTCCCGAGAGAAAGCCATGCAGGTAAAAATAGCGCATCAGTAGCCTCCCACCCCCAGATCGGGAATGAAGCGCCCGCGGGGCAGACGGAAGACCTCGGTCTGCACGCTGCCATCCATGCGCAAAGTCAGATAGCGCCAGCCGGGTCCCTGTAAATCCAGAGCAAAATTATGCGACAGCGGCTCAAACTGAATCGAAGTCGAGGGCGAGGCAATATAGCGGATCGCCCCGAAGGTTCTGTCGTATTCCTGATGCACGTGTCCCGTGAGCACCAGGCGCACGTTAGGCAGGCGCGAGACAAAGGCATTGAACTCGTCCTGATTGTGCATGGTCTGCGTGTCGAGCCAGCGGCTGCCTACTAAATGCGGCAGATGATGCACGCACACCACGGTATGCAGATGCGGATTGCGATCGCAGCATTCCTTAAGGAAAGCGAGCTCTTCTTTCTGCACCCAGCCATGCGGCACCGCGTAGACCTCGGAATTCAGGAACACGAACTGCCAGTTCCCGCACACTAAGTGCCGCTGTGTGTTCACCCCGAGACGGCTGAAGAGACGGTACATCAGAGGACCGTCATCGTGATTGCCGGGCACAAAATACACCGGTGCCCCCAACACGGAAATGAGATGCGCAAAACGCTGATAGGATTCGGCGCTGTAATCCTGGGAGATGTCCCCTGTCATGATCACCGCGTCAAAGGGCATGCCCTGATTGAGAATGCTCTCAAGCACCGCCTTGAAGCTTTCCGCGGTGCGCACGCCTAACAGCACCCCGTTTTCTTCAGCGAAAAGGTGCGCGTCGGTGAGCTGCAGAATACTGAGCTCCCCGGAAGTGCAGCCTGGCTGTAAAAACGCGGTGTCCATTAAATCCTTACCTGTTTCCTAATAGAAAGTCACTTATGAAAAGCATCATAGAAAAGAGCCGCGCTAAAAGCAGTTAAGCGCCTAGCAAATTGAGAAAATCCTGAACTTTTTGAGCATTTTATGACCGGGGTCACACGCTGTTTAAAGTACGGCGTTCTCTCCGGGTTGTGATTTTAGCGCAGGTAAGACAAATGGCAACTTTTAAGGGCTGTTTTTTGATTAAGCGCACAAAAATTGCGTATCAGAATGGTTTTAGCATGGATTTTATTAATATATGCGTTACGGCAAATCCTAAAGCGCGCCGGAGCGCGCTTTGACTATATCTCAGGCTTTACGGAATTCGTCATACCTGAGCTCTAAGGACATGATGCCAATCAGAGCCGCCGCGTTATTGATGCGCCCCGTGCGCACCATCTCAAAGGCCTCCTGAGCCTTAACCTTGAAAATGCGCAGATCCTCATTCTCGCTTTCAAGACCGCCGTGCGTCCCGATATGTGAGGCGTCCACGGTCGCGATATAAATGGTCACGCACTCCGACACGCCGCCGGGGCTCGGGTAAACACGGTTGACGTAATGGAAGTCCTCATCGGCAACGGTAAGACCGCTCTCTTCCTTAAGCTCGCGTTTAGCCGCCTCTAACTCGCTTTCCGCGCCGTCAATCATGCCCGCCACGATCTCAAAGAGCCACGGCGTCAGGGGATCTTTCAGGGCACCGGGACGGAACTGTTCGATAAGCACGATTTCATCGGTCACGGGATCGTAAGGCAGGATCGCCACGGCGTCAGCGTCGCGCTCGAAGATCTCGCGCAGAAGCTTAGGCGTGTGCCCGCCCGTGAAGGTCGGGTAGGAGACGGTGTATTCGTCCAGGGCAAAATGTTTCTTGTAAAGACGCTTTTTCTCGTGAATGGTCACGTCCTTTAAGGTAAAGCGCGGCGGATAAAGCACTTCCTTCTGATCCTGCATGATGACAACCTTTTTTTAAAAACCTGCCGCGCATTTTACACCCTGTACCGCCCCCGCTGCGCCCTCCTGCGTGCGATAATGGACTAAAAGAGGAATTCATCATGCACCGTATCTTGTTAAAAGACGCCACTCTCGTAGGTGAGCGCATCCTAAAAGGCGATCTCCTGATTGAGAACGATCGCATCGCTAAAATGGGCGGGACCATCGCAGCTCCTGCAGATACCGAGATCATCGACTGCCACGAGCTCATCGCGCTGCCGGGGCTTATCGATCCCCACGTGCATATGCGTGAGCCGGGCTCCCCGCAGAAGGCCACCATCCGCAGCGAAAGCCGCGCCGCAGTGTTAGGCGGCGTCACCTCCGTGATGGAAATGCCCAACACCTCCCCCTCCACTACGACCATGGAACGCGTCAGGGAAAAGCAGGAGATCGCCTCCAGGGACTGTGTCTGCAACAGCGCTTTTTATTTAGGTGCCGCGGGCGATAACCTCGATGATATCCGCTCTGCGGATATCACTCAGGTAGCCGGTATCAAGGTCTATATGGGATCGACCACGGGCTCGCTCTTAGTGGACCGCGAAGAGGCCCTGCTTAAAACCTTTGAGGCCGCACCCTGCCTTATCATGACCCACTGTGAGGACACCGCCCTCATTAACGCCCGCCTTAAGGACGCTAAAGAGCGTTACGGAGATGACCTCCCCTACTCCCTGCACGGACTCATCCGCTCCCGCGAGGCCTGCCTTAAATCCACGCGCCTTGCCGTGGCTCTCGCCCTGGAGACGCATAAGCAGCTGCAGGTAGCCCACATCTCCACGCGCGAGGAAGTCGCCCTGCTTACCGCCCTCGCCACAGGAAGCGTAAAGGAGAGGCAGATCTCAGGTGAGGCCTGCCTGCCCCATCTCTTTTTCTCCGAGGCAGAGTACGGCCGCCTTAAGGGCTATTTAAAGTGCAATCCCGCCGTCAAGACCGAGGCCGATCGCAGGGCCATTGTCAGCGCCGTAAGACAGGGCGTGCTCACCACGATAGGCACCGATCACGCCCCGCATGAAAAGGCCGTCAAGGTGGGCCCCTACACCCGTACCGCCTCGGGACTTCCCGCGGTGCAGTTCCTGCTGCCCGCTCTCCTCGAGCTGTGGTCACGCCGCGAGCTTACCTTAGAGGAGATCGTGCGCGCCACCTCGCGCAACGTCGCCGAGCGTTACGCCCTTAAGGATCGCGGACTGTTAAAGGAAGGCTATTTTGCCGACATCGCGCTCGTCAATCCCGTAAAGAGCTTTACCGTAACGGAGGAGAGCCTCGCCTCGCTGTGCCGCTGGTCGCCCTTTGAGGGTCATACCTTCCCCTCCGCGGTCGTGCATACCGTCGTCAGCGGCAGGCTCAAGGTGCGTAACGGATCCCTGTGCTCGGATGAGGCAGGGCAGCCCCTGTATTTTGACCGTGTCTAGGTCTTGAAAAGCTCCGGTAACGCCCCTATAATAATCTCCTGCCTGGGGGTGTTCCGGATTCGACCGGAAGCATGGATGCCTAGGCGCATGTCGAGGTGCGGTTCCTCGTTAATCCGTCGCAAAAAAATAGTCGCCAACGACGAAAACTTCGCTCTCGCTGCCTAAAAAACAGCGTTAGAGCCCTCAGTGCCGGGTCTTGCTGGTGACATCCGGCGTAACTGGGGTCAGTTTTTCACCTGCTCGTGTGGATCCGCCGTCTGCCGGTGAAGCATTAAAGGATTTAGCAGACTGGGTATCAGGTGGCGCGTCATCCCGCAGCCGGTACTAAGATTAAAGGCTGACTAAACATGTAGTGCCAAAGCTGAAGTCTTTTGGGACGTGGGTTCAACTCCCACCACCTCCACCAGATTTCACAAGGAAGAGCCCCGCAGATCGGGGCTTTTTCGTATCGGAAAGTTAAGGACTTTCTCCCTCTCCGTGCAGAAGATCTTCCTGTCCCCGCTTCCCTGATGTTCATGCAATTCATATCTGTCAGAAAATAATACATGGATGATATTGAGGAGAACGGCTACCGGGGCAGGTCCTCGCGCACCTGGCAGCTTAGCCGGAGCTGACTCTCAGGGAAAAGCCCCCTGACGTAAGAGAGGGGAAGAGCACTCCTCCCCTCCCGTTTAAGTCAGCTGCGCCTTAAGAGCGGCGTCCTATTTAGCGAAGGGATCGGCGTTGCCGAAACGCTCATCGAGGCCGGCGCTCCACCAGCGGCCGTTAAGCACGCGGTGAATGATATCCTCCTTAACCTCGTCAGACACGGAATCATCAGCCTCCATGGCCTCGAGGATCCCCGTATAGGAAGTGCGCGCATAGGACTGCGTGATCACGGCCTTGTCCTTCGTGGCATCTAAAATGAGCTCGGAAGGACCGCTCTCTGCCCCCGTCCAGGCTTCCCAGCGCGGCAGCCCCTGCCCGTTAGGCGTATCCGTCCACAGGAAGTTAATCACGTACTGCATGAAAGTCTGCGTGAGCTCCTTAGCCCCGGCGTTGTCAAAACTCTCCGGATAAGCCGCACGCGGGCCCATGGCCTCATCGGTGAGGAAGGGCAGGAAAATACCGTGTGTCGCTCCGGTAAGGAAGGCCATGTCCTTACCCACTATCTCCGGATCGGCACCGTAATTAATGGAGCAGGTATAGATGGGCGCCTCGTAATAGGGGAACATCCGCACCGCCGACTCCTGCGCGTTAAAGAGACCGTAAAGCTCGGAACCGTACTTTACGGCAAAGGCGAAGGCCGCGGCAAAGTCCTCATCCTCAAGGTAGCGCTTTTCCTTCATTCCCTCGGCAAAGTAAGGATCTCCTGTGGCAAAGCCCGAAAATTCCGTGGAGCCGGTCAGCATGATGAGGGGTACGCTGTTGTAATGTTGCGTCTCAAAGCCCTCGCGCGGCAATGTCACGCCGTCCTCATAAAGATGCGGGAAGGACGCCATGCGGATCCCCGCGTCTCCGAAGAAGCCGGCAAGTTTCGCGGCGTCAAGCTGCATGAGAAAATCCTTAACCCTGGCATTGGGAGAGGGCGCCAGGAGCTCTTCCCTACTGATCCCCGCGGCTGCGGCTTCCCCGGCAAGACGCTCTGCCACAATCTCTGCACTCACCCCGGGATCGGCGGTAGTCATGCCGCCGCTAAAGGAAATGGCCTTGGCAAAACTGTCCTTAAAGAGCGGAGAGATGAGCAGGGCCATCACGTCACGGCCTCCTGCCGAGAAGCCCGACACGGTAATGTTTTCGGGATTGCCGCCGAAGGCGAAGGCATTGTCATGCAGGAAATCGAGGGCCTTTTTGATATCCAGGAGCGTGTAATTGCCGGAGTTCTCCTCGGCCGTGCCGTCCTTTAGGGCCGGAAGAGGATTGAAGCCCAGGAGACCCAGGCGGTAATTGATGGAAACCACGACCACGTCCCCCTGCTGCACCAGCTTAGAGGGCAGCAGATCCTGCGCCGAACCGGTCTGATTGTTACCGCCGTGAATGTAGACGAGAATGGGCAGGCCCGTGTGATCATTGTCGGGGCGGAAGATGTTCATGTTGAGCGCGGTTTCACTGCCGTGCGTCCCCGTACCGCGCGGCTGAATGAAATCAGGCCCCGGTTCCTGAGTCTTCAGCACCTGAGTCCAGGGTGTCAAATCCTGCGGAGCCCCAAAGCGTAAACTGCCAGTCGGTGCCTTGGCGTAAGGCACGTTGAGAAAGGCGAGGATCCCGTCCTGTTTCACGCCCTCGATGGGACCGTATTGCAATACCTGCTCCACGCCCTGATGGTAGCTGTGAGCGAAAAGCTCCGCAGAAACCGGAGAGGTGGCTGAGAACACGCAAAGAGCGCCCACGACGACGGCCAGTTTTTTTAAGGGAAAGCTGCATGATAACTCCTTAGATTTAGACTGAAAATCCGCACGGTGCCTCGCGGTCCGGTGAAAACGCCCCGTGCAGCCTGAGTGTAACAGGCTCCGGGCTTGCTTACTATCGCAGGGCCCGCCGTGCCGCGCATTCTGTGATCACTGCAGACTCTTAAAGGGGCATCAGGCTGCGTACAGCCCAGGTCAGGAGACTGAGTAAACAGAGACTCTTGCTTTGAGCGACAGGAAGCACCGCAAGAGACGGCGCTTTAGAGAGAAGGTTAAGTCAGGGAGAGGGGCACGTGCCCAATGCACGCGCCCTAAAGATTACTCGTCGTCGCTGACGTTGATGTACTGCACGTCAATGACGTCGTAGGTAACCGTGCCCCTGGGGATGGCAATGGCGACTTCATCATCCACCACCTTGCCTAATAAGCCCTTGGCAATGGGAGTCTTATAGGAAATGAGATTGTGCTCGATATCCGCCTCGTCCTCACCCACGATACGGTAGGTGATTTCCTCATCGGTATCGGCATTGACCACAGTGACCGTGGCACCGAAAACCACCTTGAGATCACCTGCGGTCTTGAGCTTGGAGACATCGATGATATTGGCAGAGGCTAACTTGGACTCAATATCCTTGATGCGGGCTTCGCATAAACCCTGCTCTTCCTTGGCGGCATCGTACTCGGCGTTCTCGCTTAAATCGCCGTGGGAGCGGGCCTCGGCGATGGCGGCCACGATACGCGGTCTCTCTACCGTCTTCAGTCTTTCTAATTCCTTACGCAGCAGTTTCTCGCCACGCGGAGTCATGGGAGTACGTTCCATAATAATCTTCGTCTAGTTAATTTATCTGAGCCGTCCTGGCGGCTAACCATCAATAAAAACAAAGACGCCCGATAAAGGCGTCTTTTTTAAAAACTCTAACCCATGCAGGGCAAGGTTGCAAGCCCCGCATCCTAAAAACGCGGGCTGCCTCACCTTATGGGCTATTTCTTTAAATCATTGAAGAAGTTCTTCATGGAGCTGAAGACTCCCTCTTCAGTGTTCTTACCCTGATTTACGCGGCTTTTGGATGCCTCCTTAGACGCGCCGCCCTTGTGGGACAGCTCGTCAAAGCGGCGCAGTAAGTCCTTCTGCTCCTCACTAAGCCCCGTGGGTACCTCCACGTTGATGTGGCAGTACAGATGACCCTTGGTGCGCGAGCGCGTGGATTTGACGCCCTTATTGGCAAGGCGCATGACGCGGCCTGGCTGCGTGCCCTCGGGGATGGTGATATTGACCTTGCCCTCCAGGGTGGGGATCTCCATCTGCCCGCCTAAGGCGGCGGTAACGAAAGGCACGTTGATCTCACAGTGCAGATCGTTGCCGTCACGCGTGAAGATGTCATGCGGACGCACACGGATATCCACGAAGAGATCGCCCGACGGAGCGCCTCTGACACCGGCCATGCCGGCACCGCGCAGGCGGATACGATCGCCGCTGTCCACGCCGGCCGGGATGTCGATATTCAGGGAGCGGGTCTTCTCGACACGTCCCTCGCCATGACACTTGGGGCAGGGATCGGTGAAGACGAAGCCGGCACCGTGGCAGTCAGGGCATTCCTGACGGACGGCGAAAAAGCCCTGGCGGGACTGAATAAATCCCTGACCGTGGCAGCGCGGACACTCCTTGCGGTTGGAGGGGTTCTTGGAACCCTGACCGTGGCAGTTCTCGCACTCGGCTAAGGTCTTTAAGTTGATCTTGCGCGTTACGCCGCTGACCGCTTCCTCAAGGGAAAGCTCCACGACGATGCGCATATCCTGACCTGGCTGCACGCGGGGGCCGCCGCGGGAAGCACCGCCGCCACCGCCGAAGAAATCGCCGAAAATATCACCGAAGATGTCGCTGAAATCCTGGCTTGAAAAGCCCTGGGCTCCCTGACCCATACTGTTGAGACCATCAAAGCCATGCTGATCATACATCTGACGCTTGGTGGGATCCGACAGCACCTGATAGGCTTCGTTGATTTCGCGGAATTTCTCCTCAGCGTCAGGCTCAGAGCAGTGATCAGGATGGTATTTGATAGCCAGACGCTTGAAAGCGCGCTTGATGGTAGCCTCGTCAGCGTCACGGGCCACCCCCAGCACCTCGTAATAATCTCTCTTAGTTGCTCCGGCCATAACCTAAATCCTGCACATGAATACACACGAAAGGCGGTTGCCCGCCCGTAAAAGAAGCCTCCCCTCAGGGAGGCTCTGTGAATTACTCACTACTTCTTGTCGTCGTGGACTTCCTCGAACTCGGCATCAACCACGCCGTCGTCCTTATTGGAAGAAGCCTGGGAGGCCCCCTGTCCGGCGCTCTGCTGCGAGGCACCGGCCTGAGCGGCCTGAGCCTTGGCCTGAGCGGCCTGCATTAAGGACTGACCGGCCTCAAGGACATTCTTCTCGGCGCTCTCGATGCGATCCTTGTCGTCCCCGCGCACGGCGAGCTCTAACTCGGCGATGGCCTTCTGCACGCGCTCCTTGTCGGAGGCGGAGACGGCGGAGCCGACCTCGTCTAACTGCTTCTTCATGGCGTGGATGGTGGCATCGGCACGGTTACGGGCGTTAGCTAACTCCTCGAACTTCTTGTCGTCGGCGCTGTGCTCCTCGGCCTCGCGCACCATGCGCTCGATATCCGCCTCGGAAAGTCCGGAGGAAGACTGAATGGTGATCTTCTGCTCCTTACCGGTGTTCTTATCCTTGGCACTGACGTGGATAATGCCGTTAGCGTCAATGTCGAAGGTCACCTCAATCTGCGGGATGCCGCGCGGTGCGGGAGCAATGCCCTCAAGATTGAACTGGCCTAAGGACTTGTTGTCCGAGGCACGCTTTCTCTCACCCTGCAGGACGTGAATGGTCACGGCCGGCTGATTGTCCTCAGCGGTCGAGAAGACCTGCGACTTCTTGGTCGGGATGGTGGTGTTCTTCTCGATTAAGGTGGTCATCACGCCGCCTAAGGTCTCAATGCCTAAGGAGAGCGGGGTCACATCGAGAAGGAGCACGTCCTTCTTGGTGCCGGCTAACACACCGCCCTGAATGGCGGCACCGATGGCGACAGCCTCATCGGGGTTGACGTCCTTACGCGGCTCCTTGCCAAAGAAGTCAGCCACTAACTTCTGCACCATGGGCATACGGGTCTGGCCGCCCACGAGGATGACGTCGTTAACGTCGCTGACCGACAGGCCGGCATCGCTTAAGGCGGTGCGCACCGGCTCCAGGGTCTTCTGCACTAAGTCCTCGACTAACGACTCGAGCTTGGCACGGGTCATCTTGATGTTCATGTGCTTAGGACCGGTGGCGTCAGCGGTGATGTACGGCAGGTTGACGTCGGTCTGCTGCGAGGAGGACAGCTCAATCTTGGCCTTCTCGGCGGCTTCCTTTAAACGCTGCAGAGCTAACTGATCCTGGCGCAGATCCACACCCTGCTCGTTCTTGAACTCGTCCACGAGGTAGTTGATGATGCGGTTATCGAAATCCTCACCGCCTAAGTGGGTATCACCGTTGGTGGCTAACACCTCAAAGGTCTTCTCGCCGTCGATCTCGTCGATGTCGATGATGGAGATATCGAAGGTACCGCCGCCTAAGTCGTAAACGGCAATCTTCTGCTCGCCCTTGCCCTTGTCCTCGCCGTAGGCGATG
>DVOQ01000068.1 GCA_018713485.1 Candidatus Avisuccinivibrio pullicola
TGATTCTGTGCATTTCGCCGGGCTTTACCGTTGTCATCTCGTAAACGGCGTGGCACGTCAATTTACGCACCGTGACTTATAATAGCAAAACTTATTAGCCCTAAAATTTCGTGTAAAAAAATTTCGACTTCACGCACGTTTTCCTCAGTAAAAGAGCTGAGTAAGTGCCACCTGCTGAATATGGACAAAATCATTATCCGGGGTGCCAAAACCCACAATCTGAAAAATCTCGATGTCACCCTGCCGCGCAATCAGCTGTGCGTCATTACCGGTTTATCCGGCTCAGGTAAATCCTCGCTCGCCTTCGATACCCTCTACGCCGAGGGTCAGCGCCGTTACGTCGAGTCGCTTTCGGCTTACGCCCGTCAGTTCCTGCAGCTCATGGACAAACCCGACGTCGAATCCATCGAGGGACTGTCCCCGGCCATATCCATTGAACAGAAATCCACCTCGCACAATCCGCGTTCCACGGTCGGCACCATCACCGAAATCCACGACTATCTGCGCCTTTTGTGGGCCCGTGTCGGCGAGGCGCGCTGTCCCGAGCACGGCACGGTGTTAAAGGCCCGTACCGTCTCGCAGATTGTGGACGCGATCATGACCCGTCCCGAGGGGTCCAAATATATGATCCTCGCGCCCGTGGTACGCGGCCGCAAAGGTGAATATCAGAAGCTGTTTGCCGATCTCGCCCGTGACGGTTTTATCCGCGCCCGCGTGGACGGGGAAATCATCGATCTCTCCGATCCTCCTACGCTCAAACTGCGCATTAAGCACACCATTGAGGTGATTGTCGATCGTTTCAAGATCCGCGAGGATATGCGCCAGCGCCTCGCTGAGTCCGTGGAAACGGCCTTAAAGACCGCTGATGGCCTCGTTATCGTCGCGCCTATGGACGAGCATCAGCCTGAGGACGAGGAGCTGTTTTCCACTCACTATTCCTGCCCTGTGTGCGGATATTCCATTCCGGAGCTCGAGCCGCGCAATTTCTCCTTTAACAATCCCCACGGCGCCTGCCCCGAGTGCGACGGTTTAGGCGTCAAGATGATCTTTGACGTTCACAAGATCGTCGATTTTGACAAGAGCCTTTACGACGGGGCCATTTACTGGTGGGATCGCCGTTCCTTCTTTTACTACCGTATGCTCGAGGCCGTGGCCAAACACTATGGCTTTAGCGTGCACACTCCCTTTAAGGAGCTCGACAAAAAGTTTCAGGACTACATCCTTTACGGAACTAAAGAGCCCGTGCACATGGTCTTTGGCACCCGTGACGGCTCCAAGGTCGAGGAGCGTAATCAGCCCTTTGAAGGCGTCATTCCCAATTTCGAGCGCCGCCTGCATGAAACCGAGTCGGATCTGGTGCGCGACGAGCTAAGCCAGCTCATGAGCGCCCGCCCCTGCCCCGTCTGTCACGGGGCGCGCTTAAAGCACGAATACTGCCACGTTTACGTGGGAGATAAGTCTCTGCCCGAGGTTAACAATTTCTCCATCCGCGAGGCCTATCAGTTCTTCTCGGACTTAAAGTTAAGTTCCCAGGAACACTCCATTGCCGATCGCATCTTAAAGGAGATCAGGGCGCGTCTCTCCTTCCTCGTTAACGTGGGTTTAAGCTATCTCACGCTCTCGCGCTCGGCTGAGACCCTCTCAGGCGGCGAGGCACAGCGTATACGCCTTGCAAGTCAGATTGGCGCAGGGCTCGTGGGCGTCATGTACACCCTGGATGAGCCTTCCATCGGTCTGCATCAGCGGGACAATCAGAAGCTGTTAGACGCCTTAAAGCATCTTCGGGATCTCGGCAATACCGTCATCGTCGTTGAGCATGACGAAGACGCCATCCGCTCGGCGGACTTTATCCTCGATATCGGTCCCGGGGCAGGCGTACACGGCGGCACGGTCGTGGCACAGGGCACACCGCAGGAGATCATGGATAATCCCGCATCCCTGACCGGCGACTACCTCGCGTGGCGCAAAAAGATTGAAATCCCAACCAAGCGCGTTAAGCCCAAAAAAGGCAAGGCTCTGACCCTGAAAGGCTGCACGGGTAATAACCTTAAGGACATCTCGGTGTCCTTCCCCTGCGGCTGCTTTGTCGTGGTCACGGGCGTATCGGGATCGGGCAAGTCCACCCTCGTCAACGACACCCTCGTCAGAATTGCCGAGAAAAAACTTAACGGCGCCTTCGCCAATGGCGATCCCGCTCCCTTAAAGAGCATAGAGGGCCTCGAGAATTTCGACAAGCTCATCTGTATCGATCAGAGCCCCATCGGCCGTACTCCGCGTTCCAATCCCGCCACCTACGTGGGTCTCTTCCAGAACATCCGCGAGCTTTTTGCCCAGACTCCCGAGTCCCGTGCCCGCGGCTATGGTCCGGGCCGCTTCTCCTTTAACGTCAAGGGCGGCCGCTGCGAGGCCTGTCAGGGTGACGGCACCATCCGCGTGGCCATGCATTTCCTGCCTGACATTTACGTACAGTGCGAGGAATGTCATGGACGCCGCTACAACCGCGAAACCCTCGATATCACCTATAAGGGCAAGAATATCTCCGAGGTGCTCGACATGACCGTTGAGGAGGCGCTGACCTTCTTCTCGGCTGTCCCGCAGATTGCCCGTAAGCTGCAGACCCTCATGGACGTGGGCCTTTCCTACATTACCTTAGGGCAGGCCGCGACCACTTTCTCAGGCGGCGAGGCACAGCGCATCAAGCTCTCCAAGGAGCTCTCGCGCCGCTCCACGGGAAAGACGCTCTATGTGCTTGATGAACCCACCACGGGGCTTCACTTCCATGACGTTAAGCAGCTTCTCGAGGTTTTATTAAGGCTGAGAGATCAGGGCAATACCGTGGTGGTCATTGAGCACAATCTTGACGTCATCAAATGCGCCGATTACATCATTGATTTAGGTCCCGAGGGCGGATCAGGCGGCGGTGAGGTCATCGCCACCGGTACTCCCGAGGAAATTGCCAGATGTGAAAAGTCCTTTACGGGACAGTTCCTGAAACCTATTTTAGAGCGCGGCTATTAGCGCAGGGAGACACCATGTACGATTTAAACGATACCGAATTTGAGGCGGTCTTAAAGCTCAACGCCGACTACCGCGAGGCTCACTGCAGGGATAAGTTTCGCACCTTTAAGGAACTCTTCCTGCTCGTTACCGATGAAGGTCCCTGCATGTTAAGCGGGGATAACGAAGAAGGAGATGAAGTTGCCGCCGTGCTGCCCGTCTGGCCGCATCCCCGCTATGCCACAGTCTTTGCCGACGCCATGGGCTACGTGAACGCCCGCGTGCAGAACGTTTCCCTGGCGGTCTTTTTAGAAAGCTGGGTGCACCTGCTGGGCGAGAATCAGGTCAGCATAGGTTTTATGCCACTGCCCTTTAAAGACGATGCGGACGAAGGGGACTTCAACATCGCTCCCGCTGCTTCTTTAGAAGAAGCCGCCGCTCCAGAAAGGGACACGAGCGTCTGACTTTAACTCGGGCTGCCGCCCTGCGCGCAGGGCAGTACCAGTACCTCTCCCGTAAGCTGAAGCTAAGCGGTTTTAGCGGCCTGTTTTATAAACACCTGCACCGTTTAGCTTTCACGGGGAAGATGGTTAAGCATCTGATTTATTACCCTGCTGTCCAGCTCATCGGGTTCAGAACCCATCTGACTTTCCGGTTTAAAGAACATGGTCATATACCATGGCAGGTAAGTGACAGCTCCTTCCTGAGCGACATTTCCCTTGCAGAATACCAGCGCTTTTTTTATGCCCCACTCCTTAATTTTTAAGGCATTATTTAATGCCGCATGCGTACGGTAATCCTCTCCTGATTTTATTTCCACAATCGCCACTTCACCGCCCTGCTGCACCACAAAATCCAGTTCGCCTATGCCATGCCGGTTAAAATACCGCAGTTTAAAACCATGGGCCACTAATTCCTGAGCAAAAGCATTCTCAAGAATGCTGCCCATATTCACCGAAAGATCTCCTGACAAAATCTTAAACTGAATGTTTTCCTCGAAACTCATGGTGCAAAGCAAGCCCGTATCACTTAGAAACAGCTTAAACAGGCTGGATTTCTCATTTAATTTTAAAGGCATTCTGGGCTCACTGAGGTTATAGCAGGGCAGCGCAACCCCGGCATCTCTAAGCCAGAGAAAAGCATCTTCGTATTCTCTTAACCTGGCAGACTTCCCCAGAGAGGCAATTTTAAAGCGCCGGTTTTTTTCCGCTAAAGCAGCGGGCAAACGATCAAAAACCTCCTCAATCCTCTTTTGCAGATTACCGTCAGCTACATACTGTCTTATATCCTGACGATACATCTGCAGGATTGTTTTCTGTTTGTCCGTCACTGCAACCACATCTCTGAAGTCAATAAAAGTCTGCACCGGATCCGGCATGCCGCCTATAAGGACATAGTAACGAAAGAGATTAAGCAACTGCCCGTGGATCCCCTCCTCAACGGTTTTCCTTTCGCGATAGCAGGTCTCAAGATAATCAAACACCTCCTGACTGATACCCCACGCACAGCAGAACTCATAAAAGTCCATCGGATACATGGATAAATGATGTTCATAGCCCACAGGATAGGAGGGAACGTTTTTATAACTGACACCTAAGAGGGAGCCGGATTCGATGTAATCAAAGCGGCCGTCCTCTACCAGAAACTTTATCGCCGTCCGTGCCTGAGGACATTCCTGAATTTCATCAAGAAAAATTAAGGTAGAGCCCTGATTCTGAGTGAGTGCCCGGTTACTCAGCATGCCTATCCACATATAGAGATGCTCAGGCCTGAGACTGCCTTCAAATCCCTTTTTTGCCTCCGGCATATCAATAAAATTAATTTCTACAAAATTAGCGTAATTGTTACGTCCAAACTCACGAATAGAATACGTCTTACCTACCTGGCGGGCACCGGTAATGAAAAGAGCCTTTTTATTGGGGATCTTTTTCCATCTTAACAGGTCTTTTTCTACATTGCGGTACATAAGACATCTCTAAACTCATACTGCACTCATATATATATATATATATATATTCAAACACAACGCACTGTAATATTCACGTTTTTATTGTGCATTTTGTGTAAAGATTCACGTTTTACACATGCATTTCGTGAAAAAACACCCCGTTATGAGTTTGCATTTCGTGATGAAATTTATAGCAACATTATATT
>DVOQ01000069.1 GCA_018713485.1 Candidatus Avisuccinivibrio pullicola
AAACGTGCACAGCCCATGGCACGGCGGAGTTTTTCACCTGCCGTCTTACGGACTTTCAGCCTGACCTTAAGGGTCATTAGCATTGCGGGCATGCGCGCTCCTGAGAAAGAAAGAATAGCTTACAATACCACGTTGCCGCCTCATTGTTCTGCCACCTGAGAAACTTTATCATTAAGGCGGGGCCGCTTCATCCGCGCAGCTAAAGCTACGCGGTTTTCGCGGCCATTTTTCTATAAGAGCTTAACAGTAAGCCCGCCCCCTGACAGGGGAGCGGGCGTTAATTTTCCTTAACCATTAGTTACAGGTATCAGGCGCGCTTAATGAAGAGCGTGAAAATGAGGGCTGCGATGAGGCCCACCACGGAGATACCTGCCTCTAAAAAGACGCCCCGGCTTACATGAAAAGTGCCGAAAGCTAAGCTGCGTTCTGGACAGGCCGGAGGTAGGGAGTGAAAGGGGTTGAGACAGGAAAGAAAAAAGAGGGTGCGGAAAGTAAGCGGGCCCGCATTCACGGGCCCCTGCGTGTTGGGTTTAGCGTCGCGCCCTGCGCAGCGTGGGGGACTCCTGCCCGACCTGCGTGAGGAGCTTGTCGAGGATGTTCATGGTGAGGGTGGAGGCCTCTTCCTGAGTAAGACCTAAGGAGGCGTAGGCGGCGGTGAGATCGGCCCCTTCCTTAGCGTGCAGGTAGATGTCCTCAAAAGTATTGACAAAGCGCTGCGTACAGGGCAGGGAGACGGGGGAGATGAACCAGGCAAGTTCGCGGATGGCCGTCACCGTACCGCAGTGCTTACATTTAACCTCGGGCAGGGTGAGGCGTACGGCAAGCTTATGCCCTAAATAGGGAGCGTCCTTTAAGGTCAGGACTTTCTCGCCGGCATTCTCAAAGTCGCGCCTGCCGCACTTAGGGCAGCGTAAGAAGGCGCTTGGCGTGGCCGTCAGGGAGACGGTAAGCGTGTCTCCCTCAAGAGAGGCACCCTCGACGTCAAAGGTATTGAAACGGGAGGCACAGAACTCGGGGGACTTTAAGTCCGCCTCCAGGCTCTCAAGGGCCTCTTCAGGGGTCAGGGTGGGTTCGGTCATGGGAACTCCTTAACGGTTAAATTTTAGCGAGGCGCCAAAACCCTCCACGAGGGTGGCCTCTAAATCATGGGTGGAGGAGGCGGTGATCCGCGCGCGGACGAGATCGCCTGCTTTCAGGCTCCGTGCGTTCTCAAGGGTGATCACGCCATCAACGTCGGGGGCCTCGTACATGGAGCGTCCCACCGCCACGTGATCCTCGGTCACCTCGTCAATGAGCACCTCACAGGTCGTGCCCACGCGGGCGGCGAGTTTCTCTTCAGAGATCTGCTCCTGGATCTCCATGAGCCTTGCGGCGCGTTCCTGACGCACTTCCTCAGGAACGGCGTCCGGATAGGCATTGGCCGTGGCCCCTTCCACGTCGGAATAGGGAAAACAGCCGACACGATCTAAGCGCGCGGCCTTTAAAAATTCCAGAAGATATTCAAAGTCCGCCTCCGTTTCCCCGGGAAAGCCGGTGATAAAGGTGGAGCGGATGGCCAGATCGGGGCGGATCTTCCGCCATTTTTCGAGGGTCTCGAGAGTTTTTTCAAGGTTACCGGGGCGGCGCATCAGCTTCAGGATTTTCTCCGAGGCGTGCTGCAGGGGCACGTCTAAATAGGGCAGCACCAGCCCCTCCCCCATGAGTTCCACTAAGGCGGTGGCCTCCCTGGAGGGATAGACATAGTGCACGCGCACCCAGAGCTTCAGGGCGGCAAGCTCCCGGATGAGGGAGCTTAAGGTCGAGCCGTCGCCCAAATCAAAGCCGTAATCCGAGGAATCCTGGGCGATGACGAGTAATTCCTTTACGCCCTGCTCCTTGAGGGCGGTAGCCTCGCGCAGGATGTCCTCCCTGCGGCGCGAGCGCAGAGCGCCGCGCAGCGAGGGGATGATGCAGAAGGCGCAGCGGTGGCGGCAGCCTTCGGCTATCTTCAGGTAGGCGTAATGGGGCGGGGTGAGCACGATGCCGGCCGGCGAGACGCGCTGCACCGCGCTCTGCGGGGGCTGACCCAGAACCTTCACGATTTCGCGCAGCACGGCGGCGCGGCGGCCGGGCCCAAAGACTTTCAGGACCTCGGGATGGCGGCTTAAGATGGTCCCGGGACGGGAGCCTAAGCAGCCCATGACGAGGACGCGGCGCTGTCCTTCTAAAGCCTCGCCGATGGCGCTTAGGGATTCCTCCTGCGCAGGTCCGATAAAGCCGCAGGTATTGACGACGATGAGATCGCTGTGCGCGTAATCGGGGCTGATGCGGTAGCCCATGGCGATGAGGGCGGAGGTGAGGCGCTCGGTATCGACGAGATTTTTGGCGCAGCCTAAGGAAACTAAACCGATAGCGGGGGAACGTGACATGCTGAAACCTAAAGCCGTGACAGACAGTAAAAAGCCTCCGCCCGTGGCGAAGGCTTTTCATTAGAAAAGAGACGCTTAGGCCTTGAAGACCGCCTCAAGCGGCGGAACGACCTGCTTCTTGCGGCTCATGACGCCCGGCATCCACATCTTGGTGTCGGGCTTTAAGGCCTCGTTGATGAGGGAGGCGTTCTCGGAGACGCATAAGAGCTCGGAACCCTCGGCCATGACGTCGGTTAAGACGAGAATGGCGGTGTGACGGCCCTCGGTCTTGACCTTCTGTAACTCGCTCTGTAAGGCGCTCTTTAACTCGGGGGTGACTAAGTCAAGGGAGGTGAGCTCTAACTGACCGATACCCACCTTGTGACCGGACATGTCAAAGTCCTTGAAGTCACGGAAGATAAGCTCGCGGGGAGTGGCACCTTCCAGGTTGGACTTGGCCTTGAACATGTCCATACCGAGCTTCTGCATGTCCTCAACGCCGGCAAGGGCGGCTAATTCGGAGGCGGCCTTCTTATCGTCCTCGGTGCAGGTGGGGCTCTTGAAGAGCACGGTGTCTGAGAGAATGGCGCAGAGCATGGCGCCGGCTAAGGCCTTGTCGATGCTCACGTTAAAGTAATCGTGCAGCTTCTTGATGACGGTGTTAGAGCAGCCGACGGGCTGGATCCAGCACTCAACGGGGGTGTCGGAGGTCACGTCACCTAACTTGTGGTGATCGATGATGCCAAGGAGTTTAGCGTCCTTAAAATCGGCGGGTGCCTGGGCTAAATCGGAATAGTCCACAAGGTAGACTTCCTTACCGGCCACGGAGGTCACGACCTCGGGGGCCTTGAGACCAAAGGTCTTAAGCACGAAGGCCGTCTCCGGGGCGGGCTCGCCCTGGGCGACCGGAGTGACGTCCAGACCGCGGCCCTTATAGAGGTTGGCGGCGGCAAGGGCGGAAACGATGGAATCGGTATCAGGATTCTTGTGACCTAACACGAGAGCAGTCATGGTGTTAATCCTTAAGTTGCATTGTAAAAAGTTGCCTGATTTTAGCATTTTTAAGCCCGTATGGGGGCGCTTTCGGGACGGATGCCTCATGAAATGGCGCTTAACTTGAGCTATGGACGGCGTTCCATTGCGGGGAAAAGCCTTCATCAGCGCCCACTTTGCTGTAAAATCAGGGAAAAGAGTCACAAAAGGAGAGTCCATGAGAAGTCTGCAGCACATTTTAGTGGTGATCGAGCCCAGGCAGCTGCGTCAGCCTGCCCTTGAGAGGGCCCTTGCCATTGCGCAGATCGCCGGCAGGGAAAGGGTGAAGATCCTCGCCCTGATGCCGGTTTTCGAGACGGCCTGGGATTTAAGCTCGCTCGTTGATACCGAGGAAAAGGAAGAGGCCCGCAAGGCCATTATGGCCAAGCATCAGAAATGGCTGGATGGCTTTTTGCGCATCAATGCCATGGATTACTCCGTGGAAAGCTGCGTTATCTGGACTAAGGAGATCGGCAAGGAAATTACCGCAAGGGCCCGTGAGTCCTGCGCCGACGTCATCATCAAGACCGGCGATGCGCATGGCTTTTTAGATTCCGTGCTCTTTACGCCCCTTGACTGGCAGCTGTTAAGGCACGCTCCCGTGCCCGTCGTTATCGCCAAGGATCATCTGTGGCAGCCCACGGGCGTCATCGCCGTCGCCATCGATCTCTCCGATCCCGAGGACGTGGACTTACGCCGCCTCAATATCCGCCTGCTGCGCGAGGCCCAGGAACTGGCCTTTATCACGCGCTGCGAAATCCATTTAGTGAACGCCATCCCGCCGGTGCTGCCGCCTGCCACCATCGATCTGCCGGGTTTCACTCCCGATCTCATCTCTGAGGAGGCGGTCAAGGAGGCCTGCCGTAACGTGCTGTCCTTTGCCGCACGCCACCGCATTCCGCCCGAGCACTGCCATATCCGCGAGGGACAGCCCGATCAGGTAATCCCCGCTCTCTGTCAGAGTCTGAATCCCACCATGCTCTTTATCGGCACCTCGGCGCGCAAGGGCCTGGCCGTCGCCCTCGTGGGCAATATCTGCGAGAGAGTGGCCGACAGCCTTGACTGCGACGTGGCGGTGATCACCCCCAAGGCCGTGGCCGAGCGTATTCCCTACGTGGTGGAGGAGAAGCGCTAAGTGCGTGACGATCCCACTTTAAACGCCAGGGCCCGGGCGTATGCCAAAGAGTTAAGTCCTTACTTTAATCTGGAGGACAAAAAGCAGAAATACCGCGCCGACAAGCTTTTTAAGCGCTTAAGGCGCAAGGTGGGCAAGGCCATTGAGGACTTCAATATGATTGAGCCTCACGATAAGGTCATGGTCTGCATTTCGGGGGGCAAGGACAGCTATGCCCTCCTCGATCTGCTCTTATCGTTAAAGCGCTCGGCCCCCTTCCCCTTCGAGCTTGTCCCCGTGCATTTAAACGCGGGCTTCCCCAACTCTCCTGAGGAGCGCGTGCGCGGGCATTTAGAGCGCACGGGCCTTGAGTATGTGTGGATTGACCGGCCGGTCTTTACTGTCGCCAAAGAGAAGATGAATCCGCAGAAAAAGACGCTCTGCTCCATCTGCTCGCGTCTGCGTCGCGGCTATCTCTACGCCACGGCCCGTGAAATCGGGGCTACCAAGGTGGCTTTGGGCCATCACCGCGACGATCTGCTCGCCACCTTCTTTTTAAATCTTTTCTATGCCGGCAGTATGAAGACCATGCCGCCCATCCTGCGCACCGACGATGACACCCTCACCGTGATCCGTCCCTTAGCCTATTGCCGTGAGAGCGATCTTAGCGAGCTCTCTAAATTCAAGGACTATCCGGTGCTGCCCAAGGGACTGTGCGGCTATGGCGAGAATGAGGAAAGGGCCGCCATGCTCCGCATGATTAAGGCCTGGGAGAAGGAAAATCCCAAGCGTCCCGATATCATCTTTAAGGCCTTAAAGAATGTGAGTCCCTCGCATCTTTTAGACAGGCGGCTCTTTGATTTCGTCAACCTCAGGAGCGGGCGCGCCTTAGGCGAGGGTTCCTCAAAGCAGCTTCGGTTCATCACCACGGACAGGGCCCCGGAAAGCGCTGATGAGACTTAGCGCTACAGGGGTTACAGGCGTTTTTTAACCTTTCTTAAAAGGAGGTGCCTTGAGCCTGGCGGGTGCTGCGATGGGGCAGAGGGCGTATCTAGCGCTTCGGCCGCATGCTCATGAGGGGATCGCCGCGGCGCACCGTAGGGGCGTTCGTGATACGCACCCGCTTAAAGTCCAGCGCATTGCAGAGCACGGTAACGATGACCGGTGAAAAACCTGCCTTGCGGATAAGATCAAGATCGCAGGTGACAAGAGGCGTGCCAGCCGGAACGGGGTTTACCCCGAGGGCATGTACCTGAAAGCCCTGTCCGCGCAGGGCGACGGTGCCTATCCCGAGGTGAATGAGGATGTCGGCTCCCTCGGCGGAGGTCAGGGTGATGGCATGTCCGGTGTTGAAGATCTGCGTGATGACGGAGGTGCAGGGCGCGACGATGAGGCCGTCCTCAGGTTCAATGCCCACGCAGGGACCTAAGACTCCCGTGCTGAAGGTGGGATCGACAAGTTTTTTCATGGGGACTAACTTCCCCGTGGCGGGAGCGCTTAAGCTAAGCCCCGCGGTGGCGGTCAGGAACGTTTTTAAATGCAGCATATAATCACCCTCAGACGCGCACTCTAAGCCAATGAGAGCTTTTTGTCGAGTCTGCGGGGCGTTTACGCCGTCCTTTGCTCCAGATTGGCGTGTTTTTTGCAGGAAAAAGGGTAAGATAATGTACAGCGGCAAAAACCGGTCAGAGCCGGTAAAGGAGAGAGAATGCGCCTAAGCTTAAGGACAGTGGCAGGCCTCATCGTGCTGATCTCGCTCACGGGGAGCGTGAGCGTGGCCCAGATGCGCTTTTCCCAGAGCATCAGCTCGCATGAGACGCAGTGGAGCGGGACCTCCTCGAAGGTCTCCTGCGTGCTTTCCTATGCCATTACCGATTATGGACGGGCCGATTTTGTGATGCTCTCGGGCGTGAAAAAACGCCTCTCCCTTGAGATTTTCCCTCAGGTTCCTCTCGCCTCGCGTTCTTCCATGCGCATCGTGGCTGCGCCTCCTGCGTGGCGCCATGGCGGTGAGGAGAGGGAGTTAGGGCGCATTGAACTCTATAAAAGCTTCAATCCCTTCGTGGGGGACAGCGTGGCCTGGCGGGCCCTGACGGCCCTCGACGAGGGCATGGAGATCCTGCTGCCCTACCGTGACAGACTGCGCTATCCCACGCAGCTCGTGGTGCCCGCGCTCTCGCCCATTGCCTTTAATGCGGCCTATCAGGATTTTTTAAAGTGCACGGGAGAGCTTATCGACATCGCCTTTGAGGATGTGTCCATGAATGCGGTGCTCTTCCGTGAAAACGGCACCGAGCTTCTGCCGGTGTCAAGACGCGATCTCGACGCGCAGATCCTCTATTTACAGAACGACAAGGCGGTAAATCACGTCGACATCCTCGCCTTTGCCTATGAAAGGGCGACGCGTGAGGAAAATCAGGCCTTAGCTAACGAAAGGGCCACGGCCTTAAAGCAGCTCTTCATGAACGCCGGCGTACCCGAGGCGCAGATCACGACGCGCACTTATGAGGACGTGCATGAGGCAGGTTCGGCGGTCATGCCGGAGGAGCGGCGCTATTCGGCCAGGGCCGTCATTACCTTAGGCCGCGACGTGACGCTTATCGATCCGGTCCGTGAGGCGCAGATGCCCGATGTGGGCATGCCGGGGGCCTCTCTTCCCGCGGCCGTCGATGAGCCGAATTAGGAGCAACTATGTCACGACTTACGAAACTCATGGGACGCAGGGGACGCAGTTATTCCCTCCTTACCGTATTAGGCCTTGCGGTGACGGTATCGTTAGGCTGCGTGCTCTACGGAGCGGTGTCCTATTTTGAGGAAGTGCGCGAGAAAACCACCCTCAATGCCCTCGATGCCATCGCGTCAGGAGATCTGCCGCGGGCGGCGGTGTTATTGCGCAAGGCCTCTGAGGATGGCGATCCGGCGGCCATCGAGTATCTGACCTGGCTGGAGGCCCGCCGCGGCAATTATGCACGGGCTCTTGAATACGCGCGCAGCTGCTCCTTAAACGGTTCGCGACTCTGTCTGGAGGTGATGGGCGATCTGGCCCTGTTAGGCTTTGGGGATGCCCAGGGATCCAAGGCGGCGCTGTCCTTTTTTGAGCAGGCTGTGGCCTCGGAAAAATCCGGGGAAATGCGTCAGGCCTTTTACCGCGACATGCTCGAAAGAGCCCTGCCCTTATGCCGCGATCTGCCCTCGCGCCTTGCCCTGGTGCGCGAAGGCCTGCGCGTGGGGGCGCCCCGTGCCCGCCTTGCCATGGGGGACATTCTCTTTTTGGGGGACGGACTTACCCGCAATCCCATCGAGGCCGTGGATATGTGGCAGGCGGCCCGTGAAAGCGGGGTGAACGCGGCCACGACCCGCCTTGCCGGGGCTTACTGGCATGGCTATGGCGTGAATAAGGATGAAAAACTCGCTCTTTCCCTGTACCGCGAGGCGGCCGATCACGGTGATCCCGTGGCCTGTTATTCCCTGGCCCTCATCGCGCTGCGGGACATTCCCGATCCGCGTATCCCAGACAGTCATTACAGGGAGGCCCTTGAGCTCTTTGACCGTGCCGCCGCCGCGCAGTACGGACCTGCCTCCTCGGCCCTTGGGATCCTGAGCTTTACCGCCCATCCTGACGATCCCACGGTGCAGACTGCGGCCGCGCAGTGGTTTAACAGTGCCTATAAGCTTATGGACAGTACCGGTTCCATCCTCTACGCGCTGATGCTGGCCACGGGGATCGGCGTTGCTGCGGATAAGGAACGCGCTTTTACCATTCTCTATGACGAGGCGCAGAACGGCTCGGACGTGGCCGGAGATCTCCTCAACGCCCTAAGTCACGGCGACGATCCGCAGATCCTGTTACATCAGACCCTTGCCGTCTGCCGGCAGATCCTCATGGGGGAGGTGTTCTTCCGCGAAGGCGCGGCCGAGGCGGCGGCCTACTATGCCGATGAGAGCCTGAATCTTGCCTATCAGTACGGCGTGGGAGCGGGGGAAAGTAAGGTCACGGTGCGGACCGGGACGGCAGATGGCAGTCAGGTGATGAGTCATGAGGAAGTGGTGGCCGCGACGCGCCGTCTCCCGCAGCGCGTCGTCAATCCGCGCACTTACCGCGTGGACGGTCAGTATCTCTTATTGCCCTCCATCGGCGGGGTGATCGTGCAAAGCGCCCCTTCCACCGGCGCGCGCATGTTTGAGGTCAGCTCGCAGCCCCCGCGCCCGCCCCTGCCGCCGGTGCCGCCTGGCTACACGGGAGATCCGCTTAAAATCGAGTATGCCATTTAACTGAGGGGCGAGAGCCCCTTAAGGGCGCTTTAACTAAATGCCGCGAAATTCCCTATGCTTTTAGCGTAGGGATGAAAGCGGCACGGCCGGTTAACCGGCCGTTTTTGATTACTGATGTATCGCTCAGTGATCTCAGTATTAGCACCATCACCAGCAGAGATGACACAGTATGATCCTGTCCAAAAGCGCTCACCCCACAGAAGGTGCCTGATATCTGACTGATATTCAGCTCTTGTTTTCCCGGAGGAAAGTGACTTCAGGACCCTGATAAAATCTGACAGTCTCAGGACCGGGGGATATTCAATGAGCAAATGAACATTAGCCTCCCCGCCTGAAAATTCCGGTAAAGATACGCTGCAATGAGCACATACTCCGCTGAATATTTCTTCAGGTCTTACGGGGATGGCGGAGGTTATAGCTTTCCGTCTGCAGACAGCAGCAGGTATGATTTGCGCTTTCAGATTATGTACTCTGTGAGCAGAGGTATCTGGTTTTATGCATTTAGACCGGGTTGAGCGTATAGTAATCCGCCGGTCGGATCCGCAATATAAAGTGTGCGTCCGCCTGTGTCAGTGCGCTAAAAGACTCGGCAACTGTGCAGCGTACACCTTAAGGCAAAACCTCTTTCAGGGGAAATCTTTCTTAAGCCGGACAGATCTCGATAAGCAGCTCAGGGCAGAATCCGGGTCAGACTACCGGGCCATGCCCCCGGCAGCCTCTGCCCGGCGGCAGGGGCAAATCATCCATGAACAGCTTAAAGCATTCTTCGCTTCTTCGGATGAGTACAAAGCCCATCCTGAGAAATTCCGGGGCAGACCGCGGCTTCCCGGTTATGCAAAGCGGTTCAGAACCTTTGTAGTCGGCAGAAACGGCTACAAAATTGAAGACAGCATGCTCATCATCACCGGCAGTGAGAAGTCCGGCTTTGAGCCAGTCAGAGTACGCTGCTGTGAAAACCGGGTTTTTAACGCTAAGCGTGAAGACGCTGTAACAGGAGACCTTCGCATCTGCCCTAAGGGCAACACCTTCATCATTGAGCTTACCTATCGCAGGGAGGTACCTGATAATAATCCGGCTGTGCTGTTAAACAGGGATAATGCGCTGGCCATTGATTTAGGCATTGATAATCTCGCAGCCTGTTCACCGACGAGGCCCGGCGTCCCGCCGCTCCTCATCAGGGGCGGGGCTCTCAAATCAGTAAATCAATGGTGGAATAAACGGACAGCCGTGCTTCGTTCAGAAGGCAAATACGGGCACATTGGCAGCATCACCTTCAGGCGCAGCTGCCAAATCGGGGATTTGATGCACAAGGCTTCGCATGCGGTCATAACGTACTGTAAAGTCTATGACATAGGCACCATTATCATAGGTCTCAACCCTGACTGGAAACAGCGCTGCGGGATGGGCACTGTGAACAATCAGAAGTTCGTCTTCCTGCCTCACAGGGAACTTATCGGGAAAATCTGCTATAAGGCTGAAGAACTGGGCATCAGGGTCATCATCAGGGAGGAGTCCTATACCTCTAAGGCCAGCAGTCCTGACTTCGACCCTCTTCCTGCTTCCTGTCAGGATGGAGCCCATTACCGGTTCTCCGGCAGGCGCATCAGGCGTGGACTCTACAGAACAAAATCAGGCAGGGTTATAAATGCTGACTTAAACGGCAGCATCAATCTCGCCAGAAAAGAACTCGGCGACGGGTGGCTCCGGTCTCTCCTGGCCGATGGGGGCCTCGTGGACAGGCCCGTGGTGATACGCAATCTACACGACAGGTTAGATTGCGCAGCACTGCTAAAAAGAGGCTATCGGGCCTCTGAAACCACATGCGTGAGCATGTGGTAGTTCATGAGGTAAGACAGGCCGGATCAAAACGGTACTCACCCAGGAGAAAAGCCGCCATTTCCGAGAGCGCGCTGTGACTTACGCTCTCAGACGTGGCCTGTAAGGCCTCTCTGAGTACCTTCAGGAAAGCCTCTTTTTCATCCTCAGGGATGTGACTTAGCCCTTTTTGCGTAAGAGTGCTGAGATGGTCAAGGATAAAGGGGGCGGCAGTGCCGAAGAGCGCGTGAGCCTCCTCCACCCAGCGCCTTGTGAGGACTCTCTCCTCCGCCCCTGCGTAGATGAGGGGCAGGGTGACTAAGGGCAGACGGTTTAAGGTCAGCTCATTCATGGGATTGACGTCATGGCCCGTGATGAGTCCTTCTAAATGCCGTCTTCCCTTAAAAGGCTTCAGGTTCAGGTACTCGGAAATTCTTTTGCCGTCATTGACGGGATAGTTATCCCACAGTCTTACGGGACGGCCTAAGAGGGCGTGGATCCTCTTAAGATCAGAAGGCGTATGATCCTCACTTAATACGCGTATCCCCGTCCAGTAGATTTCAATGTCCGGCGCAAGGTTATCCTTAAGTTCGGCGTAATAGCGTGCAGGACGTTTCCCAAAGAGCTTATCTAAAATGGGATCAAAGGAATAGTAGGCAGGACAGAAGATAAGCCTTACCCTGCGCGCGGCAGATGAGGGATGGAGCCTTGCGCTGAGGGAGTTCATGATCTGAGCCTGCTTAAGTCCCACGTCCTCACTTTGCAGCTTCACGTCATCAAAGAGCACCGCGAGGGTGGCAAGCTTAAAGCTCTCCACATAGTCAAGACAGAGCTCTTCAAAACGCGTTTTATCCTCCGTGTAGCTTAAGGTGAGATTCACGGGGGAGATCCCGATACCAAAGTTAAGACCGCACTTACGGGCGTGCTGCGAGGTGCGCTGTAACAGCGCCCGTTCCTCTGCGTTAAGTCCCTCCTTAAAGCGCGTCCTCAAGCGCCCGATACCCTTAGGGGCGTAAATATAGGAACGGTAGCCTTCCTCTGCGGCAAAGTCCATGAGAGCAAGGCGCCCTTTTTCTGAAAACATGCGCCCGTAAAAGCCTTCGATAATGCCCAGATCCTGCATCGCTGTCTCCTTGCGTATCCATAAACGTATTGTAAAGGTTCGCAGGACATACGCAAAAGCTATGCCTACGCATATGAAAAAATCATCTTTGCTTAAAAAGGACATAAAAAGACCGTAAAGCAAGGCCTTTATCGCTTATGGTGACGAAAAAGAGCATAAAACCGGCAGGGAGAGGCTACCTGCAGACAGTAAGACAGTTTAGACTTAGGGCATACAGTTTTGCAGGTCTTAATAAAGGAGAAAGACATGGCCTACCGCGTGTATGATTTTGATTACGGTACTCCCACTCAGATCCTCTTTGGTAAGGACAAGATTGAGCGTCTGCCGGAGGTATTAGGGGCTTTCGGCAAGAAGGTGCTCTTAGTTTACGGTGGCGGTTCCATCAAAAAGATGGGAATTTACGACCGTGTGCAGTCCCTCTTAAAGGACTTTGAGATCTATGAGTGCCCCGGCGTGGAGCCCAATCCGCGCGTGACCTCCGCCGACAAGGGCGCGGCCCTGTGCAAAGAGCATGACATTGACGTGGTGTTAGCCGTGGGCGGCGGTTCGGTGCTTGACTGCTCCAAGTTAATCTGCGCGGCCCGCTACTATGACGGTCCCGCCTGGGACTTAGTCCTTGATAACGCCAAAGCCACAAAGGCCCTGCCCCTGGTCACCGTGCTCACTCTTGCCGCCACTGGCAGTGAGTATGACGCCGCCGCGGTGATCTCCAATTTAGAGACGCAGCAGAAGCTGCCCTTCATGTGCCCGCTTACCTATCCGAAGGTCTCCATCTGCGATCCCACCTACACCTTCTCGGTGTCTAAAAAGCAGACCGCGGCCGGCTGCGCGGATATGATGTCGCATATTTTCGAGCAGTACTGCGTGACCGACTCCAACTTAGTCGCCGACGGCTTATGCGAGGCCATTTTACGCACGGTTCTGGGCAACGGCAAAAAGGCCTATGACAAGGGCGATGATTACGAGGCCCGCGCCTCCTTAATGTGGGCCAGCTCCCTGGCCTGCAACGGTATCTGCGGAACCGGCAATTCCTTCCAGGCATGGGTGTGCCACGGCATTGAGCACGAGCTTTCGGCCTTCTATGACATCACCCACGGTGAGGGCCTTGCCATCCTGACTCCCGTCTTCATGCGCTACAGCCTCAATGACAGGACCGTGGGCCGTTTTGCCACTCTAGCCTGCCGCGTGTTTGACGTTCCCTTTGAGGCCGATCTCTACGCTATGGCCGAAAAGGGCATTCAGGCTTTAGAGCGCTTCTTCGCCTCTCTGAATTTACCGCGTACCTTAAGGGAAGTGGGCATTACCTCCGAGGAGCACTTTGAGGCCATGGCCGACAGTGCCATCGCTCACTGGGACTTCTCCCAAGCCATCCGTCCTCTTGACAAGAACGATGTGCTGGAGATCTTAAGACGCAGTCTTTAATTACTGACAGTGTCAAGCAGGGGCGGAAGCCCCTGCCTTAGGTGAGGGAATGCGATGCTTAAAGTCACGTTAGGGGAACGATCTCTTCCCGCTCTCGGAGTGGGGACTTATGCCCTTGATAAAAGCGCTGCGAGCGCGGATGCCTTGCGCTTTGCAGTGGACGCGGGCCTTGAGGTCATTGACTGCGCCACCTATTATCACAATGAGGATTTCATAGGCGAGGTCCTGAAACCGGTACGCGACAGGGTCTTTCTGGTGGGCAAGGTGCTGCCCTCCGAGGCCTCCTACACGGGAACGCGCAGGGCCCTGGAGCTGAGTTTAAGACGCCTTCAGACCGACTGTCTTGATCTCTACCTCCTGCACTGGAAAGGTCCGTATCCTTTAAGCGAGACGGTACGGGCGCTTCGCGATTTAAGGCGCGCAGGGCTTATCCGCAACTGGGGTCTGTCCAACGTCGATCTGCCCGAGCTGCTTTCACAGGAGGGTGCGGAGGAATGCGCCGCCTCGGAAATTCTCTATAACCTTTACGTGCGGGACATGGAGTATGACTATCTGCCCTGGGCGCAGAACGGTAAGGCCATCCTTGCCTACTCGCCTTTAGGCGAGGGCCGCCTCTTAAGACGTCCTGAGCCCTGGCTTACAGGTCTTGCAGAGCGCAAGGGCGTGTCGGTGGCCGCGCTCCTTACTGCCTTTGTCATGCGCTCAGGGCGCGTGATCGCCATCCCCAAAATGGGCAGCGTGGCGCACGTTAAGGACTGCCTGACGGCGCTTGACGTGACACTGGATGAAGAGGATGTAATGGAAATTGACCGTCACTGCCCGCCCCCGGTGCGCAAGATGCCACTGCGCCCTGGCTGGTAGGAAGATCTGTGGAGGGAAAAGATGCAGGAGAACGTTGCGGAGCTTAACGCCCGACTTAAAGAGCTCGTCATTAACAGACTGCCTAAGGCCGGCTCCCTGGAGACGGGAGTGCCTGGCTTCAGTATCGGCCGTCACGAGGGGAAGCTGTCCTGTCAGGGACGCTGTATGGGCAAACCCTGCTGCTCGCTGCTTATCGCGGGCAACAAGGTCACGACCCTGGGCACGCGCGTGTACCGCTACGGGGCCGGCGACTGCCTCGTCGCGGGCATTGACATGCCCTCGTCCTTTCACGTCATGTACGCCTCGCATGTCGATCCCTGTATTTATCTGTTACTGGAATTAAAGCCCGAACTCTTTACGCGCCTCATTGTCGATCACCCCTCGCTCACGGCGGACTTAAGCTCCACGGTCATGGATGAGGGAGCGACGGTCATGGAGGCCTCGCTTGATCTGTACCGCGCCTTTTACCGTCTCTTTGAGCTCATCGACGATCCGCGCAAGGCCGAGGTTTTAGCCCCGCTCATCATTGAGGAGCTGCACTATCACCTGCTCGTGAGCAAGGCAGGTCCCGTGCTTAAAAACTATCACGCCCTCGGTGCGGCTTCCAACCGCATCTTTAAGGCCATTTCCTATTTAAAGAACCACGTGAGCACCAATCTCTTCATCAATGAGGTGGCCGCGGAGGTCAACATGGCCCCCTCGACCTTCTACCGCCATTTTAAAAAGGTCATGGGCATGACGCCGGTGCAGTTTCAGAAGCAGTTACGGCTTTACGAGGCGCAGCGGCTGATGCTCGAGGGCACCAGCGTCTCCTCGGCGGCTTTCCGCGTGGGCTACGAATCGACCTCGCAGTTTTCGCGCGATTACAAATCCTTTTTCGGAGCCCCGCCCAACCGCGACGTGCGCGAGCGCATGATGAACATCGCGGTTTAGGCGCTTTCTGCTACAATTGACGCGTTTTCACCTGAAGGAGAGTTTTCCATGTTCAATATGAACAATATGATGAAGCAGGCGCAGAAGATGCAGGAGCGCATGGAAGCCCTGCGCGAGGAGATCGACAGGACCGAGGTGACCGGCGAGGCCGGCGCGGGCCTCGTCAAGGTCGTGGTCACGGGCGGTCACGAAGTACGCCGCGTCACCATCGACGACTCCATCTATAACGATGATAAGGAGATGGTCGAGGATCTCATCGCCGCCGCCTTCAATGACGCCCAGCGCCGCGTGGACGAGATGTCCCGCGAGAAGATGAGCGAGCTGACCAAGGGGCTGCACTTACCGCCCGGGGTCAAGCTGCCTTTCTAAGATGGCATCATCACAGCTGTTAACGCGCCTTATCCGCGCCCTTGAGGTACAGCCGGGCGTAGGTCCGCGCTCGGCGACGCGTATTGCCTATTACCTCCTTGATCATAGGCGCAAGGAAGCCTTAAACCTGGCTTCCTGCCTTAAGGAGGCTATGGAGCAGATACGCGAGTGTCCCCTGTGCCGGGATTACAGCGACCAGGGCGCGGTGTGTCCCATCTGCGCGAACGTAAAGCGTCAGGACAGCCGTCAGCTCTGTATCGTGGAAAGTCCCGTTCAGGTACAGACCATCGAGAGCACCGGCGATTACCGCGGCCTGTACTTCATCCTGCACGGCCATCTCTCGCCCATTGACGGTATCGGTCCGGAGGAGCTGGGCTTTGATCTCATCGAAAAGCGCCTTAAGTCCGGGGAATTAGAGGAAGTCATTCTCGCCACCAATCCCACAGTGGAAGGCGAGGCCACCGCTTCCTATATCGCGGCCATGGCGAGGAAAGCGGGGGTGCGTGTCACCCGGATCGCCTCCGGCGTGCCGGTGGGCGGTGATCTCGATACCATTGACGCCCATACCCTCTCCGCCTCGTTAATTAACCGCAAGCCCTATTAGGACCGCGCCATGTCCCGTTCCCGCGTCAGGCGGGACGGGTGCTGGTAAGGCGTAACCGCAATCCCGACCTCTCCGTCAGGCGTTTAATAGCTAACGCCGCGCGCTGCTGCGTCTTGTTCCTGCCGCTAAAGCCAGTTTTAAGGCTCTGTCTATTCAGTTAACATACATTTATTTAAATTTTGTTTAGGAATTTGCGGTATTTTTTATGGTCAAAGAGAACTTTTTTGATCATGAGCTTTTTTTATGGAAATTAATCAATAAGTTAGCGCTTTAAAACCTGGCTAAGCCCGTTCTGCCCCTGAGGTTTCATCATGGTGCGTTTAGGTCTTTTAGGATAGGACTTAAGCACATGAAGGAGGCTCTATGGAGAGTAGTTTAGCCGCTGTAAGGGATGATCCCTACCGCGAGCGCGCTTTATCCCGCCTGCAGGATGCCTTAGGTCCCACGGTACTTAAGGCCCTTAGCGATCCCGCTATCGACGAGATCCTGCTCAACTGTGACGGCTCGCTCTTTGTCGAGGAGCGCGGCGGGCAGTTACGTCCGGCAGGCAGCATGGACGCGGGGGCAGCCGCGGCGCTGGTGCGCACGCTGGCTTCCTTAAGCGGCCGGGAACTGAAACCCGCCGCGCCGGTTTTTTCAGGGCAGATGCCCGTAAGCGGGGCCCGCTTTGAGGGGCTGCTGCCGCCCCTCGTCAGCGCTCCTTCCTTTGCCATCCGCAAGCACAATGCCTTAATCCTGTCCTTAAGCGCGCTGGTGGAGACGGGCATGTTAAGCGCCGCCTGCGCGGACTTTCTGCGTGCCGCACTGCTTAAGCGCCGCTCTATCGTGATTGCCGGCGGCACGGGCTGCGGAAAGACCACGCTCGTCAATGCCCTCTTAAACGAGCTTAAGGAGCTCTCTCCCACGGAGCGGATACTTACCCTTGAGGATACTCCCGAGCTGCATGTGGCGCTTGAGAACCGTCTCTATCTCTACACCACCGCCGAGGCCGATCTCGCCTTGCTGCTGCGCTCGGCGCTACGCTTAAGACCCGATCGCATCGTGGTCGGCGAGGTGCGTGGGGCCGAGGCCCTCGATCTCGTGGACGCGCTCTCCACGGGGCATAGCGGCGGGCTTACCACGGTGCACGCCGGCAGTGTCGGACAGGCCTTAAAACGTCTGGTGCTGCTCATCTCCCGCCATCCGGCCGCTCCCCGCTATATCGAGGACACCCTGGCCGAGGCTCTTGATCTCATCGTGCTGTTAACCCGTCATCCTCAAAGGCATGTCGCAGCGGTGGCCGCCGTGAAGGGCTATGCGGACGGACAGTTTCTTATCGACTATCCTCTGAGAGCACAGGATCCCGCCCTCCTGTTGCGGGATAAGGAGGTTCTATAGCGCTTTCTGTCTGTTTTTTCAGTTTGTGTGCGTTTTTAAAGAGGTATTGAACATGCGTACAGCTTATTTTAAAACCGCGGCTCTGACCGCTTTGGTTCTTGTCGCCCTGACCCTGGATACGGCGCTTGCGGCCGAGACGCAGACCGGCGTTCTGCCCTATGAGAGCTGGCTGCGCACCCTGCAGCAGTCCCTGACCGGTCCCGTGGCCTTCTCGGTGGCAATGATCGGTATCGTCACCTGCGGCGCGACCCTCATTCTCTCGGGAGGGGAGATCAGCCGCTTCATGCAGTCCATCATCTTCCTCGTGCTGGTCATGACCCTGCTCATCGGCGCCAATGCCCTCATGAGCCGCTTCTTTAACGGCGCGTCGATTGGGACCGTGCCCATCGCAGAGACCCCCGCAGTGAGCGCCGATCCTCTCTCTGAGGGCTATGCCCTGATGTCTGAGGAGGAACTCTCACCCGCCCCCGCCCCCGCAGGCGGCAATACTCCTTCTGAAGAGAACAGGGATGAGGAGTACCTGCAGCTTTTAGGCCGCTCGGTCAGCGACGTGCATTCCCTTGAGGATTTCTCGCGCCGGGTACTGCGCAATATGTCCCTTGAGAGCCGCGAGCTGAACGCACTCTTACGCCCCGTCACCGAGCGCGTGGCGTAGGGAGGAAACATGAGCGCGACTCATCACGTCTGCCAGGCGCTGCTGCGTCCGCAGACTTTTTTAGGCTGTGACCGGGAACTGGCCATGACGCTGGCCTTTTTCTGCGTCGGACTGAGTATGGCCTCAGCCGATCCCTATGTGGCGGGGATGGCTCTTATCACCTTCCTCACCGGGATCTGGCTTCTGCGCCTCATGGCCCGTCACGATCTGCTCTTAAGGCACGTGTACTTAAGGCAGCTACGCTACCGGCGCTTTTACCGCGCGGCAGCGACGGTACTCTCGCCCACCTTCCGCAAATACACTTAAGGAGTCTTTATGACCGAACAGTTACTTCTGACCCTTGCGCTGCTTTGCGCCCTGACGTCCACGGGGATCCTCTTTTTCTTCTATCAGAAGGAACGCAGGGCCGTGGTGAGCGCGGCTGCCTCCAATCTTTTAGATTACGCCAGCCTCGTCGATGAGCACGTCATCGCCCTTAAAAGCGGTGCCCTGATGCAGATCTATGAGCTCTGCCCCTGCGATCTCTCAGGCGAAAGCGACGAGCGGCTTGATTATGTGCGCACCATGGTCAACCGCGCCCTCATGAAGCTTGGCGACGGTTTTGCCGTGCATGTTGACGCACTGCGGGAGGCCTCCACCGATTACCGGCCCGTATCCCATGAAGAGGACGGTCCCGTGTATCTCTTTGACAGGGAGAAGGCCCGCTCCCTGCGTTTAAACCCGCAGAGCTACAGCACGCGCTTTTACCTGACCCTAACGCGCCTTGGCGATAAAAAGGCGGTACGCGCCTTAACGGGGATCATGACCGAAGGCCCCGGGAGCGCCCCTGAAAAGAGCGACGCGCTCAAAGCCACGCGGGCTTTGATTGACTCCTTTAAGGACGCCTGTCAGAACGTGACCGATACGCTCTCCCTTACGCTGCGCCTGCGCCCCCTGGGTTTTGTCACGGACGGGGAAGGGCGCTGCCTGCACGAGGCGGTTTCCTTTATTCACCGCGCCTACACGGGGATTAACGCCCCGCTGGTGATGCCGGCGGTGCCGGCCTATCTCGATGCCATTATCGCCACGCAGGATCTGACTCCCGCCTTCACGGTTAAGGTAGGAGAACGCTATCACAGCGTCATCGCCATCGAGGGCCTGCCCTCGGCGTCCAAGTTCCTTATCCTGGGACAGCTCGCCTCACTGCCCTGTGAGTACCGTTTCTCCACGCGTTTTATCGTTTTTGACGATTTAAAGACCGCGTTTCTGATGGAGCGCCACCGGCGCTTCTGGAAGCAGCGCGAGCGGGGTTTTGTGGCGCAGATCTTCAATTTAGGTCACGGCAGGCTCAATCAGAACGCCGTCGAGAAGGTTGCCGAGATCGACGATGAGAAGGCGCGCCTTGACGATCGCTCGCTCCTTTTCGGCTCGTACTGCGCCAATGTCATCTTAAGCTCTGAGTGTTTTGAGGAACTGGAGGAATTAAGCCGTGAACTGGTGCGCCGCATTGAGGATCTGGGTTTTGGCGCGCGCATTGAAAGCGTCAACGCCACCGAGGCCTTTTTAGGATCGCTCCCGGGGCACCTCACCGAGAACGTGCGCTGTCCCATGGTCAGTCAGGAAATTCTCGCCGATCTCCTGCCTTTAAGCGCTCCGTGGCAGGGAGAGGCAGTCGCCCCGCACGCGGGCCTTGGGCCCGGGGCCTCGCCTTTAATGCAGTGCCGCCTCGCCCACGGCAAGGGAGTCTTCTACCTCAATCTCCATGAAGGCGATCTGGGCAATACCATTGTGGCAGGGCCGCCCGGTTCCGGCAAATCGGTGTTCCTCGGGGCTCTGATACTCAATTATCTGCGTTACCCAGGCTCCCGCGTCTTTGTCTTTGAAAAGGGCTGGTCCTTTTACGCCCTGACCCGTGCCGCCATGGGAGAGCACGTGCGCTTTGACAATGCCCGTGCCTCTTTCTGCCCCTTGCGTGAACTTAACACGCCGCTCTCTCTGGATTACGCCATGGAGTATGTGGAACTCATCTCCCGTCTTTCCGGTCACGAGGTCACGGTCGAGGAGCGTCTTGAAATCGCCAGGGCCCTGAAGCTTCTTGCCTCCCGCCCCGCAGATGCCCATTCGCTCTCTGATCTGCACCTGCTTTTAAGTTCTCAGACGCTGCGTCAGGCCGTGGAGGCCTATACCGTGAAGGTGACCCCGGGCTCCCTCCTTGACGGTCTTGAAAATCCTTCCTTTAAGCAGCGCCTCACCGTCTTCGAGTGTTCGACGCTCTTTGAGCAGAGCCGGCGCTTCCTGCTGCCGGTCTTAAAGCAGGTCTTTCACCTGATTGAGAGCGCGCTTAACGGCAAACCCGTGCTCATCGTCATTGACGAGGCGTGGATGATGCTTGAGGAACCGGTCTTTGCGCGCGAGCTTTTAAAGTGGTTCAAGACCCTGCGCAAGCACAACGTGGCCGTGGTCATGGCGACGCAGTCCCTGACGGACATCGCCACCTCGGGGCTTTTCGAGCCCTTCCTTGACTGCGCCAAGACGCGCATCTTTCTGCCCAATTATGACGCAGGCGGCGAGGTGCTCTCTCCGGTCTACAGGGAAATGGGCCTTAACAGCCGGCATATTTCCACGATCACCACCGCCGAACCCAAGCGGCAGTACTTCATGAAGAAGGGGACTCACAGCGCGCTCTTTGAGCTCATTCTCACCGAGGGGGAAAGGGCGCTCCTGTCGCTTGCCGGTGATCACGTGGTGCCGCTCATTGACGAGCGCTTTAAGCGCTTTGGTCCCGATCTGGGCTTCAGATTAGGCGGAGAGGCTCCCCTGCCCCGCCATTTACTGCCACTTAGCAGGGCTCCTTATCCCACCCAGAATGAATGCGGCGTATCAGAGCACGCCGGGAGGGCCGCATGATGACACGCAAGGTAAAGTTTCATCCCGAAAAGGAGAGTACCGCGCCGCTCCCTCCCGAGGAGCGTAAGGACGGCTTTTCCCGTTTGAGAGCCGTGTGTCACGGGGCGCACGCTCTTAAGGGGCAGACTCTTAACGTAAAACCCGTAAGTAAAGAGAAGGTTCAGTCCCGGAGTTCTGAGGCTTCAGATAAGGCTCAGAGCGCTGTCTTTAAGGTATCCGCTCCGCAGGGGGCAGCAAGGCGCGGGGAAAGTCCCTCCCACGGGAGGAAAGGGCGTGCGCACGGTCTTACCCACGTTAACCTCGCGCTTAACGTGCTGCGCGGCAGGGCCATGACCGTGGCTTTTGCCTTCATGGGCAGCGCCTTTGGTTTTGTCTCGCTCGCCGCCTATATCCATCAGGTGGAGCGTACCACCGTCATCCCCTATCTGGTTACGGTGGACGCGCATGGTGTCATCTTAGGCCACGGTGAGGTCAAGGCCATGACGGAGCTGCCTTCCTACGTGGTGGCAGCGGAAATGGCGACCTTCGTGCGCAACGTCCGTCAGGTAAGTCCCGATCCCCACGTGCAGAAGCAGGCGATTTTAAACGCTTACAGTCATGTGTTAGCCGGCGATCCCGCCGAAAGGCAGCTGGACCGCTATTTCCGTGAGCACAATCCCTTTGACGGGGAGGCCGGTACTACCGCCGTGGAGGTGAGCAATGTCATTTTGCAGCAGGGTTCTACCTATCAGGTGGATTTCACCGAGTCCGTGATCTCGCGCCGCGGCACGGAGCATAGCCGCAGGATGCGCGCCATGCTTACCTGCAGGATTGCCCCGTCCGCTCCCGACAGCGCCGAGAAGCTGCTGTTAAATCCCCTGTCCGTTTACGTAAGCGATTTCAGTGTTTCAGAAATCGTCTCTTCCAAGGAGGAACTGTCATGAGAAAAACTGTTAAGGGCCCCGCCTTCACGGGGGCGATTAGACCTAGCGGCCTGCCTTTTAGGGATATGGCCCGTCTCCTTTTAGCCACGCTGTCCCTGTCCGTGAGCTGTCAGGCCGTAGCCGACAGCGCCTTTGATGCCTATGCGGGCTTTAATACCGCCATGTATTTAAACGCCGCGGATAAAAAGGCCTTAAGCGATCTCAGCGGCATTGAAAAGAGCAGGGGCCGTCAGGGTACGGTACAGGGCGTGGTGGCCCGCCCGGGTGAGGTGCTCTTTACCTACGGCGCTTCGCGCCCTAACATCGTCTGCGCGGTGCTGGAGCTTACCGACATAGCCCTGGAGCCCGGTGAAAGCGTCACGGCCGTGCAGTTAGGTGACAGCGCCCGCTGGTTCGTGGACGCCGCCGTCTCGGGATACGGGGAGAGCGCGGTGCAGCACCTCATCGTCAAGCCTCTCGACGCCGGACTTAAGACCTCGCTTATCATCACCACCGATCGCCGCTCCTATCACCTCGCTCTGAAGTCCACCTTAAAGGAGTTCATGCCCATGGTGCGTTTTAACTATCCGGGCGCTGCCTTAAGCAAGTTACGGCATTTAAATTCCCTTAAGGCTCAGTACACCGCCGAGCGCACTTTAGAGGGGATCTCCGTCACCGTCGATGCGCTCTGTTTTGACTATGCGCTTTCAGGGGATCCGTCCCTGATGCCCAAACGTGTCTTTAATGACGGGCGCAAGACCTTTGTCGAACTTCCCGATAAGCTTCCCTCAGGCCGTCTGCCGGTACTGGTGATCGTCCATGACACCTCGCTTCTGGGTAAGGATAAGACCTCGCTTGCCAATTACCGCTATCAGGGCCGGCGCATCGTCGTCGATTCCCTCTTTGACAGAGCCAAGCTCATTCTCACCGAGGGCGATGAAGCCCGCGAGGTGCTCATCGAAAGACAGGAGGAAGCGGCATGAAAACCATAAAGCTCATGCTCATCACGCTCTCCCTTCTGACCTTAGGGGGCTGCAGGCTCACTCTCCCTGAGAGCACTCCTGCCCCCGTTCAGGCACCTCCCGGGGCTTACGCAGAGGCGGCCACGGAGTTCAGCGCTTATTTAAACCGCCATTATCCGCTCTCCTCCACGGTGTACTGCATAAAGCCAGGTGACGTGCAGCCGCAGACTGCCCCTAAAGCTCCGGGGCTTACGGGATCAGGGAAGATGCAGGTTACGCCTGAGCCTGCGGCGCCCTCCGCGCCCCTTCTCTGGCAGCAGGCCTTAAACGGGGCTCTGCGTAAATCCGGCGCTGCCTTATGCACTCACGAGGAACTCTGTCCTGCAGGCTACGTGACGGTAAGTCCCGTGGCTCTGTCCCTCGGAAAGGGGGAGCTCATGCTCTCCGCTGTCACCCCGTCTCTTGCCCTGCACCGTCTCTACCTTGCAGACGCAAAGGCGCTGACGCCCCTTTCCTTGCTTTCCGTGGAGGATAAAGCCCATGGCCGAGAATAAGCAGTCTTTAAGGCGCGGCAGGCTGACGCGCATGCCGGCCCTGCTCATCCTGCTCTTTGCCGCCGTGCTCACGGCTCTGGCCTGGTTTGCCGTCAACAGCCGGGCCGCGCGTGCCTCCTCTTCTGAGGAGAAAGCCGCTGAAAGCGCCCTCACGGGAGCGGAGAGCAAGATAGAGCGCTTAAAACGGGAAGGGGAGAGCTTTGAGATACCCGAAATCCCTGAGGTACATCCCTTAACCGCCATGACCGAGAAGGTGGTGGAGTTAGCCCTCCCCGCGCCTGCGAAAGAGGAAGCCTACACGGCTTATACCCGCCTTGAGGCGCCGGAGAAGACAGAGCTTCCCGCGCCCGATCCTTATTTTGTCAAGGTGCGCGACAGCCGTGAAGGGGCCTTTTTCAAGGCCTTAAGCGCCGGAACGCGCGTGGAACTTTCTGCCCTGAAAGAGCTGTCCCCAAAGGAAACGGATTCTCCTGCTGCGTCATCTGCTGCCCTCTCGCCTCAGGAGAAATCCCTCTACGCTGCAGTGGAGAGCCTTAACGGTCTGCAGCAGGGCGCTGTGGGCAATGCCTCCCCGGGAGCCTTTGGCGAGGTAAGCGGCGCGCGTACCCTTACGGCCTATGACGCCTTATCTCAGGGGGATGACTTTGCTCACCCGTACTCCCCCGTCGCGCCCGACACGCCCTTCATGATCCGTCAGGGCGCGGTGCTGCCCGCGCAGCTGGTCACCGGCATCAATTCCGATCTGCCGGGCCTTGTCACCGCGCAGGTCGTCGAGGATGTCTATGACAGCGTCACGGGCAATTATCTTCTGGTCCCGAAGGGCGCAAGGCTCATCGGTCAGTACGGCTCCTCGCCGCGCTTAGGCCAGGAGCGTCTCATGCTGGCCTTTAACCGTGTCATCTTCCCGGACGGGGCCACGCTGACCTTAGGCGCTATGCCCGGAGCCTCGCAGGACGGTTTCTCGGGCTTTGAGGCCGACGTCGACAATCATCTCTTCCGTCTTATCACGCAGGCGGTGCTTCTTGGCGGGATCAGCGCCTCGGTCACCATCTCGCAGGACGATGATGAGGGCAATGATGATTCCCATGACGTAGGTTCTGCCTTCTCCGAGGCCCTCGGAATGAGCCTCGGTACGGCCTTAACGCGCGTCATCGAAAACAACATGAATATCTCACCGACCCTTACCGTAGACCCGGGCTACAGCTTTAACGTGGTGGTAGCTAAGGATCTGCGTTTTAAGGGCCCGTACCGCGATGTTTTCAGATAAAGGAGCAAGTATGAAAAATAGCCGTCAATGCCATCGCCAGAGGGCCGCGCAGCTTAACGCCCTGGCCTTAAAGGAAAAACGTTTTTACAGGGAACGCCTGAAGGTCTGGCTCACCCTCGAAAGTGTCGGGGATCCCCCGGTGATTGATTATGACGTTACCCTGCACCGCGCGGGTCTTAAGTGCTGTAGCGGCAGGAACCCTGACGCCAGGGGGCAGGTGTTTTAAGTGAGGGGAAAACGCTATGTCAGTGAAACGTCTTTTTATGGCCTTAGGCCTTACGCTGTCAGTGACCCTGGCCCCCGCCTTCGCGGCGGGGCTGCCCGTCATCGACGCCACCAACCTTACCGAAAATCTCATGCTGCGCATTCTGTCCATGCAGCAGTGGCTGGAGGATAACGGTCATCAGATCGATCAGCTGCAAAAGCTCAACGACAGTTTAGCCCTGGACGGGGAGCGTTTTGCCCTTGATAAGACCAACTCCCTGATGCCGCACCGGCAGAGCTGGACGCTTCCGCATGAGCTTAACGAGCGCTCGCTGGTGTTAGTCAATGCCGCAGGTGATCTCTGGAATGAGTTTGGTTCCCTCAATGGTTATCTGTCCGCTTTTTTAAAGGCTGACGCCTGGCAGCAGTGTTTTAACGGCTCGCACTGCGACTTCACGGAGTACCTGAAGAACATCGACAGCGCGACCATCGCCCAGGCGCACCGCGCCGTGGTCAACGCACGCGACATGCAGCGCAAGTTAAAGGAAGACGCGGCGGTCATAAGGCGCATGCTGGATGAGGGCTCCTCCTCCGCGGGACATGGCGATACTCTCGACACGCTCTCGCGCATCACGGCCGTCGCCTCGGGATCGCTTATCGATCTCAACAATCAGATGGTGCAGCTTAACGCGCTGTTTGCCAATGTCATGGCCAGTAAGAGCAATGCCACCTTAGCCAGGCAGACGGCGCGGCGGCATTTTTACACGGAAGCGGAGGTGCCTGAGTTTGCTCCTTTTGACCTTGAGAGAAGGAGGTAAGATGCTGTATCCGTATCTTAGGTGTTCAGCTCTCAGGCTGACGCTCCTCATCCTTATTCTCCTGCTGATGTCCGTACTGATGGCGGATGCGGCTCAGGCTGCCGAGGATGGATTTAACTATGATAAAACCATCGTGCTCTTTGATGCTTTCAGGGACCGGATCTTTTCACTGCAGGAAACCTTCACCTCTGCCGCGTCGCGCCTGTTCTGGGCCCTGTGCTTTATTGCGCTCCTGATGCGGGGCTGTGAGCTGATGTTCACCGACGGGGGGATCCGCGATTTTTTCGGCGCCTTTGTCCGCATGCTCCTTATCATCGGGCTTTTTGAGTACCTGCTCGAGCACGGTCCCACGATAGGTCAGGATATCGCGGAGTCCATGATGCAGCTGGCAGGCTACGAGCGGCGTTACGATCCCGTGGAACTGCTCAATATGACCCTTAAGCTCAGTAACGGGCTCTGTGATCAGACAGCGGCACTGGGTATCGGCAGTGATATCCTGCTCTCGCTGCTCGTGCTTATCATCGATATCGCGCTTATCCTCGTTACTATCGATTACGCCATCCTCTATCTGAGTATCGAGGTACTGTGCACGCTGGGTATCATCGTACTGGGCTTCGGTGCCTTCCGCTATACGCGGGAAATCGCCGTCAATTACCTGCGCATGCTGTTTTCCCTTGCACTGCAGCTTATGGCGGTGGTGGTGATCGTGACCGTGGGCCTTGACGTCCTGAATGAGCATATCGTGAATAAGCTTGCACAGCAGAAGGGGATCGATGTTATTGAAATGCTGTACATGCTCTTTCAGGTGCTGCTCTTCTTTTCCCTGGCGCGGGCCATCCCCCCGCTTCTGGCCTCGCTCTTCACGGCAGGCGGTCCTGTCCTTAATGAAGGGCGCGCGGGCTTTAGCAGTACCTTAGCCATCGCCTTTGCCCCCATCATGACGACGCTGCGCTATCTGAAGCGCCGCAGCGGATAGGGAGGGAGCACCGGACGGAACAGGGCAGAAAGAGGGGCAGTTCTCCCTGCAGGACTCTTTCTGCCTCAGGGGCGCTCTGCCCCCGTCTTCCCGGTGCCCATACCCTCATTACAGGGAGTCATGGGGGGTGAACTCCTCCCATGAGCTGAAGCTCAGGGGCTTCCGGCTGAGCGGTTTTCAGGCCGCTCTCCGGCAGGTTCCGGGTGACAGCTCATTACTGAGCCTGCAGCCCCGGCTATCCGGGCAGTTCCTGCCCTTATGATGTTTTCAGCGGCGTTCAAATCCGCATTCGCGCTATGGCCGCAGCGCTCACAGACGAAGAGAGCCTGTGATTTACGGTTGTTTTCACTTACATGACCGCACACGGAGCACTTCTGTGATGTGTACTGAGGCGGCACCTTAATGAGCAGGCCTCCCCTGAGCCTGAGCTT
>DVOQ01000070.1 GCA_018713485.1 Candidatus Avisuccinivibrio pullicola
GGGCAACGAGGTTCGAACTCGCGACCCTAACCATGGCAAGGTTATGCTCTACCAACTGAGCTATGCCCGCACCGTCGTTAAGTGGTGCCCATTATAAAGTAAGTTTTTACCCTGTCAACGTCTTTTTTACACAAAAGTTACTTTAAGTGACTTAAAAAGAGTGCCTGATCTCCTGTAAAAGCGCATGTATATGCGCTATTGATACCATTAAAAAATTTCGTGCTTTTTTGCTGTCAGAAATTTGATCGGTAGAGTTTAAAGGTGATTTTTCAGACGGTGACAGTACTTTGAACTGCAGCTGTCTCTTCCATGCGATAATCATGGCGTCAATTTTGAGGAGTAAGAATGCGTCGGCAGGGACTGTTAAGCACGGGGCAGTTTGCCAGACTGTGCCATACCACTAAGGAAACGCTTTACCATTACGCGGAACTGGGGCTGCTAAAGCCCTGTTACGTGGGGGCGAATGACTACCGTTACTATGACGTGCAGCAGTACCTGATTTTCGATCTCATCTGTTCCTTTAAGGATACGGGGGCGTCATTAAAGGAGATCTCAGCGCTGCTCCAGCCTTTATCGGGGAAGACCGGCTTAAAGGATCAGGCTCCTGCCTTTGAGATGTCCGCTTTCTTTAAACGGCATCTTGCGGATGTGGAAAAGCGGCTTAAAAAGCTTAACCGGCAGAAGGAGCTCCTGAAATCCCTCGAGGCAGTGGCAAGACGCGGTCTGGAGGTGCCTTTGAATGAGCTCCTTCTAAGCGAGGAGCCGGAGTTTCACTATGAGCTCCTGACTGAGGAAGAGTGCGGATTGGAGACGCGCCGCGCCATGGCGCTGCACAGTGCCCGCTGCCTTGAAGAGCTGACACGCCGCGAGTTTTTCCCGCCCCCGCCTTTAGGTTTCGTGTTCACCGCCGCAGGACTGTCACAGATCCGCGGAAAGCTCTTCGCCCCGGCAGGAGCGGAGACTCTACAGAACCGGGTTCGCACAGTGCCTTCAGGGAAAGTGCTTCTGTATGCCAGACTGGGCACGTGGGAAGAACAGACAGAGACGCTCCGCGAACTTGAGACAAGCTACACTGAACTCGGTCTTGACGGGGATGGGACGATCCTGGTCTTCGACATGGCTTCCTATGCCTTAACCCGCGGCACGGAGCGTTTTCTGTTTCATTACGTAAGGCCCTTAAGTGAAAGACAGGCCTTAAGCTCTCCGCTTAAGTCCTTAAAAAGCATCACCTAGAGCGGCATGGCGGGCTTATTCCATCTTTCCGGACACGGGATCTCTTACCATCCACACCGTGCTTAGGATAATGGTGAGGAAGATAAGCGAGATCCACAGGCCGCGGCTTAAACCCACGTGCGCAGAGATAAAGCCCACCAGCGGTAGCAGCACCAGCAGCCCCGCGTAGCCTAAGGCGATCATTCTCGATACGGCACGCTTGATATAGAGGATCTCTCCGTGGGAAAGAGCGCTTATGATGGTGGGCATCAGGGGACCAATGCCTGCGCCCGTGAGAGCGTAGCCCACCAGACATGAGAGGGTATAGGGACTTAGGAGCACGATAAGCTGCCCCAGGGCGGCGGTCACGATGCTGCAGAGCACCAGACGCGAGGGGTCGAAACGGTCTTTTAGAGCATCGCCCATGAAGCGCACCAGCGTGACGCTTAGGGCAAAGGTGCCAAAGGCGAGCGCGGCCTGCGCGGGCAGGGCTTCCTTGACCTGAGTTAGGTAGAGGGCGCTCCATTCGGCGCAGGTGCCCTCCACGCCGAAGATGAGAGCAATGATGATACCTGCCCACCATACCTTAAAGGGCAGGGCCGGCGGACGCGGAGCGGGACCTACGAATTTCACTTTCCCGCCTTCCTCTGGCAGTAAAAAGCGCCTGAGGAGCAGAATGAACACGATCAGAATGAGGCAGGTCACCGCGAGGGAATCAAACAGAGGTACGCTGAATTTCACGAGCAGTGCCCCGATGACGGAACCGCCAAGGCCCCCGAGACTGTAGCCTGCCTGCAGGCGCGAGAGCGCCGAGCGCTTGAGCAGATGCTCAAGAGCCACGCCCTGCAGGTTGACGCTGACCTCGCATAAGGCAAAGCAGGCCCCGAAGAGCGCGAACATGATGCACAGGATCTGCGGACTGAAGGCCAGCGGCGTCACGGGCAGAAGCAGCATGAAAATCACCATGCTCCATGTCAGCACGGTTGCCGAAGGAAAGCGGTTCTGTACGCGCGGGGCGATGGCAAAGCCCGCGATGGAACCTAAACCCATACAAAAGAGAGCTAAGCCCACGTCAGCCTCGTGAGCATGGGCTGCGGCGGTAAGCTCGGGCATACGGGCCATGATCTGACCGTAGCCAAGGCCAATGGCGGTATAAAAGTAAAGCAGGGCGAAAAATCTCACCCACTCACTGCGCTGCATGGTAATTCTCCGAAAACTTAAGATCCCGTAGGGGATACCTGGAAAGCGCTGGATAACCTAAAGTGTGGTGTAACCCCACGGTCAAGAGGGGACGTGAAAAAATCTGTGTAAGGGGGCGGCTTTACGCGCCGCGTTGGGGCTTTTACAATGAGTGAGCGAGGGAAAGGTTTATGAGCATTACCTTAAATTACAGTGAAGTCGATGACAGCGTGTCTTTAAGCGCCGGCGTAACCGGAACCCACACCGGGGAGGCGGAACACGAGCTTACGCAGGCGGCGCGCGAGGCTGCGGGGGAACCTGATTTTCAGCTCCCGGATAGCGCTGAGGAACGCCTTGCGCATTTTGACGTGCCGCCCGAGGCCACGGGCCCGCTGCCAGGTAAGAAGGGCCGTAAAGCCGTCTCGGGAGCTCCGGAGTCTGAGCACCGTCTGCGCGCCTTTTTTAAGGAGCCGTATTCCGAGGTGGCAGCGCTTGCCGAGGAACTTAAGGAAAGTTCCCTCTCACCTAAGGCCTGTGAGAACTATCTAAAAGCCTACAGCGAGGCCTACCGCCACTACGGGGAGGGCGGCTTTCTAGACGTCATGACCTCGGTGCGCTACGCGGCCTGTCACGATGAGCCCTTCGGCTACACGCACCTTAACCGTACCGTGGCGCTCTATCCTCTCCTCTACGGGACGGCTTTAGCCATCCTCAACGGGGCGCGCGACTGTTTAAGCGCCTCGCTGTTTATGAATTTTGCGGCCGCGCCGCTTAAGGTCCTCGTGCCTGATTTTCCTTCCCCGCGCCATGCCATCACGCCGCAGATGGTCAAAACGGCGCTCACGCTGGCAGGCCCCGACGGGCTGATGCGCTTTTTAAGGATGCATTTCTGTGCCTGCGTAAAACTCCTCTCCGAGCGCATGCCCACGGAGGATGAGGCCGATCAGGCGCGTTACTTTCAGGGAGCCGAGCAGCTGTTATTTGATATTGAGCCTCCCTCTGAGGAGGACTTTAACGCCTACGCCTTTTTAATGAGTTCGGGTTTTGCCGGCAGGCTCATTATCGGCGGCTTTGTCGTGGACGGGGAGGAATATGTACGCCGCGCCCTCATGACGGGGGCGGATCTTCTCTACGTGCAGTCCCTTAAAAGCACGGAAAACCGGACCCGTTTAAGCGCGGTTATCGATCGCTGGGAATCTTTCCTGCCCTATCATAACGCCTGCCGCGTCTACGGCAGGGACGTGACGCTGACCATGCTCGCCCTCTGTCACGTGCCGCGCGCCTCTGAGATTTATCCTGAAGGCGTGAAGTCCGTGGTGGAGCTTAAGCTTGGCAAATGGCGCGAGTATCTAGCCACAACCCTCCCTGTAAATCAGGATAACGCCCGTTATCTGCTCAAGCTCGCGGAAGGGAGCGATCTTCAGGCTTACGGCAGGGTGCTCTCCCGCAAGGAGCCGGTACTTGAGGGGCTTAAGGAGGACGATCCGTCCTTCCCTTATCCCATCTCCTTACATCCCTTTAAGGAAATGCTCATGGTGGACGCCCCTGTCTTAAGCTACCTGAAGCTGTTGCCTGAAAATCCCACCCTGAAGGACGCCGAAAAGCTTTTAAGGCATCTGCCGCTTGCCTTCAGCTCGCTCTTTTTAACCCATTATTTCCTGATGGGCTATGAGGAAAGACGGCGCTGGTTTGAGAAACTTAAGATTTCCGTGGAGGGAGATCTCGAGACCGAGAGCGTCCTCCTGATGCCCCCTCCGGCCACGGCGGGCGGGAGGAAGCAGTAATGATCTCGAAAACCTCAATGAGGGAAGGGGAGCTCTGTGAGCCGCTTTTAGGAGAAAACTCCCCGCAGCCGGTAGCGGCGCGCTCTTCCTTCGCGCTTTGCGCCGGGACCGCTCCCGAGGGCGTGCGCCGTCAGGCCCTTTCCGTAAGCCGTTATCTGGAGATCACCAATAACGTCTTAAAACGCTGCGGCACGGCGGTAGTCGTGGGAGAGATCTCGGAAATAAAGCGTTACTCCCATCTCTATTTTAAGGTCAAGGATGAAGGCGGCACGGTGGACTGTCTCATGTTCGCCTTTGCCTTAAAGGAAGTGCCCTTCACGCCCGAGGTGGGCATGGAGGTCATACTCGTGGGCGAGAGCTCGCTGTACGCGAAAAACGGCTCTTTTAAGCTCCTGGCTAAGCATATGTATCTAAGCGGCGCGGGCTCTCTCATGGCGCAGATTGAGCGTCTGCGCCGTAAGCTTGAAGAAGAGGGGCTCTTTTCAGGGGAAAAGCGTCCCCTGCCGCGCTTTATCCGCCGCGTGGGCCTTGTCACCTCACGGGAGGGGGCGGTGCTCCATGACATAAGGCGCACGCTGTGGCGGCGCAATCCCCTCATTGAAAGCGTGCTCTTTGAGACCTTAGTGCAGGGCGCGCAGGCCCCAGCCGCCATCGTGGCGGCCCTCGACAGGGCGTATGCGGCAGAGGGCATCGATGTCATCGTGCTGGCCCGCGGTGGCGGTTCCCTCGAAGATTTACTGCCCTTTTTTGAAGAGAGCGTGGTGCGCAAGGTTGCAGCCTCCCCCGTGCCCATCATCTCGGCCATCGGCCATGAGCCTGACGTGGCGCTTACCGATTACGCAGCCGACGTGCGCGCCGCCACGCCCACGGCGGCAGCCGAACTCATCTCCACCCCCACGCTTACCGAGATCTATGCCCTCTTTGAGGAGCTGGAAAGGGTTCTTACCGACAGGGTCGCAGGACAGCTTAACCTGCGGGGTGTGGAGCTTGACAGCCTTACCTTACGCTTAAGCCGGCGCGATCCGCGCCTGTATCTGAGCTCCCTTAGCTCCTCTCTCAGCGAAAGGGAATTTGCGCTGCAGCGCGCGGTGACAGGTTTAATTGAAGAAAAGAAAGCGTGCTTACAGGAATATGACGCACGGCTCTTAAAGTGCGATCCGCGCCTGTATACGGTCAGGCTTGAAGAGCGGTTAGGTCTGTTGCGTACCGCCCTGCACGAAGGCCTTAGCAACGTCCTAAGCCTAAGGGAGCGCCGTCTCTCCTTTCTCAGTGAGAGCGTGAAAGCGCTCTCCCCTGAAGGTCAGATAGCCCGTGCCGAAAGCCTGCGTCTTAATCTTGAAATGCGTCTTGTAAGGGCCCTAACCCTGCAGATCCAGAAACAGAGCGGGCAAAGCCATCTTCTGGAGGTGCGCCTGCGTTCCGTCCCCTTAAAGGAGCGTCTCACGCGCCTTGAGGGCAGGGCCGAGACCCTCGTCGGTAAGCTGATTGCCCTCAACCCGCTCCAGATCCTCAGGCGCGGCTACAGCGTTACCTTCAGGGAGGGGAGATCCTTAAAGAAGGGAGAGGCTCAGGTTAACGATACCCTCGTGACCCTGGTTGACGGGGAGTGTCTGACCTCCACGGTAACGGAGGTACGCGCCGTGCCCGCGGGGGAGGAAATCTCCTTCCTGCGGGAGCTGCGTAAGGATTAGCTCAGTATTTTCCTGAAAGATCAGGGCCCCGCGGGGCCCTGATGGTTTTAATTAGGTTTAGTTATGGCTTAAAGGCGCGTTGCCGATACTCTGCGAGAAGGGCACGGGCTCGGGGATCTGATCGGGAGGATTGCCCTTGACGGGATCCCAGCCTAAGACAAGGAGGTAAACCGCAAAGCCCACCACGAAGGCAAAGGGGATATACCATCCGTAACGCAGCCAGTTCATGAAGCTTCGGGCCTTGGTGAAGACGCCGCACACTGCGACACCTGCCGAGGAGCCGAACCAGATCATGGAACCGCCAAAGCCCACCGCGTAGGAAATGAGCGGCCAGTCGTATCCGCCCTTGATAAGGCACAGCTGCGTCAGGGGGATGTTGTTGAACACCGCCGAAACGAAGCCGATGACGAGGGTGGAGAGGATGGAGGCATCCGGCACTGACTCAATGGGCACTAACTCGGCGCAGAAGACGAGGGCCACGAGGAAGACGGTGCTGTCGTAGGCAGTCTTCACCACGCCGATCCTCACCTTCGTAAAGAAGAAGCTCACGAGGATGGCGAGCCAAATCCCCACGCCCGGCATCTCGAGGAAGTAGTTAAAGAGAATGGCGCAGATGAGGATGAGAAAGACGGAGGCGAGCGCTTTCTTGTCCACGCGTATATCGTCCGCGGCCGTAGGCAGGGCCGGCGCGTAGCGCTGCTGGGCACGGGCGGCGAAGAAGGCCACGATGACCGTCGCCACGGCCGCAGGCAGGAAGGCCTGGGCGATGACGAGCGGATCCTTGCCGTAAATCCAGATGAGGGTGGTCGTGGTATCACCCACCACCGAGCCGGCACCGCCGGCGTTAGAGGCGGCACAGATGGCCGCGGCGTAGCCGATATGCACCTTGCCTCCGAACACCGCGGCGGCCAGCGAGCAGCCGATGAGCGCCGCGGCGATGTTATCGAGGAAGGAGCTCAGGATAAAGACGAAGAAGAGCAGGAGCATGCCGGCGCGCATGTCCGAGGGCAGATATTTAGGCAGCAGGGCCGGAAAGCGCGAGTGCTCGAAAATATCGGCGAGGATGGCAAAGCCCGGCAGCATCAGGATGAGATTGAAGTAGGTATTCCACGATCCTTTCACCCATTCCCCGTTCTCGCCGGCGTAGCCGAAGAGCTTAGTTACCACCGAGAAGCCGTCGGTGAACTCGTACTTGAAAAAGCACAGGGCGACGAGGCCTAACAGGGCGACCTGACGGGTGGAATTGTAGAAGACGGCGATCCCCACGAGCATCAGCGCGAAGATGATCATCTCATAACGGATCCCGTAAAAGGTCACGCGGGTAAAGAGTTCCTCAGCGAGCACAGTCTGCGGAAGGCTCAGGGCGGCAAGCACCGGTAAGGCTAAAAGCAGTTTACGCATGATTTATACCTTCTCCTGCGGGGACGGAGGGATATTCTCCTCCCCCTGAGAGGACTCACCCTCAGAGCTTTCCACGGTCTTGGCGCTCTCTTTCCTGCCCTGATGGCGGGCAAGCGATGAAAATTCATCAAGGAGCACCGCCGGGGCGTCGGCATAGTTCTCATGGGTGTTGAGACGCTGGATCCACACCCAGAAACCGATGACGATGAAGTGGGCGAAAATGATACGCGAGACGATAAGCCCGTAGGAGGAGAAGAGGGCGAGGGCGATAAAGACCACGATGGGACCTAAGGCCCAGCCGCTCAGGTTCAGAACCTTGCTCATGCCCTGGCGGGCCACGCTTAACTGACGGTTGAAATTCTCGTAAAAGAACACCGGCAGCGCGGCGCAGGCGATGATAAGGCCCACGAGGAACATGGCCTGATTGATGGTCAGGGCCATGAAGAGCATGCCGATGATATAGATGAGAATATCCTGTTCAAAGACATTCTGTGCTCCTACGCGGCGCACGAGGTAGTGCATGAGCAGAATACCCGCGGCACCGGCTATAAGCGCCGTGGCGATGATGACGATGGAGACAATCATGAAGGAACTCTGAAGGTATTCCGTCCATAACGGAATACCGCCGAGGATGGCCACTGCGGTACCGGCGCAGATATAGCCGGTCGCCATGAACACCCCCTTTTCGATAAAGGCAGGGACTGAGAGCATAAAATAAACCTCAAGTAAGTAGCTCTGCCCCTGAGTATAGCCCACTTTTGTGACAATGATCAAAAACCGTTCTAAAAGTTTTGTCCGTCACCTGGCGTGTGCCTTAGCCTTCCGCGCCTTTAAGCAGGGCGCTTAGGATATCAGTATAGATATAAACACAGTTTTCATCAGGTGCGCAGTCAAGAAGACGATCATCCACCTGCGTGTACGAGAAATCATTAAGCTCCTCTACCGCCACCGGCCCGGACATAAAGCGATGCGACAGACACAGTCCCTCAAATTCGCCTAAATCCATCACCTCGCGCTGCTGCGCCTTCAGATCGTATAAGAGCGCCTGTGCCTCCTCGCTAAGTCCCTCAAGGGCTCGTTGCGTTCCCGCACTCAGGACCGGCACCTCCTTGTGTTCCCCAAGGTGCGGGGCCTCCGTGCCTGTCGCAGGCTGCGCCGGAGGCGCACTGTGATTTACGGCAAAGGTTGGCTCCTCGGCCTCTGAGCGCCCGGTATTTTCGTTTTCCTCACGTAATTTTCCAATCACGTCCTGCACCTCCAGGCTTTCTTTTAACTTGGAGGCAATACGCTCGCGGTCAAAGACATACGCGCGGGTTTCACTTTCCTCGGGGAGCTTCAGGAGTGGCGTGTAAGCCCCGTCAGATCCCTGAGTTCCCATGAGATGGCGCACGATCTCGCGCTTAAAGCGCGTCAGTACGGCCCTCGAGTACAGTGAGCCTACCGTGATCTGTACCTCGCGTACCGCGGTACTGAAAAGTTCCGAGCCGCGCAGCTTGCCGTACAGCTGCAGGAAGGTCTGTGTCAGGGGCTGCCCGGCGAACTCATCCTTTAAGGATTTCGCGGTAAGAAGCAGTACCTTGAAGCACGGCCAGAGCAGCTGATAATAGCGCGGCGGGAAGCGTGAGGCCATGATCTCAAAGATAAGCTGATTCTCGCGTCCCGTTTTCTCAAAACTCAGGGTGAGGATCTCCACCTCAAGCTGCAGCACGCTTACATAATAGTTAAAGTGACTTATCTCCTGCTCGGAAAGCTCCGGCCGGTCCAGTAAGCCCACGCGCAGTACGCCAGGGTCTGCAAAGGCGCTCAGGGGCGCTAGCGGACGGGGCAGGAGCAGCAGATCGGAACGGGCGGCGATGTCCTCAAGCAGGGCATAACGCGCCTGCCCCGCTACCGCCGTCAGCTTCAGCTCGCTGTAGAGTCTGGAAAGCCGCGTGACCTCGGTGCCGGTCTTCAGCAGACTGGCAACCTCGCGGCGCACCGTCAGGGGACAGGGCGTGACGAAGATATGCTTTAAACTGCTGTCGCGCTTTTCCATGGAGCGCATATACGAGAAATTAAGCCCGCGGCGCACGTAGGTCTCAAGAAGTTTCTCAAGGGAGCTTTCACTGAGCTTTTCATACCACAGCGTGGCGTTCTGCGCGCTGTAGAGGGAGACATAGGTCCCCATGAGGGTACGCGTAAGGGGCGTGACCTTCTTTAAAAGGAGGGGCGGCAGTTCATTGGGCGTGGGATGCTCAGGATCGTCAAGGAGCGCATCCACCGAGCTTAAATGACCGTGCACGTGCAGCTCATAGGAGCCCCGCACCCAGAGCGGTTCCTTAGCGGAAAGCCCGAGGAACACGGGACGGAAGAGGCGGCACAGTTCTCTCGCAATCTGCGGATCGGCCGTGTTCAGCCCCTGCAGGAACTCATCTTCAAGATAGCTGTCACTTCTCTTGCGCCGGCCCTGCACGGCAGGGGTGCGCCTGTGACTGAGCACATCGAGCATGAGCAGATCCTGACAGGCCTCCGGCAGGGACTTAAAGTCCGTGCCGTAATGCGTCAGGATCTCATTGACGAAGATGTGGCGCACGATCCCAAAGCGTCCTAAGGCCGGATAGAGATAGTCAGGGAGCCTGAGATCGGGATCTTTCACGTCGCACTTAAAGAACAGCGCGTAGAGCGCGGCGAGAAAGGCGAGGTTCGGGTAGTGCCTTAACATATGATTGAGGCACAGGGTCTTTAGGATCTCCTCGCCCTCGGCGCGGTGGGCTTCATCATGGGGCAGGAAGAGATTCTCGTAAATGAGATGATAGGTAAGATAGAGGGTATAACCCTCAATGATGATCCGTCCCTGACTGAAACGGCGTAAAAACGAATCGCACAGGCGCGTATTTAAGGAGGAAAAAGCGCCGGCCTTGAGCATCAGGGTCGTAATACGGCTGTCACGGCGCACCTTGCCGTGCGCGTCAGTGAGGATCACGGGAGCGGGGCAGTATTCTCCGGTAAGGGAGGTGACCATGGCCTGCACGGGGGCTACCTGACAGAGCGGGAAGTTTTTGACCGAAGCGCGGCCAAAATGCTCGAAATCTAAATAATCGTAAAGGGCGATTTCCTCAAAGTGGCTTTCAAGTGCCTCCCGAAGGGCCGTCTTTATCTCCTCTCTTAAAAGATGCGGCGCGCTGAAGGCTGCGTCCAGGTACTTACGGCACTGTGAGAGTTTTACCTCATTGTCTAGAAGCACCGTTCCCTTCACGACGCTCTCCGTAACCTTTTCATCAAAGGAAAGCTCCTCACGGGGCAGATGCTCTTTCACTCCGCTGAGCCCCTTACGGCACAGCCCGATTAAGGGATAGTGGAAGCGATCGCTCTTAAAGCAGTTAAATTCCTTTTCAAGGGAGGAAAGCTGCACGAGGATCCCCGCCACCTGCGCGTCCCCTTTGTCGCCTAAGGGCTTATAGTGAAAGGCCTCCTGCGTGAAATCGACGTCATAGGAACCGTAGGCGCTCACGAAGGTATAGCACGAGCGCAGATATTTCTCGCCCTCCGCCGGCAGCACGTAGTTTTTTAAATACTCATCTAAAAGCTGCAGGGCCGAGGAGCCTAAGGCACGGCGCGTTACCACGCACAGGGCCTCGAAAACGCGCAGGAGCACATTGTAGTTCTCCATCTTGCGGTTCATGCGCTCCAGGCATTCGACGTCAAGGGGCGAGAGATTCTGCACCTTGCGCTCCATTAAGGAGGCGACGTGCGCGATATCCTGATCGTTTCTCAGTACCGGCTTTAAAGTGAGCATGAGCATCATGTCGGGATCGGGATGGGCACAGACGTAGCCCGGGACCGTCTTTAATCCCGCCACCTCGGTAAGCTTCTGCAGCTCTAAAAATTCCTGCGCGCCGCCTGACGTTCCTTCCGCGCAGAAGGACACCCCCATCAGGGAACACAGTTCCCGGAGTTTTAAAGGCAGAATACGGCGGTTACGCACTTCTTCCCTGAGGTGCGCAAAGCGCTGCGTCACCGAGGGCGGCAGATTGCCAAGGCGCTCCAGAAAGAACCTGGCGGTATGGCTTTTGCTGCCCGTTAAGGCGGCGGTTTCGCGTAACAGCCGTGCGGTCACGGCGGATGTGTTTTCCCTGCTCATCTTTAATTTCTCACTGCGATCCTCCCATATTAGCCGTAAAGTGAGAAATTTTCAGAAAAAACCGTCTATTAGCACTCATTTTTGTGAGTAGGGGCGCTTTCTTGCGCGCCTTAAGCGTATTTTGCTGCCCCTTCCCGGTGCACGGGGAAACAAAAAACGTGCGCGGGCTGCGCCTTAGGTTTTACAATGAAGCGTCTTAAGAAATGAGAGCGCCGTATGCACCGTGTTGAAAAAGAACGCGCCCTAAGCGGGCGGGAGCGTTTTGCGAGGTTAAGCCGCACTTATTCCCTGCCCCTGGCCATCGGTCTTGGCACGGTGATCTTCTTTATCTTCCATTACACTCCGGGGTTAAATCCCTTAAAGCCCACCGTGCACTATCTCGTGGACACCTTTACGCCCTTCCTCATCTTCACCATGCTCTTCACCTCCTTCTGCAAGGTGGAACTGAGACAGATGAAGCCCCATCTGTGGCAGTTCTATCTCATCGCCTTTCAGCTTTCAGTCTCCTTAGGACTCGTTCTTATCGTGGTCTGCAACCCGGGCACGCCCTACAAGACTGAAATTGAATCGGCCGTGGCCTGCATCATCTGTCCCACCGCCGCAGCCGCCGCGGCCATCGGCGGGAAACTGGGGGGCAACGAGTCGGCCATGACCACCTATACCCTCATGTCCAATCTGGCCGCCGCCGTGGGCATTCCGCTTATTTTCTCACTGCTGGGCTCCTCGGTGGCCGACTCTTTCCTTGATAGCTTTTTCATCATCATGCGGCGTGTCTTTCCCATTATCGTGCTGCCGCTCATCCTCGCCTTCCTCGTGCGCTACGGCTTTAAAAAACTCCATCACTTCATCATTACCGATTTAAAGGACGCCGCCTTCTATTTGTGGGTCATCACCCTGGTTTCGGTGACGGGCACCGCCTGGAGTAATATCGTCAACGCCAGGGAAGACGCTCTCACCATGTGCGCCCTCGTGGGGATCGGCTTTATCACCTGTGCCGTGCAGTTTGGCCTCGGTAAGTTCATGGGCCACCGCGAGGGGCAGCGCATCAGCGCAGGCCAGGGCCTCGGGCAGAAAAACATGGTCTTCGGGATCTGGGTGGTCTATTCCTTTCTCTCGCCTGCCGCCGCCATCGCGCCCGGCTGCTACATGCTCTGGCAGAACCTCGTCAACGGCGTGCAGTTAGCCTACAAGGAGCGCTTTGACAGAAAACGCGCCGCCCGCGGTCTGCCCCCGTACCGTGAGTGAGCAGGTTTAGGCAAGAATCCCTTTAGGGGGTACAATAGTAAGCAGTTTTAATCAGTGATAAGGAACTACGTGTGAACTTCGTGAAATACGCCGCCCTGGTGCCGGCTTTCTGTCTTCTGCCTTTAGCCTCGGCCATGGCCGACGTGCGCCTTGACGTGCGCAATGACAGTACCGAGGACTGCTCGGTGGCCCTGCATGCCCGTGCCGACAAGACCCGCTGGATAACCCAGGGCTGGTACGTCTTTGTCTCCGGCGAGGAAGCCCCCATCATTCTCGAGGGCGTCACCGATATCCATAACGTCTATCTCTACCATGACTGCGGCATGAAGCTCCCCGAGGATGCTGACACCAAGAAAGCCTACGTCAAGGTCAACCGCATGTTTATGGATGACATCCCCAAGGAGGGCGATCGCGATTACGAAGAAGTTACCTTCGTGCGCCTTAACGTCCCCAACTATACCATCGAGAATAACACCCCGGGCGCATAAGCCCCTCCTCAGGCTCCTCTGGCACGCTTCCTGCATTAAACTGTGCGTACACAGCGCACGGCCTTTGCCGTAAGGAGCCTTAACATGAGCACAAACCTGGTCGAAAGCGGTTTTAAGCTCTTAAACACGCTTACCCCCGCCACTTCCCTCCCGCGGGGTGAGAATGTCTCACGCAGCCTTGAACAGGGCGCGGGGATAGATTTTGCCGCCTCCATCACCTCTCTGTGGCAGGACTTTGCCGCATCTGAGGAAAACTTAGCTGCAGGGCGCCCTGCCAATGATGAAGCGGGTGCTTTTGCCAGGGCAGGGAGCGTGCCCGGGGATCCTCAGGATGAGGTACTGCAAAGCGAGGCGGCCGCGCGTAAAAGCGCAGGAGACAGGGTAGCGGCCTTCGCCGTATTAACCCCCGGGCTTTCCTCTGATTTTGCGGTGTTAAACGGCACTCCCGCCGCCACCGCCTCGGGTATGAGCGTCTTAAATCAGCTCTCAGATCCGCTGATGTTCTCCCTGAGGATGGCCTCGGCCTTAAGGGGACCTGCCGCCGCCTGAGGCTTAGCTGCTGTGTATACGGACGCCCGTAAAGTTACGGGCGTACCGTAATCTGCCCTTTTACTGCCATATCCTGCCTTATCTCAGATGGTTATTTTCAGACCCCCTGACAGCGCTTATCCCTGAGCACAGAGTAAGGAGCATACCTTACTTACGCCAGGGAGTCAGTCCATGCTTAGAATCACTACTGCCTTAATCGCTTTGAGCTTTGCCGGCAGTGCCCTTGCCGGGGGCTCTCTGCGCTTTGATGAAAGCGCTCTGGCCTATGAGGGCGGGGCCTATGTCTCCAATTTCGGCTTCAGAGAAAATTCCCGCCCCGGACGAGAAAGAGGGCTACGTGCTTTACCTTAAAGATGAGAAGGTCAGCGAGGTAACCGGCAAAGAGGCGGGGATGGTCATGCCCACTGCCATGGCCCGCTTAGGGGAGAGTTTCTTTGTCTGCGACAGGGATTGCATCCACGTCTTTACCTTAAAGGAGAAGGTCAGCAAGGAAAGCGAGATCCTCTTTGCCCCGGATGATACGGCTCTAAACGACATGGTGCTTGCCGGGGATTATCTCTACGTGACCGTCACCAATACGGACCGTGTCTACCGCGTGAACGTAAAGAAGACCCCGTATACCCCGGAGCTTCTGACTAAGGTACCCTCGCCCAACGGCATTGACGTGCGTGACGGCAGGGCCTATATCGTCTCCATTCCCGCCGATTACGCCACGCTTAAGCCAGAGAACCTCGTCTACTGGATTGCGGACGTGGAAAATCCCGCCCCGGAGCCTCTCAACGCCACGGCGCGCCTTTACGACGGGGCGGCGCTCTCCGCTGACGGCAGGACGCTCTATGTCTCGGACTGGATAAGTCAGGCGGTGATCGCCCTTGACTTAAACACCGGGGAGGAAAAGACCGTCTACACCAGGGAGGGGCTGACCCCCGCCGATATTGCCGTGGATGGAGACACGCTGTGGATCCCCGATTTAGAGCACCATCAGGTGATCGAGTTTAACACTAAATGCCAGAAGTCTCCACCTTCTGCAAGGTGGAGATGAATGGCCGACATGACGGTTGACATTCATATCCTTTGGTGTATAAATATGACTCATGCGCATTGACAGTACAATAAGGAAGAAACTGGATAATAACAATC
>DVOQ01000071.1 GCA_018713485.1 Candidatus Avisuccinivibrio pullicola
TTGCGTGGTCTGCCGTCTTATAGGCCCACTTCCCCTTAAGCCAGGAACGGCGGGACGGGTTACACCCCTGATACCGGGGTCAGCCGCAAGGATGGCATCAGGCGAGTCGGGGAGGGGCAGCATCTCATCCATGCGCTCACGGAACCATGCCCCGTCGTAAGCTGAAATCCTGACGAGAAACTTAATATGGATCTTAAACAGCTCCGCTCCTGCCTGCATGCTCCAGAAGCCGTTGTCGGTCACGGCCATGGGCTTCTTAAGGCGCAGGGTCTTAAGCTCCTTAAGGGCGTTAACAGAGAGATGACGTCGGGCACGTCACCGGGCTGCTGCAAGAAGGCGAGGGGCTAGCCTGAACCATCATGTCTGTGCAGAGGAGCAGAGGTTACTTAACTTAAAGACCGGCAGACAGATGCGGTTGATGAGAGCGTAGCCTCTTTATGCCAGAGGGGGAGCATGGAAACGTCTGACTTATGATTTAAACAGGCTCTGAGCCGGTCTGTTTAACAGCTCGGATACGGTTTATCTTATTCGATAAGATGTCTCCGGGGTCTTTCTTAAGCCGATCGGCAAGCTGACTTAAGTGCCCTCCATTAAGTAGCAGTGCATGGTGCATGAACTCTTTTTTTCCCACTCTTTGGCCGGCGTCACAAAGCTTTGTCTCTTCTGTGTCTATACTTGCAAAGTACAGAAAAAGAGGGTGTTATGGCAGATCCGAGAAAACCATGGCTTGCAAGTTATCCCGCGGGCGTGCCCGCGGAGATCGACGCGCACCGCTATGCAAATCTCAATGAGCTGTTTGATGACGCGGTCCGCCGTTTTGGTCCGCGCGTGGCCTTTATCAATATGTTAGGCCGCATCACCTACACGGAGCTTGACCGTGAAGTGGAGGCCTTCGCGGCTTTTCTGCAGCAGCGCTGTCATTTAGGCAAGGGCCATAAAATCGCCCTCATGCTGCCTAATCTCATTCAGTATCCCGTGGCGCTCTTCGGCGCGTTGCGCGCCGGTCTTACCGTTATCAACACCAATCCCCTCTACACGGCTCGCGAGCTTGAGGGACAGCTCAATGACAGCGGGGCCGAGGCCATCGTGGTCATCGCCAATTACGCCGATCATTTAGCGGAGATCGTGGATAAGACCGCCGTAAAACACGTCATCGTCACCGAGGTGGGCGACAGCTTCGGTTTTTTCAAATCCGCCCTCGTCAATTTCGCCGTGAAGTTCGTGCGCCGCATGGTGCCCGCCTACAGCTTTAAACATGCCGTCTCCTACCGTGAGGCTTTAAAAACCGGACGCAGCCTGCACTGCGAGCGTCCGGAGGTAGGGTACGGGGATATCGCCTTTTTGCAGTACACGGGCGGCACCACGGGAAAACCCAAGGGAGCGATGCTCTCGCACGGCAATATCATCGCCAATGTCTGTCAGGGCCTCGGCATGTATTCAAACGTCCTGAAGGAAGGCGAGGAGGTGCTGCTCACCGCTATCCCCCTCTATCACGTCTTTGCCATGACCGTGAACTGCTTTCTTTTCGTGACCATCGGCGGGACCAATCTCCTCATTACCGATCCGCGCCGCGTGGGAGACATGATTAAGGACTTGCGCCGTCACCCCGAGCTTACCATCATGACGGGGGTCAACACCCTCTTTAACGCCCTTTTAAATCACCCCGATTTTAAGTCCGTCAATTTAAGCCATTTAAAGCTGGTCATCGGTGGCGGGGCGGCCGTGCAGTCGGGCGTGGATGAGCGCTTTTTCAAACGCACGGGCCTTCATATCCTCGAGGGCTACGGTCTGACCGAATGCTCGCCTCTCTGCTGCGTCAATCCCTCCAATATCCGCGACTATAATGGCACTATCGGACTTCCCGTGCCTTCTACGCAGGCGCGTATCGTCGCCGCGGACGGTCATGAGATCTGGGATTTAAATGAGCCCGGTGAGCTGCAGTTTAAAGGCCCTCAGGTAATGCAGGGGTATTATCACAATGAGAAGGCCACCGCGCAGGTGCGCGACGGTGACTATCTCCTTACGGGGGATATCGCGGTGTGGCAGGAGGGAGGCTACATTAAAATCATCGATCGCAAGAAGGACATGATCCTCGTGTCGGGCTTTAACGTCTTCCCCTCGGAAATCGAGGACGTGGTCTCGCGTAACGAGCGCATTGTGGAGTGCGCGGTGATCGGCATCCCCTCTGAGACCTCGGGCGAGGCGGTGAAGCTCATCGCGGTGCGCCGTGATCCTTCCCTTACCGAAAAGGAGCTGCGCACGTGGTGCCGTCAGTATCTCACCCCCTATAAGGTACCCCGCGTCGTGGAGTTCGTGGATGCTCTTCCCAAATCGGCCGTGGGCAAGGTGCTGCGCCGCTGCCTGCGCGAAAACGGTACCGCGGCCTCAAAGAAGTAACAGAGCCGGCACGGGCCGGCTGAAGGACTGTCACAGTAAAGACACCATGGTGACGTACCTTAATCTAAGTGAAGAAGACTATGCCGCTACCTTCCGTGAACTGCTGGGGAAGGGACGTATCAGCGCCCCGGGGCATATAGGCACGCATCTTGACTGCTATACCGCCATTCCGGACAGGGAGAGCTATACGCGCCTTGAGGCCGTGGTGCTTGACTGCCTTAAGGGCATGCCCGGTGCGGCTGCCTTCAATGCTCTGCCGTCACTGAAGGGCAGGGTGCTCATTCTGCATGCCGGCAATGAGGAGGAGAACCGTTATGGCAGCGAGGCTTACTTTAAGCGTGAAACCTTTTTAAGTGAGGAGGCGCTGGAGGCGCTGCTTGCCAAATCGCCGCTCTTCATCATCGTTGACAGTCACGGGCTTAATCAGAGCGGCGTTCTGCATAAGGCCCTTGACGTGAAGTGCAAGAGGCACGGCTGTCATGTCATCGAAAACGCCTCGCTAAAGGCTCTTACCGGAAAAAGCACGGTCGTTGTGAGCATTAACGTGGATTTTCACAATACCTCTACCGGTAAACCATGCACCATTGAGCTTCACTGAAAAGCGCTGACGCAGGCGGGGCGGGACCAGAGGCCTCAGGCGGACCAAATTCCCGCGCCCTTAGGCACCTGCCTTTCAGTTATGATAGACTGCACGGGATTTTTATATGAACGCTCGCAGAAAACACGCAAGCTTCAGCTTGCGGGAGCGTCACGAGGGTAGATCCGTGCAGGTGACATTTTGTAAAACCGTAACTGAGGTAGAGCGCTTATCTGAGCGCGTGGCGGAATTAAAGGCAGGAGAGATCCTTGCCCTTGACACCGAGTTTCTGCGTACCACCTCTTACTATCCCGTACTGTGCCTCATTCAGGTGGCGCTTAAGGGCGAGGTGTTCTTACTCGATCCCCTGGAACTGGACATTAAAGTCTTTATCCGCGCCCTGCATGACACCGAGGCTACGGTACTGACCTTTGCCGGCGGCGAGGACTGGGAATGCCTCTCTTACGAGATGGCTTTATGCGGCTTTAGCGACAGGCTTATTCCAAAGCATCCCGGGGACGTGCAGCTTTTAGCCGCCTTCGCCGGTCACTCGTGGTCGCGCGGCCTTGCCGCCGTGACGGAGGATCTCCTGGGTATCAGTCTTGCCAAGGAGGAAACGCGCTCGGACTGGTCTGTCCGTCCGCTTACGCCCTCGCAGATAGAATACGCCGCCCTCGACGTGCTGTATTTAGAAGCGCTGTATGCAAGATTAAAGGAGCGCGTCAGCCCGCAGCTTTTTGCTTATTACGAGGAAGAGGTTACCCTGCGTGCCCTCTCCGTGAGCGAGGATGAGGAGCCTTCAGAGATCTACAGGAAGCTGCAGGGGGCGGGCAAGCTTAATCTTCAGGAGCAGACTCTGCTTCAGTACCTCTGCCAAAAGCGCGAGGCGTACTGTCAGGAGCGCGATCTTTCCTTAAGCCGCTTCTGCCCCAACCGCACTCTCATCGTTCTGTGCGAGAAAAAGCCTTTAAGTCAGAGCGCGCTGCTGCACTGCGGGGTACGGCCTGAGGCGCTGCGCAAATTCGGCCCGAAGCTTATCTCCTTAATTAAGGAAGGCTTAAGGCTTAAGCCGGATGAGGAACTGCCTCCTCCGTATGACGCCTGCTCGCATCAGTTAGGCTACAGCGATATGTACGCAAAATTAAGCGAGTATTTAACGGCTAAGGCGCAGGCCCTGCATATCATGCCCGAGCTCATCTTAAGCCGCAAGCTTATCAATTACAGTCTGACCTTATGGCAGGAGGGCTTTGAGGCGGGCCTTAACGCGGGCTGGAAACGGGAGGTGACGGGAGATTTAAGCGCTTTCTTCGCCATGGTGCGCAAAGACTGCCCCGTCAAGGTCAACCCGGCAGGTACGGGCCGCCGTTCACGGGGCGCTGAGAGCGTTTAGGCCGCGCAGGGCAGGGAGCAGAGATGGCCCTTAGTGCTTTCTGAGGGCAGAACGGCAGGCGTGTCCTGACGGATGCAGTCCATCAGGGCCTTTAAACGGCGGTAGCGGCGTACCACGTGCAGTTCCATGCCCAGAGGCCCCCTGATGAGGGAGAAGAGCTTACGGGAGTTAGCCTTAAGATAGAGCCTGAGGGGATCGCCCTCCTGAAGCGCCGCGGTAAGGGTCAGAAGCTCCGTGCCCTTTAACAGGCATTCACAGCTCTCCTCGTCATAGCGCGGCTGTAGCGGAGTAAAGGCAAGCCCCGGGTGATTTCTGACAAAGGCGCTTTCCCTTAAGTAGAGTTGCCACAGCACGTCAAGGCACAGGGCCACGGACAGGCGCGCAAGGCGCGGCAGGAGCGGGAAGGGATCGGGCGTCCATTCCGTTTCCTCAAGGCATTCCAGTGCCGACACGGGGCGGTGACGGAGCCTTGAGAGCGTGAGCACGCGCTCATTGAGGGTTTCAAAGAGGGAACGGTTTTCATGCGTCACGGTGCGTAACAGCGAAAAAGCGGGGTGGGCGGTGCCCACGTTAAAAGCAGTGGTAAGCATAGTCAAATCCTTGTCGTTGAGCGTTAAAAGTAAGTGTCGTTTAAGTGTGTATCAGCTAAGTGCTAAGTCCTCGTTACTGTGACCTCAGTGTCGCGCTGTACTCTGTGAATGTCAATAAGGATTTTACGCAATCTCTAAAAATATCGGTATTGTCACATAAAAAATAAACTTATAATAAAGGTTAGGTCCGTAAGCGTGAAAAAGTCTTTTCTTTTAAGGAAGTTATGGTACGCGGCGACAATTTAAGGGTGGGACTATTTTTAAAGCTTGTCCTCAGGATGCTCCGTAAGGCCTTACGCCATGCGGGGCGGGGCTTTTAAGCATAAAAAAGGGCTCCTGCGGAGCAGGAACCCTCTGGCTTTAGACTGAATAATCTTTTTTACCAGAACTTGGCGTAAATCACGGCGCAGATAATCAGGATGCCGTAGCTGCCAATCTTGAAACCGTTCGAGGTCGCGAAGGTGGCCTTCGTGAGCTGAATGGCCTTCGGATCGTCGTCCACGTCCGAGGTGGAGAGGGAGACGAAGAGAATGATGGCCACGGTCAGGATGAAGGTGTACATCATCTGATCGAGGAACGGCATGTTGAGCGGCAGGAACTTGAGCAGCAGAGCGATCGGGATGGAGCTGAGCACGCCCACGGTAGCGCCGAAGGTGGTGGTCTTCTTTAAGAAGAGACCGCACATGAACACGGCGAGGATGCCCGGGGACACTAAGCCGGTGTATTCCTGAATGAACTGGAAGGCCTGATCGATGGCACCCAGCATCGGAGCCATGAAGATGGCGATGACCAGGGAGACGATGGCGGTTAAGCGGCCCACGTTGACTAACTTGAGATCCGAGGCATTCTTGTCAATGTACTCGTGATAGATGTCAAGCGTGAAGATGGTCGCGGTGGAGTTGAGCATCGAGGCTAACGAGGACACGATGGCGGCCGCGAGGGCAGCGAAGACGAGGCCCTTGATGCCGGCGGGCAGGAACTGCGTTAACCACGGATAGGCGCGGTCGGCGTGCTCGAGCGAGGGCATGTAGTTAGCTGCAGCGGAGCCTAACTGATTTAACAGGGCGGGATCGTTGATGATCACGAAAGCGGCGATACCGGGGATAACCACGAGGAAGGGGATGAGCAGCTTCAGATAGCCGGCGAAGACGAGGCCCTTCTGAGCTTCCTGAGTGGATTTGGAGGCGAAGGTACGCTGAATGATGTACTGATTGAAGCCCCAGTAGTACAGGTTAGCCACCCACAGGCCGCCGATGAGCACGGCAATACCAGGCAGGTTCATGTACTGCGGATTGGACTGATCGAGAATCATGTCGAAGTGATCCGGGGCCCTGTCAACTAAGGTGCCCATGCCGGCGAAGAAGCCGCCGTCACCGCCAATGAAGGAGACGGCCATGATGGTCGTGGCTAAACCGCCGAAGACAAGCACCGCCACCTGAATCACGTCGGTCCACACCACCGCCGAGAGGCCGCCGTACACGGAGTACACGAGGGCGAATATCGCAAGGCCCACGATGGAGTACATCATCGGGATACCTAAGATGGTCTCCAGGGCAAGACCGCCCAGGTAGAGCACGGAGGTCAGGTTGACGAAGATGTAGAGGCAGATCCAGAATACGGCGAGAATGGTCTTTAAAGTGCGGTTATAGCGCTTTTCGACGAACTCGGGGATGGTGTAAATGCCCTTGTCGATGAAGATGGGGAGGAAGAACTTGCCCACGAGGATCAGGGTGATGGCAGCCATCCACTCATAGGAGGCAATACCCAGACCGATGGAGAAGCCGGAGCCTGACATGCCGATGAACTGCTCGGCGGAAATGTTGGCGGCAATGAGCGAAGCGCCCACAGCCCACCACGGCAGCGACTTGCCCGCGAGGAAGTAGCCTTCGGTGCTGGCCTTGTTCTTGCGCGAAACGGCAAGACCGACACCGATAATGACGAGGACGTACACGCCGAAGATAGCATAATCGACAGCGCTCAGTCCGCTGGTTACGGTTTCCATTACGTACCCTCACTTAACTTAGTTTAATGCAACTCACTTGATTACAGCTGCGGGGAAAACCCCGCCCCTGCGGTCGGGGCTAAATGTAGTCTCCACAGGCTTACGGTGCAAGACTATAAAAAAATAGGTTAAAGATAAATTTAAATAAAAATGAAGTCACTTTTAATGGATTTTTATTAAATAAGCGTGATACCTGTTAAACAATGCTATGTGTAAACGTTTACATGATTTTATGTTTAAATGAAACTGGTATGTAAGTGCTTAAATAGGTTTAAATACTAGTGTAAAACCCGGAACTGTGATCTATATCATATTTTTGAACCAGAAGGGTGCGTTTCCGTAAAATTTGTGAAAACGGTTACATTTTGATGGGAATGAGTGATCTTCTTCAGGGGAGCGGCTCTGTCTCCGGCACAGGTAGATGGCGGGGTGGGGCAAAATGTGAGCGAGGGGGAAAAGTGAGCATGCGCTTAAGGAAGTCACGGGGGGCTTTGTTATAATCGGCTTAACTTAAGAGATATATAAACGCTAAGGAGCCACCATGGTTGAGTCCCCGTTTCAGGATATCATGATCTGCAAGGTCACCCGCGCCTGGTATGACGTGGTGAAAGGCGAGTATTTTGCCTCCGGTACCAATTCCACCAATTTCTGGACCGTGGAGGGTGGTGAGCTGCCCCCGGAGATGAAAAACTTTGAACCCGGCCATAAGGTGTTCTATCTTCTCGAACATGCGGGACATCTCTATGTGGTGGGGGGCGGTTTCTTCCTCGCCTGGCTGCATTTAAAGCCCTCCGATCTCTGGGACAGCCTCGGCGTGCGTAACGGTGCTGCCACCTATGAGGACTTTATAAAGGAGGTCAGGGCGCAGGGCGGTAACGAGCAGAGCGTCCTCACCTCAGGCGTCCTGAACGGCACTTTTATTTTTACCTCCCGCGACGCGGTGCTGATCCCCGACGAGTTTAAGGACGAGTTCGATCATCTGCCCACGCGCTCGCTGCTGTCCCTGAAGGAGCCTATCGGCAAGTACGTGGAGCGCATCGTGGACGCGCAGCGCGAGCCCATGTTAGACGCTTACGGCGTGCACTGGCCCGGCATCTACTATGTGGCCTCGAACCGCAATTCCCGCTCCTATATCGCAGGTTTTTACGCCCGCGTCATGATGGCCTACCAGTTTAAGTGCGCCGTGACCGGCACTACCGCCCGCCCTGTCCTCGAGGTGGCCCACATTCAGCCTTTCTACGATCACACTTTCCAGAGTGCACAGAATGGCATCGTGCTGCGCTGCGACATCAATAAGATGTTCGCGCACGGCTATATCACGCTTGATTACGTCAAGCCCGATGAAATCGTGGTGCGTGTCTCGGATAAGCTCAACAGTGTCTGGGCGGACGATTACGCCGTCTATGACGGCAAGCCCCTGACGCTGCCTGACAATCCCGAGCTGTGGCCGAGGCGCGAGTACATCGAATGGCACCGCAAGAACTGCTTTGAGCACTGGCTTAAGGTAGGCGGTTCACACGTGCGTTAAGAGGCCTCCTTACGCCTTTCCCCTAAGGAAGGCGTAAGGTGCATAAGGAAAGTTTATGAAGGTTGCGGTTATAGGCGCGAACACTCCCGTGGGAGCGCGGGTGGTTGTCGAGGCGGAGAAAGCGGGCATTCAGGTGACCTCGGTAGTCTCCACGCCTGCTGATCTCGTAGGCAACGGCCCCATCATCATTAAGGAAGCCCATGAGCTTAGCCATGAGGATTTAAGCCCCTTTCACGCAGTGGTGGACGCCGTGACCTTTCCCTTAATGCACACCCGCGCCCTGCCGGAGCTGCCCGTCTTTTACGTGGCCCCGCATCTTGCAGGCTCTTCCTGCCGCTATCTCGGTTTTGGCTCGTGCTATCTGCTCTATGCAGACAGCAGCCGCACCCGCCGCGTCATGGACTGTGAGGACATGTTTTATGTGCGCGGGGAGTTACGGGCCCATAAGGCCCTGGAGATTTACGAAAAAATGCAGCACATCGCGGGCTTTAACTTCACGCTGCTCTGCCCGCCCTTAACCGTAAGCGAGGATGCTTACGCCACGGGCTCCTTTGCCTTAACTGACGATATCCTTCCCATGACGGAAACGGGCTCAAGCTCCATTACCCTTCCCGATCTGGCCCTCGCCATGGTCGATCTCCTCAAAAGGCAGAATTTAAAAGGCGAGCTTATTGCGGTGCACAATCTCTGACCCTAAGCGGGGGTGCGCCCTGAGTCCCCTGGCGTTTTTTACGTGACGCGGGATAAAGAGAATAAGGCTACGGGAGCCCTCCCTGCCTTTAAAAATCTGCTAAAAGTGTAAACCTTAAATACAACCTGCTGAAAAATAAGTAAATTTTTTATTGACTCCTTAAGTATTTAAAATGCGCCACAGTTCACACTAACGCAAAAAAGGGCTCCCCGGAGGGTGATTTAATTTTAAGTCAGCGCGTGCTTTGTCCGATAATGAACACGTGTAACCAGGGTTGAGACGCCTGGCAAAGTTGCGATTGGCTTTAAGGTACGCAGGTACGTATTATGAAATTTATTAAAGATATGAGCATCCGGCTCAAGCTTCTAACCTCCTTCATCACGGTCATTATCCTTGCCGTGGTGATAGCCGCCACCTCGGTAATGTCCACATCCAACAGCATTGACGCCGCCACCCGGGTGGACAATATCTTAAAGAGCGCCTACACCCGTGTCTCCAATGCGCAGAACTCCATGACCACGCTGGACAATTACGTGACGCGCTTTTTAAATCCCACCGATACCATGATCTCCGAGGCCGAGTTCCTGGAGCGGATGCCTCAGTTAGTCAAGGAAGCCTCCGAGTACGTCAACCGTCTCAATCCGCAGGGCCTTGGGGATAACGCCTCCTACGCCGAGAATATCACTTCGATTAAGGAAAACTCCTTAGCCTACCTCGATGTACTGACCCACAAGGTAGTGCAGGCTTATCATGACGAGGGCAATTACGGTGCCTTAACTCTCTATTTAAAGGAGGCCCTCCCGCATATCTCCGTCATCAACGGTAATTTCCGCGCCTGCTTCACCATGCAGATTGATTACGCCACCTCGCTTACGGCCGAGGCCGCCGATCCCACGTTCATGTACGTGGCCTTAGGCATTACCGCTGCGGTGGTGTTAATCTCCCTTGCCTTAGGTCTGCTCATATCGGGCTATATCTCAAGGCACATGTCCTCGCAGATGCAGATCATCAATACCATTGCCAACGGTGACTTTTCCGAGCACATCCATCACGCCAACAATGACGAGTTTGGTCAGGCCCGCGTGGCGCTGCGCAATATGCGCAATTCCCTGAACAAGGTCATGACCATGACCCTGCACGCCTCCGAGAAGCTGCAGACGCAGATGACCAAGCTGCAGCAGGTACAGAATGATATCGTCTCCAAGACCTCCGAGACTGAGTCACAGTCCGTGACCGTGGCCGCCGCGGCCGACGAGATGGTCTCCACCACCCAGGATATCGCCCGTAACTGCGAGGGGGCCGCTTCCACTTCCGAGACCGCCCGCGACATCACCAATCAGGGCGTGGAGCGCGTCAGGGAGGCTGGGCGCAAGATTGAAGAGCAGAGCGCCATGACCAAGGACAATGCCGCCAAGATTGAAAGCCTCGCCCGTCAGACCGAGGAAATCGGCTCCATCGTAAGCACCATCGACGACATTGCCGCACAGACCAACCTCTTAGCCCTCAATGCCGCCATTGAGGCGGCCCGTGCCGGCGAGGCCGGCCGCGGCTTTGCCGTGGTCGCCGACGAGGTGCGCGCCCTGGCCTCGCGTACCACGCAGTCCACGCAGGAGATCTCGAAGATGGTGCAGAGCGTGCAGACTGACGCCAAGGCCGCCCAGGATGCCATCAGTGTTTCCGTGGAAAGCATGGAGGCCGTGGCCACCGAGACTACCGATACCGTGAAGCTCTTAGATGACATCAATCAGCACGTGATGGACGTTAACGCCCAGATCACGCAGATCGCCACCGCCGCCGAGGAGCAGACCACGGCGACCTCCGAGATCTCCTCTAACATGCAGAACATCACCAGTGAGACTCAGGAAATGGCGGCACTGGCCAACGATGCGCACAGAGAGTTAGGCGAGGTGGCCGAGGAGCTCAAGAACTTAAGCCATGAGCTCTCCTTCTTCAAACTGCGCGATTTAAATATCGACAGCATAAATCAGTAGCTTCGTTCAGCTACGCGGAAGGCACCCTCAGGGGTGCTTTCTTTTTGTGCATCAGAGCGGGATTTTTCGATCTGCCTCAAAAGATTAATTTCTTTTTCCTTTAAAAACAGAAGAGGAGGCCGATTTTCCCTGTATCTGGACCGCCTTTTTGCCAAAGAGTGGTAAAGTGGCCCATATCACCTTGTAAGAGGGAGCTTCATATGACCTTTATCCTAAACCTGGGCATTAAACTCAAGCTTTTAATCAGCTTCTTTATTGTGATCGTTCTGGCGATCGTCATCACAGCCACTTCCGTGCAGTCTACCCGCATCAGCATCAATGCCGCCGAGGGCGTGGAGAATATCCTGAGTTCGGCCTACGGGCGCGCCTCGCGGGCACAGAACGCCATCTTAAGCGTGGACAATTACGTGACCCGCTTTTTAAATCCCACCGACATGGAGATAAGTGATCGCGATTTTAAGGAGAATTTACCGCGCTATATCGCCGAGGCCCGCGAAGCTGTAGGGGTGCTCAATCCCCAGGGACTAGGCGCGGATAACGAGGACAACGTCAAGGCCGTGATTTCCTTAAAGGAACATACCGCCGCATATCTCGAAATCCTTGAGACCAAAGTCGTGCCCACCTTCGAAAATCAGGGCGGCTATATTGCGCTTACCCTGTATTTAAAAGAGTGCCTGCCTCACGTCTCGGCGATGCACGCCGCCTTCCGCATCTGCTTTAACGAGGAAATAAGTTTCGCGCGCACCCTGACAGCCGAGGCCGCCGATCCCACCTTAATGTATACCGCAGTCGGCATTTCCGTGGCCGTGGTGCTCATCGCCGTTCTGTTAGCCTTCGCCATCGCAGGCTATATCTCGAGGCACCTGAACGAGATGATGACCATCATCAACACCATCGCCGGCGGTGATTTTTCGGCACATATCCACCATGCCTACAAAGACGAGTTCGGTCAGGCGCGCAATGCCCTCCGTAATATGCGCAATTCCCTGAACAAGGTCATGACCATGACCCGCGACGCGGCCGAAAGCCTGCAGGAGCGCATCGCGACCTTGCAGAACGCGCAGAATGAAATTGTTTCCAAGACCTCCGAGACCGAGTCACAGGCCGTGACCGTGGCTGCAGCAGCCGACGAGATGGTCTCCACCACCCAGGATATCGCCCGTAACTGCGAGGGAGCCGCTTCTACCTCCGAGACTGCCCGCGACGTCACCAATCAGGGCGTGGAGAGGGTCAGGGAAGCGGGGCGCAAGATCGAGGAGCAGAGCGCCGTAACCAGGGACAATGCCGCCAAGATCGAGAGTCTTGCCCGTCAGACCGAGCAAATCGGCTCCATCGTGAGCACCATTGACGATATCGCCGCGCAGACCAATCTCTTGGCCCTCAACGCCGCCATTGAGGCCGCCCGCGCCGGTGAGGCTGGCCGCGGCTTTGCCGTGGTCGCCGACGAGGTGCGTGCCCTTGCCTCGCGTACCACGCAGTCCACTCAGGAAATCGCCAGGATGGTGCAGAGCGTGCAGTCTGACGCCAAAGCCGCCGAGGAGGCGATTAACGCCTCGGTCGCGGGTATGGAGGCGGTCGCCACCGAGACGGAGGACACGGTGCAGCTGCTTGATGAGGTCAATCAGCACGTGATGGGGGTCAACGCGCAGATCACGCAAATCGCCACCGCCGCCGAGGAGCAGACCACGGCCACTGCGGAGATCTCCACCAACATGCAGAACATCACCACGGAGACGCAGGCCATGGCACAGTTAGCTCACAGCGCTCATGACGATTTAGACGAGGTGACGGCCGAGCTTCAGCATTTAAGCCATGAGATCTCCTTCTTTAAGCTGCGTGATCTGCATATCGACAGCGTCAATCAATAAGTCTAAGTCTCTGCAGCGTCTGAGCGCTGTATAAGAGAACCGCTGCGGGGTGCCGGTGGCACCCCGCGTGCCTGATAGCTCCCTGGGGAACTCTTTACTGGGGCGCGTTGCCTTCCTCAATAAACTCAGCCGTCAGGGCTTGAGCCGTGCTGTATTAAATAAGCGTGATTATTTTCCCTGTTAGACTGCGCGTGAAATTTAAATACTAATCATAATTATATGATGAAAATATTTATATTCAGCTAGTAACTGTAAAAATCTCGGCACGATTTTCTACAATGAATTATATTATTTATATAGTAAAAGTAAATCCATCCATAAACTAGAGGTTATACTAGATTGTTTTTGCGTAAATAATGTAATAATTACAAGTAAAGGTGCTACAATGATTTACACGTAAAGTGCCGGTAAAGCTCACAGCGCAGGGCCTTTACCGCAGAGAGAATAATGAAAAGACGATGAGTAATACATTAAAGAACGACAAACGTGAAATAGCACTTCCACCGCTGATGGCCATTCTCAATGGTAAATATACCTATATCTGCACCTATGAAGATCATCGCGATCCTAAAAGCCACAAGTCCACGCGCCTCTCCACGACGGTAGGCAAAATCGTGGGCGGTGGTGCCGAGGGAGAAATCACCTGGTATCCTGAGTTTATGAAGGCTCATCCGGAGCTTAGGGAAGTACGCTCCTTCAGGAAAATCCGCGACAGCAGGCAGGGCCGCAATTCCTACATCATTGAGCATGAAGTAGCGGCTTAGGACGGGAAGAAAGGGTAACGGCCGCAGCGCGGCCGTAAGAGAGGGCGGGGAGGAGTGCTCCCCGTCTCAGGAAAAAGTCTTATTGGGCAGCAGCGGCGCGTTTGGCCGCATCATCCTCGCGCACGTTGCGCATATGCAGGAAGGCGGTGGTACCGATGAGCACCACGGCCACCGTGCCAAGGCTTAAGGGCAGGGAGTAGGTTAAGCCCGCCACGAAATAGCCGAGGATGGCCGCGATCGCGGTAACGATGGCATAGGGCAGCTGCGTCGAGACGTGCTCGATGTGTACGCAGCCGGCACCTGCTGACGAGAGAATGGTCGTATCTGAGATGGGTGAACAGTGATCACCGAACACTGAACCTGCCAGCGTGGCCGAGAGGGAGATGATCAGTAAGGGTCCGCCCGTGGGATCGATGGCCTGTGCCACCGGCACCACGATGGGAATAAGAATGCCGAAGGTACCCCAGGCAGTGCCCGTCGAGAAGGACAGGAAACTGGCGATGGCGAAAATCACGGCCGGCAACAGGGTACCGGCAAACCCTGCGTCATTCTCGACCAGCGTCGAGATGAAGATGGGGGTCTGCAGCAGATCGCGGCACACGCCGGAGATGGCCCACGCTAAAACGAGGATCATGTTCGCGGGGATCATGGCCTGTACGCCCTTTAAGACGCCCTGCATGAAGATCTTAAGCGAGAGCAGACGGCGGCCTACGAAGAGGGCTAACGCCACCACCAGTGACGCAAAGGACGCGAGGACCAGCGAAGGACCTGCGGAAGTGTTACCGAAGGCAGCGCCGATGGTGTGGTAGGCGGGATCGTCACCGAAGTAGCCGCCGCAGTAGAGCAGGGAGAGCACCGCGAAGATGATGAGCGCCAGAATGGGGATCACCATGTCAAGGACGCCGCCCTGGGCGTGAATGGTGATGTCCTCGGTATCGGTGGGGATATCCTGGGAATCACCGCGGTTCTCGCGCGCGGCGATTTCCGCCTTGCGCATGGGGCCGAAGTCAATGGTGAAGACGGAAACGAGGATCACGAGCGTGATGCAGGCTAGGGCGTAGAAATTCCACGGAATGGTGGACACGAAGGCCGAGATCTCGCTTTCAAAGGCACCGGTGCTCTTTAAGTTCGAGCCCACGGCCGCTGCCCACGAGGAAATGGGGGCGATAATGCACACCGGAGCGGCGGTGGCATCAATGATATAGGCTAACTTGGAGCGCGAGATCTTGTAGGTGTCGGTCACGGGGCGCATCACCGTGCCCACGGTCAGGCAGTTGAAATAGTCATCGATGAAGATGAAGGCACCTAACGCGGAGGTTGAGAGCAGCGCCGAGCGGCGGCCCTTGATCTTGCGCGAGGCCCATGCGCCGTAAGCGCGCGAACCGCCGGCCATGGAGATGACGTAGACGAGCGATCCGAGGAGAGAGCAGAAAATGATGATGTTGAAATCAACCTTGTTGACCATCACCGTAAAGGCGGTCTCCACGGTTCTGACGACGACCATGTCCTCGCCCATACCGATGGTATAAATACAGGTGCCGGTGAGAATGCCCAGGATCAGGGAAGAGAACACTTCCTTGGTGATGAGGGCTAACACCACGGCGATGACAGGGGGGAGTATCGAAAGCGCTCCTGCGTAGTACGGTTCCATAATCAAACCCGTTGTTATTGCACTATGAAAGTGCAGTTAAGACAAAATAACGCGGGAATTATAGCATAGGCCCGTAACCTGCCTGACAAAGGTTAGTATTTGCTCTGTCGTGGGGCGAAAAAGGCGGCCTTTACCGGCTGTATAGGGAATTTTGCGGTTAGGCACCCTGCGTAAAGGCCTGACGCTGTTCCTGACTTAATTCCGCGCGGGCCGCGTTCTCCTTCTGCGTGGCCTCGGAGGCTACCTGCCGGTCCGCCGCCGAAGGGGTGGCAGGGGCTAATGCGGCGCGGCGCACCACCTGCATCTTTTCGATGGTCTTTTGCGGAGTGCTCTCTTCGCTCACGTCAATCTGGACCTCGCCGTCGGTCACGTAGCGCTTCCCGTCCGGTCCCTGCTCATACGTATAGGAAGGGGAGCCGGCGTAAGAGCCTCCGGCGCTCTTATGCTGATTTTCGTGGGTGCGCACTTCCGTGTCGCGATCCTTCATCTCCTCGACTTTCTGCAGCTCTTCCTCGCTCAGTTCCCTGCCACCGGGGCATTTTTCTGCAGGGGCGGAGGTCTGATGAGCGCTGTCATCCTCAGAGCCGGAGGTGCTTGCCGTTGCCGAAGTCGCGGGGCTGCCCTTATCCCCGCTCTCTCCTGTAAGCTGCGGCAGATCAGGCTCCTGAGCAAGCCCCGGAATTTCCCTAAGATCGCTCTGCCCGTCATTTCCCGGCAGATTAGGTGCAGCATCCGGACGTGCCTTATTCAGGAACGGCTCAGGGGTGGTGGTCTTTAGATAGGCGCTCAGGGCGCGGAAGCGCTGATGGTCAAAGGAGCCGTCACCCCGATCGTCTCTCTTTTCCGAAAAGGCAGGTTCCTCCTGTGATGCAGGAAGTATTTTAGTGGCTGAAGAGAGAGCCTCTGTCGCGGCCGTAAGTTCAGGGGACGCAACGCTCCCGGTGTGAGAGAGACTCACTCCGGTAGGGCTTAATACATCCACGGACATGCTCATAACGGCCTCGCAGCTTGGAATTACACTATAAGTTTATCTTTTAACGGCAACGCCAGGGTTTACTTAAGGGGGAAAACATAATTTTCAGGGGGAAAATCCGTGGAGGCGGGCTTACTTACCCGAAGCTGCTCTGCTATGCTAATGGCAGGGGGCGGAATATGGACAGGCATGATTTTGCGGACGGCTCAGTAGCGCGGCACATCGTGGCCCTGGCCCTTCCCATGACGGCGGGGCAGCTGGTTCAGATGACCTACAGCCTTGTGGATCGCATTTACATCGGGCATCTTGATGAGGCTGCGTCCGCGGCCTTAACGGGACTGGGTCTTACCTTTCCCTTTGTCTTCATCGTCATGGCCGTGACGCAGCTTTTTGGCACGGGGGCGCTCCGCTCTTTGCCATCGCGCGAGGACGTCATGATCAGGAGGCAGAGGCGCGTTATCTTAATACCACAGCCTGCTGCCTTATCTTAAGCGCGCTTGGTTTAACACTGCTCCTTGAGATCTCTCAGGAACCCCTGTTAAGACTGTTCAGGGCCCGCGATCTTACCGGCCCTTACGCTGCAGCCTATCTCAGGCTCTATCTTTTAGGGACGCCTTTTACCATGCTTGCCACGGGACTTAACGGCTTTATCAATGCTCAGGGTTTTGGCACGGTAGGCATGCTCACGGTACTCTCCGAGGCCGTGGCTAATCTTATTTTAGATCCGCTGTTTATATAAACGGGCCGCGAAAATCGCGCAGCATCAGATACGCGGATGAAGCGGCTTTAGGAGTGATAATCTTTCTCAGGTAACGGATAATGCCTGTGTGACTGTGTCAGCCTGAGCTCAGTCCCTCATTCAGGAAGTGCCATGCCCGATATGCTCAGAACCCTTAAGGTCAGACTGAAGACCCCTCTGAAGGCGGCGGTCAGGCTCCGCCGTGCCATGGGCTGTGCGCGCTTTGTTCACAATTTCCTTCTCTTTGAGACAAAGTCTGATTATGGGGACTTCCTTGATGAGCTGGAATCGCGTCAGTGCTTTGGCGAGGCGCTCTCACGTAAAGAGGCGGAGGCCCTGTGTGTCCGACCTGAACCCGTCAGTAAATTCTCCTTTAACTACCGTCTGCGGCAGCTTAAAAAGCTTTACCCGTTTATCGCTGCTGATACCCATTCACAGGAACTGCTGCAGGAATGCCAGAGACTTTCAGGAGCGTACCGGCGCTTTTTTGAAGGAAAGGGCGGGTACCCGCGGTATAAGCGTAAGGGTGCAGTCACGGAGAGTATCCGCTATCCGCAGTATGTGCGCCTTGATTTAAAACGCCGTCAGCTCTTTCTGCCAAAACCCGGGTGGCTGAACATCTTCAATAAGGAAATGCCCGTAACCCCTGAGCTGGCTGAGGGCATTCACGCCGCCACGGTGGTGCGCGAGGGGGACAGATTCTATGCCTGCATGGAGTACAGGGTAAGCGTGCCTGAAACCTTAAGTGCTGAGGCACTGGCTGAAGACCTGGCAGGCATGGACAGAGGAGTGACCGTGCCCCTGCAGTTAAGTGACGGCACACGGTACGGGACGGAGCTTAAGGACAGTATACAGCCTCTCCTGGAGCGCATTAAACTCCTGCAGAAGAGATTTAGGCATAAGACCAGAGGTTCAAGGAACTGGAGAGCTTTAAAGAAGCAAATCGCGAAACTGCATCTCAGGATACGTAATATACGCAGGGACATCCTGCATAAGGCCACTGCTGATATATGCAAAAACCACGTGTGTATCAGCATGGAAGACCTTAAACTTAAGAACATGACGGTATCCGCAAAAGGCACCGCGGAGAAGCAGGGCTCCAACGTTAAGGCCAAAGCCGGCCTTAACCGCGAGCTCCTTCTCAGGGCCCCGGGCGAGGCTGCAGTCCTTCTTGAGTACAAGCTGAAGCTCAGGGGAGGCCTTCTCATCAGGGTGCCGCCTCAGTACACTTCACAGACCTGTGCGGCATGCGGTCATGTAAGCCGGAATAACCGTAAATCACAGGCGCTCTTCGTCTGTGAGCGCTGCGGCCATAGCGCGAACGCGGATTTGAACGCCGCTGAAAACATCAGAAGGGCAGGACGTGCCAGGATAGCCCTGGCTGCAGGCTCTTAAGGAGCTGTCACAGGGAACCTGCCGGAGAGCGGCTTAAAAACCGCTCAGCCGGAAGCCCATGAGCTTCAGCTCATGGGAGGACGTCACTACTAAATCCCGCTCATAACAACCGGGAAAATTCGAGAATTACAGACAAAAGACCTTCAGGCACAAAAAAAGCACCTCACGGTGCCTCTTGTGCGCTGGTGCTCAGGATGGGACTCGAACCCACACTCTCGCGAACTACCCCCTCAAAGTAGCGTGTCTACCAATTCCACCACCTGAGCGTTCCAACGGCTGTGTATGATACCGATCTCCCCTTCACTTGTAAACACTTTTTTCAAAAATTTTTCGCACTCTACATCTGACTGCGAAAAAGCGGCCTGAAGCCGCCTTTTCTACTCGTTCCTGCCTAATAACGGTAACTTAATTCCGCAGCCGTCAGCAGATCCGACTGCGTACCATGCAGGAGCTTGTTGTAGATGACATCGTAGAGGAGCACGTTCTGCACGTACTTGCGCGTCTCGGTAAAGGGAATGCTCTCGACGTACATGGCGGCATCACGGGCCATCCCGTCGCGCGATTTCCAGACTGCGATGCGGCCAGGTCCCGCGTTATAGGCCGCAGCAGCGAGAATGCGGTTATTGCCGAACTTATCGAGCATGTCGCGGATATACGCCGAGCCTAAGCGCACGTTGACCTCAGGCTGGGTCAGACTGCGCGTGCCGCCATATTTCCACCGGTTCTGCCGTGAGACCATCTTCGCGGTGCCGGGCATGAGCTGCATGAGGCCCACCGCTCCCACGGGAGAGCGGATCACAGGATTTAGCATACTCTCCTGGCGGGAGATGGCGTAAAGGAAGGACACCGGCACCTTTTGAGCCCTGGCGTTCTTCTCGTAAATCTCGGTATAGACCACGGGGAAGCGGTAATCAAGTGCATCCCAGCGCTTGGAGGCGACCACGCTGTCGATGGCGTAACGCACGTTACCGTTTCTTAAGGCCCACTCCGCCATCATCAGAGCCACGTTCTCCGTGGAGTGCATGGCGATTTCACGCCACTCGTAAATGGCGTTGGGATCATCCATGGACCAGAGCTCAAAGAAGCGGCGCACGGCCGGATCGGAGGCTACCGTGGACGGCCACGGCAGATCTGAGGCAAGCTTTAAGTGATTGAAGGCGTACTGCTGACCGAGGCTCTGCGCGGCTAAAAAGCCAAAGAAGGAACGGTCTTTAGCGACTTCCTTTAAGACAGCGCGTCCTTCCTCTTTATAACCTAATTCAAGAGCGGAACGGCCCTTCCAGTAACGCCAGTTAATCTCGGAGGCAAGCGCCGGACGCACATGATCTAAAAGCTTATAGACAATCTCCCACTGCCCGAAATAGACGGCTCGGCGCAGGCGCTGCTCCTTTAAGGATTCATTCCACGCCACGGCCGGCAGGTGCTCATCCACCCATGTCACGTCCTCAAGGCTTCTCAGGCGTCCGAGATTCTGCGTGGCCAGAGTCTGATAAATGCCGATCTTCTCGACCTCGGAAGGATTTACCCTGGCAAAGAAGGAATCTAACAGCACCTGCGCCTCACGCGAGTTAAGCCTCGCGAGGCGTCTGAACGCGAGCACCGCGGCTTTATGCGCCTCGGGCGTGCTGACATCGAGACTTGACCACAGCGCCGGATCTTCGTAAAGCTCCATGGCAAGCTTTACCTGAGAGGCGTAAACGCTGTTCTCTAGCTCACGGGAGAGCGACTTCACCGTGTTCCCGTAGCGCGGTTCGATGTATGCACGCTCAAACTTCTCAAGACGGGTCTTATCCGTAAGATAGCCGTTACTCTCGTAAAGAGCGATAAGTCCCGTGCAGGCCTGCGGGCGCGCCCTTAAGGACAGGTAGAGATTGGAGGCAAAGGCCACGGCCGCCTCAGTGCCCTCGCCTAAGGCCCACTTAGCCTCATAAAAGCGGCACACCTTGCTCTTCTGCGCTGAGCTTAACGCGCCCTGCGGATCGCAGGGAAGCTCCGGCATTAAGGTCAGCACCGCCTGATAGTCATGCGCGTCGCCCATCACGTTAAGATACTTATCGGCAAGCCGCTGCCCGAGCACCTGCTGCTTTCCCGAACGGATAAAGTCCATGGCCGCGTCAAACTTGCTTACGTCAGGCTCGTCGGATAAACGGTAGTAGTCAAGCCACAGCGTGAGCGGATAGCCCTCTAAAATTCCCTGCTGCAGCGCATCGGCGGTGGCAAAGTCTCCCTCAAGGATAGCCTGCTTAGCCTCCTTAAAGGCCTCGCGCTGTGCGTCAATGCGCGTTGCGGAGACATTTTCCGGGGAAGGATTTACAGCCGGAACGGCAAGACACAGGGCAGGCAGGGTAAGTAACGGTAACAGCGAGAAATGAAGCAGTGAGCGATAAGAGAGCATATGTAACGTCCCTTCTGTGAGATTTTTCTGATTATGGCACAAAGTTCCCTGTTTTTCAGCTATTTAACGCCCTCTTCAAGGGAGAAGTGTTTCAGGGATCGCAAAATATCCGTAAGAGACTCTGCAGGTACGCACTTGAAGCGCGAAAGGCTCTGCAGCTTAAACCTCCCCGCTGTGCCCATAATGACACATCCCCGCACGGGGGCGGGGATGGGTCACGCTAAAGCGCTGTGCTTTAGCCGAAGATATTGACGTAGCCTGCGATAAGCAGGATACCGATCACGGGCGGCAATACAAATTTGTAGTACCAGAAGAGCCATGCGGGGATCTTCGGGCCGTCACCGGTATTGGCCTCGGCTAAATAGTTCTTAAAGCCCCAGCCCGTCTTCCACGTGATAAAGAGCACGAAGAGCAGCGAGCCGCCTGGCAGGATGTTATTGGAGATAAGGAAATCCTGGAAGTCGAGGATGGTCGAGCTGCCGCCTAAGGGGTGGATGAAATCGAGATAGTTGTAGCCTAAAAGCGGCGGGATGGCTAAGACCATCACGATGCAGAAATTGATGATCACGGCCTTGACGCGCGAGACGGGGCAGAGATCCATGAACATGGCGATGATGCTCTCAAACACCGCGATGAGCGTCGAGACGGCGGCAAAGAGCATGAAGAGGAAGAAGAGACCGCCCCAGAAGGCACCGCCGCTCATATTGGAGAACACCGTGGTGAGGGTCACGAAGAGGAGCGAAGGACCGGCATCGGGCTGCACCCCGAAGGTGAAGCAGGCGGGGAAGATCACCACACCGGCTAACAGGGCCACCGTGGTGTCTAAACCGCAGATAAAGGAGGCCTCCTTCATGAGGGTGTGCTTCTTGTCCATGTAGGTGCCGAAAATCTGAATCGACCCCTGTCCTACCGAGAGGGTAAAGAAGGCCTGACCCATGGCCGCCCACAGCACTTCCATGAGACCGTGCTCCTCAAGTTTGGACCAGTCGGGCTTCAGGTAGTAGCCCATACCCGCGCCGAAACCGTCGAGAGTAAAGGAGCGTGCCGCCATGAAAAAGAGCAGTAAGAAGAGCACGATCATCATGGGCTTGGTGATCCTTTCCACGCCACGCACCACCCCCAGGGCCACGATGGCAAAGGAGGAAACGATCACGGTGGTCATACACACGAACATGGTGAGCGGATGGCCCATGAGTGCAGTGAAGTTCTCAGCCGCCGCCACGCGGTCCAGCCCCGCCTCAAAGCCCCCCATAAAGAAGCGCACGCAGTAGTAAAGCAGCCAGCCGGTGATAAGTCCGTAGAAGGACATCAGGATATAGGACCCCGGGATCTGCCAGAACTTGTTTAAATGCCAGTGGCTTTTAGGCTGCTCTAAAATCTCATAGGCACGGGCAATCGAGCGGCGTGCGGCACGGCCCAGAGCCAGCTCGATGGTTAAAAGCGGCATGCCCACGCCGAGGAGGAAGCCTAAGTAAATAATGACGAAGATGGCACCGCCGTACATGCCGGTGATGTACGGGAAACGCCACACGTTGCCAAGGCCGATGGCGCAGCCTGCGGCAATCAAAAGGAAACCTAAGCGGGTCTTAAACTGCTCACGCTCAGCCATGTTATAACTCCTTCAGGCCGCCCCTTACGGGGCAGCGTTTATTTTCCAAACACCCCGATGTAACCCTGGACAAAGAGCGCCAGGATGACGAGGGGGAGCACGACGCGGTAGTAGCCTATCGCAGCGCGCGGGATCTTAAAGCCGCGGCCCTGATTGACCTCGCTGAGGTAATTATCAAAACCCCAGCCGCGCTTTAAGGTAACGTAAAGAATGTAGCAGGTCGTGCCAAAGGGCAGGATGTTCTGCGACAGGACAAAATCATAAGTGTCGAGAATGGTGCTGGAGCCGCCTAAGGGATGCACGTCTGCAAGGACGTTGTAGCCCAGGAGGCAGGGCAGGCCTAAAGTCACCACCACCGCGAGGTTGGTGAACACGGCCTTAAGGCGCGAAATCCCGAACACCTCCATGGAAATGGCGATGATGTTCTCAAAGACCGCGATTAAGGTCGAGACCGCGGCAAAGAGCATGAAGAGGAAGAAGAGACCTCCCCAGAACGCGCCGTTTTCCATGTGCGAGAACACCGACACGAGGGTCACGAAGATAAGTCCGGGGCCCTGACCCGGTTCCACGCCGTAGGTGAAACAGGCGGGGAAGATCACGCAGCCTGACAGGAAGGCCACCGTAGTGTCGAGGGCCGTCAGCGTCACCGCCTCGTAGCCTAAGGTGTAGTCGCGGCTCATGTAGGAGCCGAAGATCTGAATCGAACCCACGCCGAGACCGAGGGTAAAGAAAGCCTGACCCATGGCCGCGGAAATGGCCGTCAGGATCCCCTCGCTCTGCATGTTCTCAAAGCTGGGCTTCAGGTAATAAGTCATACCCTCGGCAAAGCCGTCGAGCGTCACGGAACGGGCGGCAAGGAAGAAGAGCAGCGCAAAGAGCAGGAGCATCATGGGCTTGGTGATCCTCTCCACGCCGCGCCTTAAACCGAAGGCGCACACGGCAAAGGACAGCGCGGTTACGGTGAAGGCGCAGATAAACTGCGCCCCGGGCGCTGCCAGGAGTCCGTTAAAGACTCCGCCTGCCGTCCCCTGATCGACATTCTGCCCGATACCGCCGGAGCCTACCTTAATCATGTAGTAGAGCATCCAGCCCGTCACCAGGGAATAGAAGGCCATCAGCACGTAATTGCCGAGGATCATCCAGTACTTGTTAAAGCGCCACCGTGAGCCGGGGGTTAACACCTCAAAGGAGGTGCCGAGACTGCGGCGCGAGGCACGCCCTACCGCCAGCTCCATGGTCAGGATGGGAAGCCCCACAAAAAGCAGGAAGCCCACATAGACTAAAACGAAGATCGCCCCTCCGTACATGCCGGTGATGTACGGAAAGCGCCACACGTTGCCAAGGCCGATAGCGCAGCCTGCCGTGATGAGCAGAAAGCCTAAGCGTGAGGAGAACTGTTCGCGCTCCATATTCTCTCCCTAACTAACCGAAGATGGTCACGTAGCAGTTAAGCACCAGCAGGAAGATGACGACCGGCAGCACAAAGCGGTAGTAAGACACTCCCCAGCGCGGCAGCCTGATGCCGCGGCCGCGGTTGCACTCCTCGAGGTACTTATCAAAGCCCCAGCCGCCGCGCCACGTAATGAAGGCCAGATAGCACAGGGCTCCTAAGGGCAGAATGTTATTGGAAATGATGAAATCCTCGAGATCAAGGAAGGTCGAGCTGCCGCCCAGGGGATGTACGTCCGAGAGGTAGTTAAAGCCGAAGAGGCAGGGCATGGAGATGATAAGGATAATAATGAAATTCACCATCACGGCACGGCGGCGCGAGGTGGTCCACAACTCCATGGTGATGGCGATGATGTTCTCAAACACCGCGATTAAGGTTGAAAGCGCGGCAAAGAGCATGAACATGAAGAAGAAGCCACCCCAGAAGAACCCGTACTCCATGTGCGAGAACACCGACACGAGAGTCACGAAAATGAGGCTCGGTCCCTGATCGGGCTGCACGCCGTAGCTGAAGCAGGCGGGGAAGATGATAAAGCCCGAAAGCAGAGCCACGGTGGTATCGAGCGCGGTTAAGAACAGCGACTCGGTCACGAGGGTGTGCTCGGTATTCATGTAGGTGCCGAAAATCTGAATGGCGCCGATACCGATGGAAAGCGTGAAGAAGGCCTGAGCCATCGCCGCCGAGAGCACCTCTAAAAGACCGTGCTCACGGATACCGTCAAGACTCGGGGCGAGGTAATAGCTGATACCTTCCTCAAAACCGTCGAGAGTAAAGGATCGTCCGGCGAGAAAAATAAGGAGGCAGAAGAGCAGGATCATCATCGGCTTGGTGATGCGCTCCACGCCCTTTCTTAAACCGCAGGCGCAGATACCGAAGCCCACCGCCACCACGGCAATGGTACTCATGAGCATTTCCGAGGGCGAGGCGAGCATGGCACCAAAATCAGCACCGGCTTCCGCGGCACTGGTGTTGACACCAAACTCCCCGGTAAAGCCCTTGATGCAGTAATAAAGCATCCAGCCCGTGACCACGGAATAGAAGGACATGAGGAAGTAGTTGCCGGAGATCATCCAGTACTTGTTATAGCGCCACTTGCTGTCCTTACCGGCAAGGGTCTCAAAGGACTCAGCCAGGGAGCGGCGCGAAGCGCGTCCCACGGAAAGCTCCATGGTTAAAAGCGGCACGCCGAAGAAAACGAGGAAGAAGATGTAAATGAGAACGAATAAGGCACCGCCGTACTGGCCGGTAATAAAGGGGAAACGCCACACGTTGCCAAGACCGATGGCGCAGCCGGCGCAGATCAGCAGGAAACCGAGACGGGAAGAGAAATGCTCACGGGTAGGCATAATGGTATCCGTTAAACCAAAGCCAGGCAGAGCCTGGCTTTTAAGAGAATGTAAACTATGGATTATTCCGCGCCTTCTTCATCGGCGGGAGTATCCGCGGCGTTTTCCTGCGCCATGCGGGCCATGCGCTCGGCGGCGAGGGCCTTGATGGAGAGGCGGATGCGGCCGGTGTTGTCCACATCGAGGACGCGTACGCGCACCTGATCGCCCACACGCAGGTAATCACCCACGCTCTCCACGCGCTCATCGGCAATCTGGGAAATATGCACCAGTCCGTCACGGCCCGGGAGAATGTTGATGAAGGCACCGAAATCGGTAATGCGCACCACCTTGCCGTCGTAGTCGCGGCCCACCTCGACGTCCACTAACATATCGTTAATGCGCTTCATGGCATCCTCGGCGGCGGCCTGAGAAGGAGCGCTGATGCGCACCACGCCCTCGTCGTTGATGTCAATGGAGGTATTGGTTACGGTCTGCAGCATACGGATGTTGGCACCGCCCTTACCGATGATGTCCTTAACCTTATCGGGGGAGACATTCATGGTCGCCATGCGCGGGGCGTAAGGCGAAAGCTCGGTACGCGGCTCAGGCAGGGCCTTGGCCATGATCGAGAGCAGGTGAATGCGCGCGGCGTGCGCGTCAGTTAAGGCCTGCTGCATGATCTCGCGGGTAATGCCGTCGGTCTTGATGTCCATCTGCAGCGCGGTCACGCCCTCGGCGGTACCGGCCACCTTGAAGTCCATATCACCTAAGTGATCCTCATCGCCCATGATGTCCGTGAGGATGGCAACGCCGTCACCTTCCTTCACGAGGCCCATGGCGATTCCGGCCACCGCGGCCTTGCAGGGCACGCCGGCGTCAAAGAGTGCCATCGAGCCGCCGCACACCGAGGCCATGGAGGAAGAACCGTTGGACTCGGTGATCTCCGAGACCACGCGGATGGAATACGGGAACTCCTCTAAGGAGGGCAGCACCGCTCTTAAGGCGCGCTTGGCTAAACGGCCATGGCCGATTTCGCGGCGCTTGGGAGAACCGATAATGCCGGTCTCGCCCACGCAGTAAGGCGGGAAATTGTAGTGCAGCATGAAACGATCGGTACGGGTACCGGTCATGTCCTCAATGGTCTGCGCGTCACGCTCGGAACCTAAGGTGCAGGTCGCGATGGCCTGGGTTTCGCCGCGGGTAAAGAGCGCCGAGCCGTGGGTACGCGGAAGGATACCCGCCGCCACGGTGATGGGACGGATCATGCGTAAGGTACGGCCGTCGATGCGCTTTTCACCGGCTAAAATGCGCTTTCTTACGATATCACGCTCTAAATTGAAGAAGATCTTGGCAATTTCCTGATTCTTCTCGGCCCACTCTTCCTTCTCGGCGGTGAGCTTCTCGATGGTGGCAGCCTCGATCTCGGATAATCTGTTCTGACGCTCAAGCTTGTCCACGATGTGGAAGGCCTCACCGACATCCGCCCCGGCTAACTCGAGGACACGGGCCTTTAAGGCCTCATCCTCGGCGGGCTTCTGCCAGTCCCACACGGGACGGTTGACTTCCTTCACGAACTCCTTGATCTGCTCGATGACCACCTGCTGCTGCTCGTGACCGAACATCACGGCACCTAACATCACGTCCTCAGGCAGGATATTGGCCTCGGACTCGACCATGACCACGGCCTTGTCGGTACCGGCCACCACGAGATCGAGATCGGAAGTGGCGCTCTCGGAGGTTAAGGGGTTCAGGATGTACTGACCCTGGGAGTAACCGACACGGGCGGCACCTAAGGGACCTTCCCAGGGAAGACCCGAACTTGCCATGGCAGCGGAGGCGGCGATGATGGAGATGATATCCGTGGGGATCTCGGGATTAGCCGACATCACGGTCACCACCACCTGCACCTCATTGACGAAGCCGTCAGGGAAGAGCGGACGTAACGGACGGTCGATAAGGCGGGAAATTAAGGTCTCGCCCTCGGAGGCTCTGCCCTCGCGGCGGAAGAAGGACACCGGAATGTGACCTGCCGCGTAGGCGCGCTCCTGATAGTTAACCGTCAGCGGGAAGAAATCACGCCCCTCGACGGACTCACGGCGGTTGCACACCACCGTGGCGAACACCGTGGTGTCATCCATGGAGGCCATGACCGCCGAATCGGCCTGACGGCCGATGGCTCCGGTCTCCAGAGTCACGGTGTGCCTGCCGTATTTAAAGGTACGGGTGATAGGCTTTAAATTCATAACATCTCCTCATTACCTTCTTCCATTCATCAGAAAAAGGCTTCTTGTTTTAGCTCTGTTTTTTCGCAATTCAAAACTGCAAACAGCAGATCCCCCTTCAGGGAACCTGCTGTGGGGAGGGTTTTACCCGCTCCCTGCCTGAAGGTCAGACCTTCAGGTAAAAAACCTTGCGTTTGCGGCTAAAAAGAAGGCGGCCACAGGCCGCCCCTTTCTGGCCTAACGGCGCAGCTTTAACTTCTCAACGATTGCGGCGTAACGCTCGTAATCCTTGCTCTTTAAGTAGTCTAAAAGGCTGCGGCGCTGAGCCACCATGCGCAGCAGACCGCGACGGCTGCTGTGATCCTTCTTGTTAGCCTGGAAGTGCGGCTGCAGATCGGTAATGCGGGCGGTTAAGAGGGCAATCTGCACCTCGGGAGAACCGGTGTCGTTCTGACCACGGGCATACTCGGCAACGATCTTGGCCTTCTGTTCGGCAGTTAACATAGGGATAGCTCCTTTTTAAATTTGTGAAACAATACGCCCCTTTCCGGTCACAAATCCAGAGAGGGGTAACGCGGGCAAGATTGTAGCATACAAAAACGCGACTTTACCTGAAAGGAGGGTAAATAATCCACGGCTTTTACAAAAGCCATTTCCTTTTCCAGAAATCTGGGCAAAGCGCTGCTCTTTACCGCGCCGGTACCTGACTGATAGCGAACCCCGGGATGAAAAACCGCGGCTGTCACGCAGCCTGTCTTTAACGCGCTGCCTTTCTTTGCCTGTCAGCAAGTTAAGTAAGCCCGCCAGGGCGGGCTTACACCTAAGAGCCTTACGCGTCAGCGCGCGTTAAACGGCACTCCCTTGCGCACCAGGAGCAGGACAAAATCCCCGCCCGAGGCCGGAGGGGTCATGGTGAGGAACTTCGTCTCGCTGTTGTCATCGCTTAGGCGGTTATAGATCTCATAGCGCGGGTCAAACCAGTAGATGACAAAGCCGTCATAGCCGAAGGCGGAGACGTCCACGGTGACGGGCGCGTGCGAAGGCACTTAGACGGCAACGAAATCCCTCTCCTCATTGGTAAGGGCGCAGCAGTGACCCTCTCCTTTCGGATTATCCGAAAGGATGAGGCTGTTGTCGGGTTTTACCGTTTCGGCATGAGGCAGATTCTCCATGAAACGGCGCAGCACGGGGATCTGGAAGGCGCCAGGGAAGTTTAAGGAGCGGTGCCAGAAGGGGATGGTGTCGTTACGGTAA
>DVOQ01000072.1 GCA_018713485.1 Candidatus Avisuccinivibrio pullicola
CAGCTATTTTTGCCTCTCTTTCCTGCTCAATGCCCTGCTCAATGCCCTGCTCAATGCCCTGCTCAATGCCCTCCTCTTTTGCGAACTGCAATTCTGCGATACGGTCGTTTGCGGCTTTTTCGCGAACTAAATAGGCATGCCACCTTGCATTATCCTGGGTGAAGCGGTCTTCTATTTCAAGCAGCTTTTGCATGTGCTTATCCTTTTGGGCAATTTCTCTGATGTAATCCGGATCATTATTGGAAAGGTAGGACATCCACCTGTAGATTCTCCGGTGTTTGTTTTCAGGAATTTGAGACTGTTCCCTGATCCACTTGGGAACTTCAATAATGAAAATATCTCCGTTGGGCGTAAGAACATCGCGTTCAGTTAGCTCTGTCATCTGATAGCGTCTAAGATACAGCCGATGCTCGGTGCCGGCAGGAAGTTTCAGCTCAAAATCCGTAAAACAGACTATGATTGATGGCTTCAGATCCGTGTATCCCTCACCCCTGGTAAGCTTGCGTGCATGCATACGGGTAAGATAATAGAAGATACGGGACAGAAAACCGGTTTTGTTCACGGTCTGCACTTCTATATCCAGGTCTTTACCGTCAGCCGTGGTGGCGTAAATATCAAAGAAGGAGGTTTTGTCGTCATACTCCATGGCATCCTGTTCTCTGTCCTCAAGAGAAAGCGACTCAATGACGATTCTATTTCCCAAGGGATAGGCGGCAAAACATGAGTTAAGTAAATCGATTAACAGATCGGTATTGTTCTTATTGGCAAAAACATATTTGAAGAAGACGTCTGACAGACGATTCTTTACCCGGCGCTGTTCTTTATCCATACCGGTTGCGGGCGACTGTTCCGCAGAATTTTCCTCGATCATGGCGCATATCTCTAAACTGACTGACTATTCCCATTGTATGGCGATTTGCACGTAGTGGCAATGCCCGGGAAAGTAATTCGCAGGTCTGGTCCCGTCTCCTTTAAGGCTAGGGTTTGCGGCGGGTATTTAATGCCTTGCGGTGGAGAAAAACGCGCTGTTTTTTTGGGAAATAAATTATTCCCAGGATAAGGCAGAGCAGGGTAAGAATGCCCGAGGCTGCGAGAGCGAGATTTAAGGGCAGCTCAAAACGCTGCGCAGTACGCAGTAAACAGGGGATCGCGACGAAGAGAGCACAGACCAGGAGCACGCGCACATAGCGGATCTGTGCGCCGTTGGGACTGTTGCGCCGTGCCTCATTGCGCTTTAAGGTAATGGCAAGACCGGTAGGGGCATGATAGCGTTCCCCGCGCACCTGCGCTACATGGGCGCTTAACTTAAAGAGGACGCCAGGCGAGAGGGTTTTTCTCTGACTTTCCACCTGCAGGTTTAACAGAGCGTTGGCGTTAGTGCCCTTAAGCCTTTCCACCATCTGGTTGAGACATTCCTGCACGTCAGTGCCTTCGGAGCAGAGCGTCACGTCGTCAATCACGGAGAGCGTATCGTGCCCTGAGAGTGCCATGGCGCGGGTAACGGCTACGTCAGGATAGTCAAGACTGAGGGGCTGCACTGTCACGGCGTGCATCTCACCCTCGGAGTATAGCCCTGCGGGGCGCACTTCCTCGCCTTCGACTGTGTCTCCCACGTCACAGGCTAAGTCTGCCCTAAGGGTAAAACGGTAGACTTTGCCGTTAGATACCGCTTTCCCGGTGCGGGTGGCGGGGGTAAAGTCGCAAATGACGGCGTGCATAAAAACCTCTGGTAATCAGCGGAGTCAGACCCCATGTACGTAAGTAGGTATTGTAGCTTTTTTGAGGGATCGTGATGAGGCGAATCGTTCTTTTCATTCTCATGCAGGTTGCCGTACTCGTGACGGTGAGCGTGGTGGGCAGTATTCTCTGCGCCATCTTAGGTATCAACGTGAGCTCAGGCGGTTACGCGGGCTTACTCGTGATGTGCGCCATCTTTGGCTCAGTGGGCTCCATCATTTCGCTCTTTATGTCCAAGTTCATGGTCAAGAAGGCTTATGGCGTGCGGGTTATTACCCATCCTGCTAACGAGCGCGAGGCCTTTCTGGTAAACACTGTCGCGTCGATGGCCGGACGCTACGGCTTTGTGATGCCTGAGGTGGGTATTTATGAATCGCAGGATATGAACGCCTTTGCCACCGGTGCCTCGAAGGATAATTCCCTCGTGGCCGTCTCCTCGGCCCTGCTGTACAACATGAACGAGAACGAGCTTAAAGGCGTGATCGGGCATGAAATGTCGCATATTCAGAATGGCGACATGGTCACCATGACGCTGCTGCAGGGCGTGTTAAACACCTTTGTGTACTTCTTCTCCTATATCGCGGCTATGGCACTGTCGAGCGTTTCGCGCTCCTCCGATGACGAGGAAGGACCGTCGATGGGCAATTACTTCATGTTTCACATGGTCAATATGCTCTTCCAGGTAATTTTCGGCATTGTCGCCAATATCATTTTAATGTGGTTCTCGCGCTGGAGAGAGTACCGCGCGGATGCCGGTTCCGCCTCCCTTGAGGGCAAGGCCTGCATGATTGAGGCGCTCGAGGCCTTAAAACGCAGCGTCGCGCCGGCGCAGAAGGAAGGTCAGTTCGCGGCTTTATGCATCAACGGCGGTGCGGGCTTAAGCGAGCTCTTCATGTCGCACCCGCCGCTTGACAAGCGCATCGCGGCGCTGCGCTCCCTGCAGGCGCTTTAGTCAGACTTAATTAAGCCGATAATAAAGGGGCTCGTCAGGGCCCCTTTGTGATCTTAAGCTTAAGTGAGAGGTTTTATGACTGCACGTCCGCGCATCGTCGCTGAAATCTCAGGCAATCACGGTGGTTCGCTTGCAAGAGCCATGGATCTAATGCTTCTTGCCTCGCGTCACGGGGCTGACGCGGTCAAGATACAGACTTACGAGGCCGACAGCCTTACTTTAGATTCACGCCGCCCCGAGTTCGTGATTCAGGGAGGCTTATGGGGCGGTCAGACTTATTATGAGCTGTATAAGAAGGCCTGTACACCGCGCTCCTTTGTAAAACCTCTCTTTGAGAGAGCCCGTGAGGAAGGGATTTTTCTTTTCTCCTCGCCTTTCAGCGCCTCTGACGTGGAGGCGCTTACGGCCGTGGACTGCCCCACTTATAAAATCGCCTCCTTTGAGCTTAATGATGTGGATCTGATAAAGCTCTGCGCTCAGACCGGCAAAGCTCTTATTCTTTCAACAGGACTGGCTACTCTTGAGGAGATTGACCGGGCCATAAACCTTGCCCTGAAGTTCGGTAACGGGGATGTCACCTTACTGCACTGCGAGAGCCATTACCCGGCAACCCCTGAGATGTTCAATCTCCGCTCCATACCCTTTTTAAAGGAGCGCTACGGGCTTCCCGTGGGGCTTTCCAATCATGCTTTAGGCGACAGCCTTGATATTGCAGCCACTGCCCTGGGGGCCTCCCTTATAGAGAAGCACTTTATTGATGTCCGCGATGAGAAGTACGTGGACGCGGCCTTTTCCATGACTCCTGAGGAACTGGAGCAGCTGGTTGCCGATACTGAAGCCGTGGCCAGTGCCTTAGGAGAAAGGGCCGTGGTGCTCTCGGAGCGTGACAGGATGGCACGCGGTGGCCGTCGCTCGGTGTATCTCACAAGTGATATGCAGGAAGGGGAGCTCCTTACGCGTGAGCACGTTAGGGTGGTGCGTCCTGCCATGGGACTGGAGCCGTACCGCTTAGAGGGTGTGTTAGGCAAAAGAGCCCGCGCCGCGCTTAAGGCACCGCTTCCCCTGCGGGAGGAGGATTTCGTTTAGGACTGTCTGGATAGCCTTACCTTGGGGCAGGGCAGAGGCTGCGTGGCTGAGGTTTCAGCAAAAGAAAGGGGACGCCTGCGCGTCCCCTCTCTTTTTAACTGGAAAAAAACCAGATTACTTGCCGGAATCTTCCATGGACTTGATGAGCTCGAGCACCTTGTTGGAGTAGCCGATCTCATTGTCGTACCAGGAAACCAGCTTCACGAAGGTGTCGGTTAAGGGAATACCGGCCTTCTCGTCGAAGATGGAGGTGTGGGTGTTGCCGAGGAAGTCGGAGGAGACCACAGCGTCAGCGGTGTAGTCCATAATGCCCTTCATCGGGCCCTCGCAGGCAGCCTTGATGGCGTTGCAGATGTCCTCGTACTTAGCGGGCTTGGAGAGCACGCAGGTTAAGTCCACAACGGAGACGTCGCAGGTCGGAACACGGATGGACATACCGGTCAGCTTGCCGTTTAAGGAGGGGATAACCTTGCCCACAGCCTTGGCAGCGCCAGTGGAGGACGGGATGATGTTGGTGGAAGCACCGCGGCCGCCGCGCCAGTCCTTTAAGGACGGGCCGTCAACAGTACGCTGAGTGGCGGTGGTGGAGTGGACGGTGGTCATTAAGCCCATCTCGATGCCGAACTCGTCGTGAACGACCTTGGCTAAGGGGGCTAAGCAGTTGGTGGTGCAGGAAGCGTTGGAGACGATGTCCTGGCCGGCATAGGTGTCATTGTTGACGCCCATCACGAACATGGGGGTGGCATCCTTTGAAGGAGCGGACATCACGACACGGCGGGCACCGGCTTCGATGTGCTTGCGGGCCTTCTCATCGGTCAGGAACAGGCCGGTGGACTCGACCACGTACTCGGCACCGACGTCGCCCCACTTGAGGTTGGCCGGATCCTTCTCGGCGGTGACGCGCACCACGTTGCCATTCACGACCAGGTTGCCGTCCTTGACCTCAACCTTGCCCTGGAAGGCGCCGTGCATGGAGTCATACTTTAACATGTAGGCCATGTAATCCGGCGGGAGCAGATCGTTAATGCCGACGACCTGAATGCCTAACTCCGGACGATACACGGAGGCACGGAAAACGAAACGGCCGATACGGCCAAAGCCATTAATACCAACTTTGATAGTCATATTCACTGTCACCCGTTTAAAGGAACAAAAAGAATGAAAACAGTTACAAAATACTCTAAAGCCTGATTTTGTCAAGGTGCCGCCGTAAGCGTTCACGGATCCCCGGGGGGCCGCTTAACTAAATGATGCTTAAAGCTTTTTTATGAAAACGGTTACATTCCAGAATTAAGGACGGCGCGCTGATAGAAGTAAAGTCTTTGAAATCAATTAGTTAAGCTTCGTGAAAGACCGGGTCATTTGCGATGCAAAAACGTAAGCTACCTCACAAAATTAACTTTTTTATGGTGCAGTTTTTTCTTTGAAGCCGAGGAGGAGCCATGGAAGCCCCCGGGGCTTGAAGCCCCGCCTCCTGTAAGGGCAGGGCAAGGCATGATAAAAGCACTTTAAGGAGCAGGGCGCAGGAGTTTTCCTGCATTGCCCGAGCAGATCTTTTCAGCGTGCTCCTGAAGTTCCGGGCTTTCCAGTAATTTTTCAAGGCCCTTAAGATTGCTCTCGATGGTGGAAAGGGGCGTGAAGGGAAAGTCCGAGCCGTAGATAAGATTCTCCGGGGTCGTGATGGTAAGGAGCCACTTCAGAAGATGCGGCGCGGGAGTACCGGAGAGATCAAAGCAGAGACGGGAGACGCTTTCCTGCACCGCCACCTTACCCATCAGACCGCGGTTTTGCAGTACGGGGGCGAGGGCCGTGACGCGGTCAAGGATGTTGGGTAAAAAGGAGCCGCAATGGGGCACTATCCAGCGGATACGCGGGTAGCGCAGAATAACGTAGTGGCCGATGAGATTGAGCAGGGCACGGGTGGTGTCGGCTAAAAACTCGTAAAGGGGAACGGGGCCCGATGGGAACAGGCCTTCTGTAAGCGCAGCCGGGCGGTGGGGGTGAACGCACACGAGACTCTGGCGGGCGTTGAGCTCCTCCATCAGGGGATCAAGACGGGGATCGCCTAAATACAGACCGCGGCTGTTGCTCGCCAGTTTCACGCCCCTGGCCTTAAGCGTGTCGAGGGCGTAACGGGTCTCCGTCAGGGCGGCTGCGACATCCGGAAGCGGCAGTACCGCCATGAAGCCAATCCCTGCGGGGTTGCTTTTCTGCAGCGCGGCCATATCCTCGTTCAGGGAGCGGCAGATCTCCTGTGATTCCTGCGTATCGTCAAAGTAGGGCTGAGGTGAGGAAACCGAGAGCAGGGAATAAGTGATGGCACAGCGTTCCCTTAAGGTCTGAAGTCCCGTCATAGAGAAGACGGGCAGAGGAAAGCCGTCTTCAAGTTCTGCCCCGTGACGCTTCAGCATCTCAGTAAGTGGTAGCTAGTTTCACCTTCACGATCACCCCCTCCATGCCTTAAAAGATCACGGTAAGTTTTAACTGCCGAGGATCTCTATGAGCTCAATTGACATAAACCGCTTTAAGAGCGCCAGATTCAGACT
>DVOQ01000073.1 GCA_018713485.1 Candidatus Avisuccinivibrio pullicola
TAGCCCATGGCGGTCATCTGCAGGAACATGCGGCCCCTTGCCGTGTCGCGGTCCCATACCCTTTCACGGGAGGCGTCACAGCAGCGCCTTTCACTCCCGGAGAAAGCCCCGGGACGGTTGCGCTTACGGTAGGTGAGCAGGGCTTCCTCAGGGCTCAGGGCGGCGCTGTTAGTCATGAGCATGAAGACGCCGCAGCGTTTAAGTTTTTCATGACAGGCCTCTTCGTTAAAGGTGACGGCGTACGTGCCGTTACGGCTCTTTCTCCCTATGGTGAAGAGCTCCGTAGCCTGACGCTTCGCACTGTCGTTAAGTTCGTCAAGGCGTCCCTGCCAGGGTCGTGCTTAAGGAGCAGGGCACTGCGTCCGGGGTTATTCTCCTCGTCTGCCCGCTTCTGCACGTTAAGGAAGAGATGGAGATAGACGCGGCGCTTTATGGTGTAGCTCTCACCCTTTGCGTGGTCTGCCGTCTTATAGGCCCACTTCCCCTTAAGCCAGGAACGGCGGGACGGGTTACGCCTCTTATTCTGGGGTCGGCTTCGAGTATGGCCTCAGGAGAGTCAGGGAGGGGCAGCATCTCATCCATGCGCTCACGGAACCATGCTCCGTCGTAAGCTGAAATCCTGACGGGAAACTTAATATGGTTCTTAAACAGCTCCGCTCCCGCGGACATGCTCCGGAAGCCGTTATCGGTCACGGCCATGGGTTTCTTAAGGAGCAGGGTTTTAAGCTCCTTAAGGGCATTGACCAGTGAGACCACGTCAGGCACGTCACCGGGCTGCTGCGAGAAGGCAAGGGGCTGGCCTGAGCCCATGGAACAGAGAACAATGTGCTTTGCCACGGGGAAACCCTTTCCCTCCCTGTCATTGCCCTTAGAGAACCGTGCCTCAGGATGGTTCTCATAAACGGAGTACACGGAACGGGCAGTGCTGTCGATGGCGATACACTCACCTTTCTGTTCCCGTGAGGCGCGTCTCCTGAAGCAGGACTGAATTAACTGCTCATTGCGTCCTGTCTCCTCTGCAAGCTCATGGCAGACCTCTTCGCTGAGCTGCGCCGGCAGGTCGTGCGTAAGCTGCCAGTCAGAGACGTGGTTCACGGCCATGCCGGAGGAGCCGGTCCGGAACCTGGCCAGAGAGATGACTCTGTCACGCAGGAGGGCAGCCACCTCAGGCGGCAGGGTCTCGCCGTCACGGCTTTCCTCAGTGGCATAGCCCACGTCCTCATCAATGCCGGTAACCTTTCCCGCTAACTCAAGGAGGGCTGAAAGGCCGGCGTGGCGGCGCGTTGCGATGAGCTCTTCCCTGCCGTCAGCAGAGGGGTTGGCAGGAGTGCTGTCATTATCGCCTGAATGTCTCCGGTAGACACGGGTGGGAATCACTTCTCCGGTCTCAGGGGAGATTTTGCCCACGGGCCGGTTTTCGAGGACGTCGTCATATCCTTTCTCAGGGTCATAACGCACTTTTCTCTCGTAAACGTAGACCGTGCCGTTCTCAGAGCGGTTTCTGACGGTTTTAATCCTGACTTTATCCGATCGGGGCCTTGCCATAACGCACCTCCGTGCCTTTAACAGGTACTTGAATTATAATTTAATACCCGTTAAAAAATCAGGCATTATTTGTAAGCGGAGATAATATTTTTTATAAACAGATCAGCATGTTTGGCCGGAAATGAATGGTTATGGTTTACATGAAGATAGATTTAATGTCTGGCGGGTATCAGATATCCTACTTTGAGGTTTCAATATAGGCGGTGACAAGACGCTGCTCGCGCAGGTTCTTCTGTGACCACGTGTAGTTCTGCTGGGCACTCCCCGGCATGGTGCCGGCAAGGGACATGGTCTCAAGCGTCACGCCGTCGCATGTGGCCAGCCGCTCGGGGCTCGCTCCCATAAAGATCCCTGTGTCAGGAAGACAGGCGAGATAGCAGAAGGCCCCGGGGTAGCGCTCACAGAGAGCGGCAAAGCTTTCCCAGAGAGGCCGCGTTAAGGTAAGAAACAGAGGACGGGCGAGCACCAGTTTCTCAAAGTCTCCCGCGGTAAGGGCTGCCTTAAAACGCCCGAAGGCGGCGCTGTAGGCGGGAAAGACGCGGGCATTGGCGCTTTCACAGCGGGCCTTGAGAGCGTTATCGGTAAAGGTGGCCGAGAGCTCCTTGCAGCGCTCCCTTAGAAGATCTGAGAGTGCTTCAGGCTCACCGCCCGTACGTTCTTCTATGGGGAAACTAAGGACGGGAGAGACGGGATTAAAGGGCGCGAGTATAAAGCACTCGCCCTGATCTGCAAGGACTGATGACAGTTCCGTTCCGGAACAGATCTTGGGGGCGCTAAGCGTGAGAAGCTGCGCGTTCCTGCCGCCCATGGGGCGATAAAGAACGAAGCCTTGCCGTGCCGGAGTCTTACTGTGAAGGTGCGGGGTAAGAGTCTGCATCAGGGAGCATCAGTGGTAGGTTTATGGCTCTCAGGGGCCGGATCCTCAGGAGCGGATGACGGAGGCTCGGTGATGAGATGGGTGAGGGTGGCCCTGCACAGTATCACCGCAGCGCCGTTGCGGATCTCGGCTTCGGTGACGTGCAGTCTGCGGCCAATCTTGACGGGGCGCACCGTGCAGGTGACGGTTTCCCCGAGACGGGCCGTGTTGAGGTGACTGGCGCTTACTGAAATACCCAGCGCTATCTTACCCGTGCCCTTTAGAAGATATTCAGACAGGGTACCGGAGCAGATCTCGCACATGGCGAGCGAGGCCCCGCCATTGAGAAGACCGTGGATCTGGGAGCTTCTCTCTGTAACGGGCATGGTGGCGCAAAGCCCTGAGGGGCTTAGTTCCGTCACGCGTATGCCAAGAAAATCCTGCATGGAGGGAGTCTGAGGTTGTACCATCCGTGTTTTTACCTTAAGCAAAGCCCGATCTGAAAAGCGTATCAGATCAGTATCAGATCCTCTGTAAGCTTAGAGGAGAGCCTTTAACCTCAAAGAGGAAAGGCAGGCCGCTGATTGTAACCTATAAGCGCCAAAGATGTCCCTCTTTTGCGCGGTGAGGCAGCAGAGCCTCCCCGGGATTCGCGTCAGGAGGTGGCCTTGCCCTGCAGCTCCCTCCTCTGCAGGGGGGCGCGTGCACTGGCCCTTGCAAAACTGCGCATTCCCTGCGGGCCCTGCGTCCAAAATCCCGTCCCCTGGCGTATACTGAGTACATGTATACGCCGCCTTTGCCCTTTGATGTCGATCGCAAACTGCGCCTTAAAGCCGAGAAGCTGGCGCGCAGGCGGTATGTGGCGCGCTTAAGCCTGCTCATGGTGCTCTCCTCGGCGGTGGCGGTACCCTCCCTCGTGGCGCTTATCGTCTGTTTACTGCCAGAGGACGCCGATGAGCTCTTTTCGTTAATCCTCATCGGGATTTTCTGTGTGCTGTGCTCGCTTACCGTGACCTTGCTGGCCGTGAGGTTAAAGGCCCGCGAGACCTGCTGGATCCGTGAGGAGTACCTTAAGCTGCAGCGGCAGTGGTTTGCGGCGCACGGACCTGATGAGGAAAAGTGGCAGGCGGTGAACTCCTGGCGCTAGAGGCACTGAAAGCCCTGCGCTAACCTTCGGGCCCTGAAGAGCGCTGATACTGATCTCAGGCCTGACCTTAAGTCCCTGCATAAACAGGGGCGCATTCGGCGGTATAATGCCGCCTCAGTTAACACCCATTAACCACGCAACCTAACCTTAAGCAAGAGCCCTCTTTATGTCCGCAACTTTCCCTGAACACAACGCCGCCCCCGCTGAAAAACTGAAAAGCAGGCAGGATAAGGCTGCAGCGCCTCACGCGGCGGTCAACCGCGTGCGCTTTGACTTTGAGAGTCTGACCTTACAGGACGCGCGCCGTTTACGTAAGCTGCTGTCGCACTTAAAAAATCTCTCTGAGAAAGGCAGGGTACAGGGAGCGGGTGCGCCTAAAGAGGATGCTTCAAAGCAGGCGGAGCGTCAGGCGGCCCTCTACCGCGAGGCGGTGGCCTTTTATGAGGAGGCCCGCGCCCGGTATGACTTACGCAAGGCCAGCCTGCCCAAGCTTACCTATCCTGAAAACCTGCCGGTGTCAGCGCGCCATGATGAGATCGTGAGCGCCATTCTCAATCATCAGGTGGTGATCATCGCCGGTGAGACCGGTTCGGGTAAGACCACGCAGATCCCCAAGATGTGCCTTGAGGCGGGTTTAGGTGTCAGGGGTCTTATCGGGCATACGCAGCCGCGCAGGATCGCGGCACGGGCGGTGAGCGCGCGGATTGCCAAAGAGCTGAACCAGAACGTGGGTGAGGCCGTGGGCTATAAGGTGCGCTTTAGCGATCAGAGCTCGGAGAGCTCGTATATAAAGCTCATGACCGACGGTATTCTCCTGGCCGAAACCGCCTCGGACCGGCTCCTTTTAAGCTATGACTGCATCATCATCGACGAGGCGCACGAGCGCTCCCTCAACATCGATTTCCTTATCGGCTATTTAAAGAATCTGCTGCCTAAACGTCCTGATTTAAAGGTCATCATCACCTCGGCCACCATTGACGTGGAAAGATTTTCAGAGCACTTTAACGGAGCCCCTATCATCGAGGTGTCAGGACGCACCTATCCTGTCGAGGTGGTGTATATGCCCCTTGACGGTTCTGACCGTCACGGGGATGAAGATGAGGACAGCGCCGAGGACGACACTAAGGAGCGCGCCGAGAGCGACGTGCAGCACGGGGTCTTAAAGGCCTTCCGCTTCCTGCAGAAACGGGGACCCGGGGATACTTTGGTGTTTCTCCCCGGCGAGCGTGACATCATGGATATGGCGGCGTTCTTAAACCGCGCGGGGCTTAGGAACGTGGAGATCCTGCCCCTTTACGCGCGCCTTGAGGCCTCCGCGCAGAACCGCATCTTTGAAGAGCACGCGGGAGTGCGCATTGTGCTCGCCACCAACGTGGCCGAGACCTCGCTGACCGTGCCCTTCATTAAATACGTGATTGACCCCGGCCTGGCGCGCATTTCGCGCTATTCGGCGCGCACCAAGGTGCAGCGCCTGCCCGTGGAGCCCATTTCTCAGGCCTCGGCCAATCAGAGAAAGGGCCGCTGCGGCCGTGTTGCCGAGGGCGTGTGCGTGCGCCTTTACTCCGAGAGCGACTTTTTACAGCGCCCCGAGTTTACCGATCCCGAGATCCTGCGCACTTCGCTCGCTTCCGTCATCCTGCAGATGATTTCGCTGCGCTTAGGCGACATCCGCGTCTTCCCCTTTATCGATCCTCCCGAGGAGCGGCAGATCACCGACGGTCTGCGATTACTCGAGGAATTAGGGGCCATCAGTGAGGGGCGCGGCAAGCTCACCTCCGAGGTAACCTTAACCGAGACGGGACGGGCCCTGGCGTCTCTCAAGGCCGATCCGCGCTTAAGCCGCATGTTAGTGGAAGCTTACAGGACCGGCGCTTTAAGTGAGCTTCTCATCATCGCCTCGGCCCTCGCGGTGATGGATCCGCGCGAGAGGCCCCTGGATCGCAAGGAGGCGGCCACTCAGGCGCACGCGCGCTTTAATGACGAGAAGTCGGATTTCCTCGCCTTCCTCAATCTCTATAATTACATCAGCACCCTGCAGAAGGAGCTTTCCAACGCGGCTTTGCGCCGGCGCCTTAATAAGGAGTTCATCTCCTATCTGCGCGTGCGCGAGTGGCTCGACGTGCTGCGTCAGCTGCGCGCCTCCTGTCAGCAGTTAGGCTATACCCTGAACACGGAGCCTGCCTCCTACGAGACCATTCACCGCGCCATCCTCTCGGGACTTTTAAGTCAGATAGGTACGCTCGACGTCAACGAAAAGGGCTACACGGGCGCGCGCGGCGTGAAGTTCGTGGTCCATCCTTCCTCGGTACTGGCTAAAAAGCGCGTCAAGTGGCTCTGCGCCCATGAGCTTTCCGAGACCTCGCGTCTCTTTGCCCGCACCGTGGCGGAGATCGATCCCCTGTGGGCCGAGAGTTTAGGGCGGCATCTTACGCGTAAGAACTACCATGACATGGCGTGGTCCAAAAGCCGCGGCGAGGTTACGGCGCTTCTCAATATTACGCTTTATGGCCTGCAGATCGTCAAAGACCGGCGCGCCTCCTATACCTCCGTAGACCCTAAGCTGTGCCGCGAGCTTCTCATCCGCGACGGTCTCGTCACCGGGGATATCATCGGTAATTTCCCCTTCTTAAAGCGCAATTTAGCGCTCATTGACGAGGTGTCCTATTTAGAGGACAAGGTGCGCCGCCGTGACATCCTCGTCGATGAAAGCGCCCTGGAGGCCTTTTATGACTCGAGACTACCTCAGGACATTACCACCGCCCGCGCCCTTGCCCATTTCTGGAAGGGCGTGAAGGATAAGGATCCCCAGTGTCTTGATTTCACGCTCGCGGACGTGGTGCGCGAGGGTAAGAGTCTGGACGTGGCCGCTGCATATCCCGAGACGTGGAGCGTGGGCACGTTAAAGCTCAAGTTAAGCTACACCTTTACCCCTGGCGAAGCGCTGGACGGTATTGCCGTGCACGTTCCGGTCACCGTCATCAATCAGATTGACTCGGATGTCTTTACCTGGCAGATCCCGGGCTTAAGGGAGGAACTGTTAGCGACCCTCATCCGCTCGCTGCCCAAGCGTTTAAGGCGCAACCTCATCCCCGCGCCCAATTACGCCCACGCCTTAAGCGAGGCTTTAGTTCCCTATGAGGGCAATCTCTTTGAGAAGGCCGCAAAGGAGCTTACGCGCATGGGCGGGGAGATCGTGACCGTCGAGGATTTTGATAAAACGCAGATCCCCGCCTATCTCTCCATGAACTTCATCATCGAGAACCTGGAGGGTAAGGAGATCGCCACGGGCAAGAACTTCAAGGTGCTCTGCGAGGAACTGCAGGGCACGGCCCGCGAGGCGCTGCAGCAGGTGGTAAAGAGCGATCACCGTGCGCGTAAGGTGAGCACCGCCTGGTCGTTTGGCACCTTAAAAAAGGAACAGAACACCCGTCAGGGCTCTCTGGACATCCTCGCCTACCCCGCTCTCACCGTCAAGGAAGGCGGTGTCTGCGTCGAGCTTTACGACAGTCCCGAAAGGCAGCGGCGCGCCATGCGCGAGGGCACGGTCCGTCTGCTCATGCTCTCCATTAAAAGTCCTACCGCGTACCTGGAGTCCCACCTGCCTAACCGCGCCAAGCTCTCCATGTACTACGCGCCCCTGGGTACCGTGAAGGAGCTTATCGACGATCTGGTCAAAGCCGCCATTTTACGCATCCTCGACAGTGAGGGCGGTCCTGCCTGGGATAAGGAAGGCTTTGATCATCTGGCCTATAAGGTCCGTGAGAACCTCAACGACACAGCTCTTGGGGTGGCCCGCGAGATTGAGCCCATTCTGCTCCGTGCCCATGAACTGAGACGTCTGTTAAAGGGCAAGATCTCCTTTGAGGTCGCCTGGTCTTATTCCGAGATGGGCAAGTGGCTTGACTCCCTGGTTTACAAGGGCTTTGTTTCCGCCACTCCCGCCGAGCATCTACGGGAGATCCCCCGTTATCTGCAGGCCGGTATCGACAGGCTCTCGCGCATGCTCCGTGACGTCAACCGCGACAAGCTCTACGCCACGAAGCTTGAGGAGCTCTCTGACCGCATTTACGGCCTGATGACCCGTTACCCTAAGGATCTAATCCCGGAGCCTTTATTTGAGGTCAGGTGGATGGTGGAGGAGCTGCGCGTTTCCTACTTTGCCCAGCCTCTCGGGGTGAAGGGGCAGGTTTCGGAAAAGCGCGTCAGTGCCGAGCTGGACCGCATTGTCAGGGAGTTCCCGCCTCTCCATTAGCTGCCCGTAAGGTGCAGGGAGGTCTTTCGCAGGCGGTCCTTCAGAGCAGATCTCCGCAGAGTAAGGGAGGTCTGCCTTAGGCAGGATGGCGGGAGAGACGTATCCATGACTGCTGAGGAGCCCCTTTAGCTGCGGTATGAATTTAAGCGCTTTCTTTAAAGCACTCCCGCCTTAAGGTAACGTAAGGCGCGTGTTCAGGGGCTGACACGCCCATCAGAGGACTCTGATGGGGCTTAAGTCCCCGCATTCCTTTGCAGGCGCTTAATCTCCCCGCGCAGGGACTGAGATCCTGCAAAGTGCCTTGCTCTGTCCTTAAAGCGCAGGACAGCGTGCTGTCAGTCATGCGCTTTCCTTCAATCACGAGGTGAGTCTTCTTCCGGTGCAGATACTGGCGGGCTCACTTCTGCGTAGCCGAGCATTCCTGTGCACTTCTTAGACTCGGCAGTGGCCATGCTGTGCGGCTGGTGCTTACATGGCTTCAGCTTAAGCCAGACCTGCGAGACGGTTACCGGCGGTTTTAAGCCATGCATTGCGTTAAATCAGAGTCATAATGGACGAATGAGTTTTAATCTTTCTGTAAAAATACGCTGTTCTTGCATCTTCCGAAAATTATATTTAACCTTGATTAAGATTTAAAACACTAAGCTACAATAAAAGAAAAAGGAGCTGCAGCATGTCTGAAAATCTCGTTGCAATGAAAGACGATGCACTTTTAAATACCGATGCTTCTTTCAATCGTTTCAATGATGCTTACGTGAAATATTTGTGGGCTACGGAAAAGCATAAGCATTTTCTTTTAGATCTCATCAATGCCGTATTTGATGATAAGCGCCCGGCCTGTATAACCGGAAAAGTAACAGATATAACTCTTGAAGACAGGGAATTGCCGTCAGATCATGTTATGGAAAAGCACGGGCGGTTGGATATCAGGGCAGAAACCTCAAACGGAGAGCTTATTGACATTGAAATTCAGACTTATCCTGAGGTACTGGGAGCAAGAGAGCTTTTTTATTTTGCCAAGCTATATGCGTCGCAACCGGCCAGGGGAATGAACTACAATGTTTTAAAGCCGGTAGTGATAATCAATTTAATGGCACTAAACTTTTTTAAGGACAGAGAGCAGTATCATTCCTGTTATGAATTGCAGGAGCGAGATTTGCATGATGTGATCACCGATAAAATATCCATACATTTCATAGAGGCGCAAAAATGTAAAGAATTAAGTGTCAAAAACAAAAATCGTCTGGTGAGGTGGATGAAATATCTTACATATTCGTCGCCTGAAGATGTAGTGGAAATAGCCCGCGAGGATGAAGTTTTTGCTCATGTACTGGAGGCGGAAAAGATGTTTGTAAGGAATCGTGAAGAAATGCTCAAATATGAAGCTCAAGAACGCTATGAAATGGATATGGCAACAATTAAGGCTGAAGGAAAGCTTGAAGCGTTACTGGCAACAGCAAAAGAAATGCTTGCTGGAGGGCTTAATGTAGAGCAAGTAAAGAAATTTACCAAGTTAACGGATAAAGAGCTGGCAAATTTACTGTGAGATTTAACCTTAGTTTCGCCCTATTTGTATGACCACGGAACGGCGCGGGAGTGAAAGAAATTTTGTGTAAAACTTTAACTTCCAATCATTGAGATCGGGGGTGGGTTAAACTTCAGGTTCATTTTTAAGGAATACAAAATGCCTATCTAAAGATAGCCCCAGTAAAAAAATTGCCGACCTGATTTTAAGCACTTTAAACCTACCTCTGCCCAGGAGGTTCAGGATGTTATAAAGACAGTTTTTGCTCCGGTTTTTGCGTCCATCCTCAATGCTGAGATGACTGGGCAATTAGGCTACGAAAAATCATCTTCTGAAGATAAATCAACCTCAAACCGCCGTAACTGATATTCAACCAAATCTATAAGAACCTCCATCGGTGAAGGTAAAATTAAAGTTCCGCGCGATCGCGAAGGCACCTTTGAACCCATGGTGGCAGGCAAGCATCAGCGCGATGTCTCAGGCATTTGCTGATGCAGTCAATAAAGCCCGTTTGCGCATCTGCTGCCTGACCGAGACTGCAGTACAGGTGCAGTTTTAGCGGCACACCGTGCCATGACCAGTCAACTGTAGTGCCGCGTATCACATCTCTTTCTGTCCGTGTGAGGTTGGCACGTTAAAGCTGTACTTAAGTGACTGAAAACCAGGCACGGTGCGTTCTAAAATGCGGCCTGCTTCCTTGATTGTATTGGGTATGCCGACAATAAACCTGACCTTAAGCTCCCTCATGCAGCACAGATTTTCCAGAGTGACCATGCCCCTGTCTATGACTATAGTGATGTTCTCCGGCAGGTTCCGATCTAAAGCGGTACGAATCACCCTGATTAAGATGACCCGTTACCCTAAGGATCTAATCCCGGAGCCTTTATTTGAGGTCAGGTGGATGGTGGAGGAGCTGCGCGTTTCCTACTTTTCCCAGTCTCTCGGGGTGAGGGGCAGGTCTCGGAAAAGCGCGTCAGTGCCGATCTGGACCGCATCGTCAGGGAGTTCCTGCCTCTCCATTAGACGTGACTTACGGGGCCTTCAGGGCAGTGGCACTGAGGGGAGTGCGGCGCTGCCCCAGGCAGGACAGCGGAGAAGACGTAAAAGGGTCCCCTGAAGTCCATTTAGATGCGGTATTAACTTATGTGCTTTCTTAAGGAGTACACACCCGCTTAAGGTAACGTAAGGCGCGTGTTCAGGGGGCTGATACGCCCATTAGAGAACTCTGATGGGGCCTAAGTCCCCGCATCCCTTTGCAAGCACTTAACCACACCGCGCAGGGACTGAGATCCTGCAAAGTGCCTTGCTCTGTACTTGAGGAGCAGGACAGCGTGCTGTCAGTCCCGCGCTTTCCTTCAGAGGTGCAGGGAGCTGCAGTCGTTTGGGAACAGCACGGCGTTGAGGCAGAGGACAGTCAGGGCTTTCTAGAAAGGGCACGGCGCAATGCTGAAGCCCCCCCATGTTCCATAGGGACGAATTTCAATAAAAAGCCGCTCTTTCTGGGTGCAATAGCTGCTTTAGTAAAGATAAAGTGTGATGAACTTTATAAAAAATGTGATACAGCTCATAAAAAGCACCTTTTAATAAAATAATGTTGAGTGAAAAAGCTACAATCGCCATCAAAATTCACTTTTTAATGTTTTTAGCAGAGGTAGATATGAAGGAACCCGTTATTTCTGAGAAGGCTCCGGCTGCGATTGGACCGTACAGCGCGGCCTTAAAGACCGGCCCCTACGTCTTTGTCTCGGGGCAGCTTCCCGTTGACCCGCAAAGCGGTGCCATGCCGGGGGATATTAAGGCGCAGACGGCTATGTCGCTTTCCAATCTCAAGGCGCTGTTAGAGGCTGCCGGCTCTTCCCTTGACAAGGTGGTGAAGACGACGGTCTTTTTACAGTCCATGCAGGATTTTGCGGCCATGAACGAGGTCTACGGCAGCGTCTTCCCCGCCCCGTATCCTACGCGCAGCGCCGTGGAAGTGGCGGCCCTGCCCAAGGGTGCCTTAGTGGAAATTGAGTGCATCGCGCTTGCCTGAGTGAGGAATCAGCCATGACCGCAACTGTCAGAGAAAAGAAGGAACTGACCTTCTTCTGGGCTTTCGTGCCCGTGATCGCCATGATCCTGTTTTTAGGCGTGGGTTATATTTCATTAGGCCTGCGCGCCGAGCCGATGATTCTGCTCTCGGCGGCGGTGGCCTCCGTCATCGCCTATTTCCACGGTTACAGCTGGAACGATATCCTGCACGCCATCGTGGATAAGTTATCCAAGGCCATGCCGGCTCTGCTCATCCTCATCACGGTGGGCTTCCTCATCGGCGCGTGGATGATTGGCGGCACCATCCCCATGATGGTGTATTACGGTCTGCTCTATATTGACCCGTCGTATTTCTATGTGTCCACCTTCCTCCTGACGGCCCTGACCGCGACCTGTACCGGTACCTCGTGGGGTTCGGCCGGTACCATCGGCGTGGCGCTGATGGGCGTGGCCGTGGGTATGGGCCTGTCGCTGCCGATTGCAGCGGGCGCGGTGTTAAGCGGCGCTTATTTCGGTGACAAGTGCTCGCCTCTGTCCGACTCGACCAACCTTGCCTCCATCGCGGCAGGTTCCAAGCTCTACGCGCATATCGCGCACCTGATGTGGACCTCGGGTTCGGCCTTTATCGTCTGCTGCATCGCCTACACCTTCATCGGTCTTTCCCAGGATATCGGCCACATCGATACCCCCGAGCGCATCGTGCAGATCACGAGTGCCCTGGAGAGCGTGTATGACTTCAATCTCCTCGTGATCCTGCCTCCGGTGCTGGTACTGGCGGGATCGCTTCTGCGTCAGCCGACCATCCCCGTGCTCTTTTTAGCCTCGGTGGTGGCCATGCTGTGCGGCTGGGGCTTCCAGGGCTTCAGCCTAAGCCAGATCTGCGAGACGGTGATTGGCGGTTTCAAGCTCTCCATGATTACCAATCAGGAAGCGGTGGCGCTTTTCCCCGCTGACGTGTCAAGGCTTCTGGAGCGCGGCGGCATGGTGGCGATGATGAATACTCTCGTCATCTGCTTCTGCGCCTTTGCTCTTGCAGGTTCCATGTCGGTAGCCCGCAGCCTCGATATCATCATCTCGGTGTTCTTAAGAGGCGTGAAGACTGTCTTCCAGCTCATCCTGACCACCATGATTTCGACCATTCTTATCTGCGGCATTACCTCCAACGGTCAGCTTTCGGTGCTGCTGCCAGGCGAAATGTTCAAGGACACCTATAAGAAGTTCGGCCTGGCGCCCACTAACCTCTCGCGTACCGCCGAGGACGCTGGTACCGTGGTTGAGCCCATTCTGCCGTGGACGGCCGCAGGCGTGTACATGGCGACGATGCTCGGCGTGCCCACCCTTGAGTATCTGCCGTATGCCTTCTTAAATTACACCGGCATGATCTTCGCCCTCATCTGGGCGGCTACCGGTATCGGTATTGCTCATTTACCTAAGGCAGCTGCTGCAGAGGAGGCTAAATGACGGATTTTGACACCCCGGTGGTACGCCGGGGTACCGACTGCGCCAAATGGGATACCTTTGACCGCATTTACGGTGATAAGACTCTTATCCATCTGGGGTGTGCGGATATGGACTTTAAGTCCCCCGAGCCCATCCTTGAGGTGTTCCGCAACTGCGTGGAGCATGGCGTGTTCGGCTATACTGACGTGTGCGATGATTTCTACACGGGAATAGTGGACTGGTATCAGAAGCGCCATCAGCTTGAGGTAAGACCTGAGGAGATCCTGTTCACCCCGCGTATCAATATCGCCTGCGGGCTGTGCATCGAGGCTCTGACGCGCCCCGGCGACAGGGTGGTCCTCAATGCTCCTGCCTATCCGCCCTTAGCGCAGGCGGCCGTGGATAACGGGCGCTTTTTAGTCGAGGCGCCCTTAGTCGAGGACGGGGACAGCTACCGTTTTGATATGGAGGCTCTTGAAAAGAGCCTTGATGAGAAGACGCGCTTCATGATCCTCGTCAATCCGCACAATCCGACCACGCGCTTATGGACGTATGAGGAGCTCAAGGCGATTGCGGTTCTCTGCGCGCGCCATGAGCTGTATCTCTTCTGCGACGAAATTCACGGCGATTTCGTCAGGGAGGGGGCGGCGTTCCACTCCATGCTCGAGTGCCGCGACATCATCGGCGACCGGCTCATTGTGGCCTCGTCCCCTGCCAAGACCTTCAACGTCATGGGCGCTCTGGTGGCCTATCTTATCGTGCCCAACCCGAAGCTAAGACAGGCCTTCACGCGCGAAATCCAGAGGATAGGCGAGCATAATCCCACGGTCTTTGCCAACGCTCTGATGCACGTTGCCTATCAGAAGTGCGCGCCGTTCATTGACGAACTGAACCGCTATATTGACGGGAACGAGGCCTATATCCGCAGGGAGTTTACGCGCCTCTTCCCCAAAGTCGTCATCAAGCGGCGTGAGGGCACCTATCTTCTGTGGATGGACTTCAGGCAGGTCTTTGCCAGTGAGGAGGAACTCATGGATTTCTTCCTTAAAAAGGCCCATGTCGAAGTGTACCCGGGATCCCACTTCGGTGAGAACTTCAAAGGCTTCGTGCGCCTCGTGCTCGGTACCTCGCGCTGTACGCTCGAGGAGACCGTAAAGCGTCTTGAGGAGGCATTAAGCGCCTCTCGCTAAGACGGGACTCCCTGATAAGAGCGGGCCGCCGGTACTTAAAGCCGTGCGGCCTTTTCTTTAGGGAGGGTAAAAGCCTCTTTTCCATGGAAGGGGGAGGGCACTGTTTTAGTATGCCCGCAAGGGCATTGCTCTTAAGGAGGCTCCGGCTTTTCTGAGAGCTTCCGTGATATAACCTGCACTTAAGACACCGTGCCCCGTTAAGCAGTCACGGGCCGTAATTTTTGCTAAACTTTAGACACGGTAAATGAGGTGCTGCATGCGGGTATCGGATAATTTCGCGTTCCTTAAGAGTGAATTTGAGCTTTTGGCCACCGTGGCGACGCTGGCGGAGCGTAACGTCTATGACGATCCAATACCACCTTTTTCAAGATCCGGCAGTTCCTTGATCTTATGACTGAGGAGATCTGCAACCGAAGCATGCTCTCCAGGGAGACCCTGCACAGGGACGGGCAAGGCAATACCTCCTTAAAGGATCGCATTGATCTCATCGTGCGGGTGTTAAAGATCGATCCTCCCCTTGAAAGTCTCTTTCAGAGCCTGCGCAAGGTGGGCAACAGTGCCACGCACGGACAGTATGCGGGCATGACGCCCGAGAACGCAGCCACGGCTTTAAAGATGTCCTGGCATCTCTCGCGCTGGTTTTATTCCACCTTTGCCAAAAAGAAGACCGATCTTACGTCACTGACCTTTAAAAAGCCCCTGCCTTTAATTGATGAAGCTCAGGCAACGCCGGAGCTCATGGCGCAGTATGCTAAGGAAAAGGCGCAGCGCGAGGCGCTCATAGAAGACCTTCAGCGTCAGCTGTTACAGAAGAGCAGGGACGCTGAGGCCGAGATCGCCCGCAAGGACGCGGCACTTAAGGCTCAGGATGAGGCGCTCTTAAAGGCTTTAGAAGAGGCGGGACAGGAGCGACTGAGATCGCAGGCCTTAAACGCGCAGCTTGCCTCCCTTAAAGAAGAAAGCTCCCGCTCGTCAGCGGAGGCCGAGGCGGCCGCGCGCCGTGTCAGCGAGCTGGAACAGGAACTGGCTAAAGCCTGCGCAAAAGCCGCGACGTCCTTAAAACCTGAGCGCTATGTCTCCGAGGAGGTGAGGGCGGCGGCACAGGCGGCCTGCGTCAGCGAAAGTGAGAGCTTAAAGGAAGACGAGGCCTTAGCCCGCGAGCGCATCGATCTGGAGCTTAAGGCCTTAGGCTGGGAGGTTTCGAGCGTAAGTCTCCGCTACTCTCTGGGAGCGCGTCCTGTGAAGGGCAGGGCCCGTGCCATTGCCGAATATCCGGTAGCGGGGGGCAGGGCTGATTACGTGCTCTTTGACGGCCTTACGCCCGTGGCGGTTCTCGAGGCCAAAAAGTCTGCCGTCACGACGGCGGGCAAGATTGAGCAGGCGGAATTTTACAGCCGCAATTTCGTGATGGAAGAAGGGCTTGTAAGCGCGCTGCAGCCTGACGAGGTGCCGTGGCAGGTAAGCCCGGAAAGTCAGGATACCTTTAAGGTACCCTTCGTCATCGCCTCCAACGGTAATCCCTATTACAGCCGCGATCCCGAGCACTCGGGGACGTGGTGGCGCGATCTGCGCTCCCCTTCCAATATCCGTGCTTCCATTGGAGCGCTGCCCTCTCCTGCCAGTTTACGCGAGCTCCTTAAACACCCGCGGCTCAAGGCTTACGCTAAGGAAGACGCCGCGGAGAGTTTAAGCCAGGACGTGAGCCTTGAGAACCTGCAACTGCGTCCCTATCAGGTGGAAGCGATAAGAAGCGTGGAGCGGGCCCTTGCCACGAAGCGCTCGCGCTTTCTCATCGCCATGGCGACGGGCACGGGCAAGACGCGCGTTGCCAAGGCGCTCATGTACCGGCTGTTAAAGCGGCATGTCGTCAGGCGCATTCTCTTCGTGGTGGACGTCAATCTCCTGGCCGAGCAGACCTATAACGTCTTAAATGACGGAGTGGTGGAGGGCGGTCAGCCCTTTACCTCCATCTATCAGGTCAACGCCATGGATAATTTCACGGTCGAAAGTCATACCCGTGTGCAGATCTGTACCGTGCAGGGCCTGTTAAGTCTCCTTGAGAAAAACGATGAGCTGCCGGTAAACGAGCGTCTTTCACCTTTTGACTTTGATCTCATTATCCTCGATGAGGCGCACCGCAATTACCGCGAGGACGCCGAGGCCTCGGAAAACGAGCGCACCTTTCTGCCCCGTGCCGCCTATGAGGCGACCTACCGCAAGGCCATCGACTTTTTCGCCTCCCGCGTGCTGGGTTTCACGGCCACGCCTTCAGAGCAGAGTATTGAATATCTCGGTGAGCCCGTTTACGAGTACGGCTTCCGTCAGGCCGTCATGGACGGCTATCTTGCCGACGCGCTTCCGCCTGTTGTCTATCACTCACAGCTCTCTGAAACGGGGATTAAGCTAAGTGCAGGTCAGACGGTCTCCTTCTTTAACACCAGAACCCACCGCGTCACCGAGCAGGTGCTTGATGAGGATCTCGCCTTCAGCCTGAGGCAGTTTAACTCCCGCGTCGTCACCGAGTCCTTTAACCGCGAGGTGCTCACGTGGTTTATAAACCGCCCCGAGGTGGACATTTTCTCAAAAAGAAAGAGCCTTATCTTCTGCGCTCTGGACTCCCATGCCGATTAGGTAAAGCGCCTTTTAGACGAGCTTCTGCACGAGAAGTACGGGGAGCGCTATGACGAAAAACTTGTCGCCAAAATCACCGGGCAGTCCTTTGATCCTCACACCCTGACGCGCCGCTACCGTCTTGAGAAAGAACCCAATATCGCCATCACCGTCGATCTTTTAACCACGGGAGTGGACGTTCCTTCAATCTGCAATCTGCTCTTTTTGCGCGTTACCTCCTCAGGCGTCATGTACGAGCAGATGTTAGGCCGCGCCACGCGCCTCTGTCCCGGGATTGACAAGACCACCTTTACCGTCTTTGACGCGGTGGGGATCACGGAGCTGATGCGCGGTTCAGCCATGCGCCCCGTGGACCGTCAGGCAGACAAGAGCACTGAGGATCTGTTAAATATCTTAGGCGATCCGGGGCTTCGCGACAGGGCCCTGGCCAGTAAGGGGGACGGTAATTCTGAAGCGGGTGAGGAAAACGGTGAGGTACCCTCTTATGCCGAGGAGGTAAGACGCTCTCTCATCCTGAAACTGCGCCGCCTCTTAAGCCGCGCCTTAAAGCTTGCCTCCACTCCTGAGGTCAAACCGCTTCTGGAGCGCCTCGAAGCGCTCTTTGACAGAAAGGCCGAAGAGATCGTGCCCTTCCTTGAATCCCTGCCTGCTGAGTCTTTGGGGCTTATCCTGCAAAGTAAGCTTGCTACGCTCCGGCCTCTTTTAAAGGCCCTGGAGAAGGCTCTGCAGCAGGGGCGGGATATTCCCATTGACGTAACGGGAGATACCTTTATCTCTGCGCATACCGACTATGGCGGGGGCTGCACCTCGCCTTATGAGTACCTTAGGCGCCTGCAGGACTTTTTAAAGGCCGGGGAGAGTAACGCTGACATCAAAGACAGCCTTAACGCCCCGTGGCTATTAATCTATGAGAGGCTCAAGCTGGTCAGTGACGCTCTGTTTGACGATGCGGCGCATTTTACCGCCACCTCCTTAAAGCAGGCGCTTTCTGAGCTGCTGCACGCGGAGCTGACGGCTGAAGATACGGCTCAGAGTAAGTCGCAGAAGAGTAAGACTCAGGATAGCGAGGCTTCTGAAAACGCGGAGCCGGCACTCGCCTTGCCGGATATACAGAGCGGTAACTCAGATGAGGTAAGTGCCATTGAGGAACGCTTTGCCGTCTCCCTGAAAACGCTGCCTCTGGTACCGCTGCTGCGCGCTCTGCAGGTTCTTGACCCTGAGAAGCCTCTTAAGGGGCAGCTGTCCTTATTTGATTTTGGCTCTGCCGTGGACGCGGCACTGGCGAGAACGGCTAAAGCCCTGTCTTTACAGGATAAGCTCACTTTCCTTAAACTTCTCGCCGCCGCGTTAAAGAGTGAGGGCATTTATGATGACAAGCGCTATAATCTCGCTCCTGCCATTCGGCAAAAAGGCGGTGTCAAAATTTTAAACCAGCGTCTTGATATGCGTTTAAATGAATTTATGCTCACCCTGCTTAAGGAATGCTATCTCAGCTGATGAGCGGGTACAGAGGCGGCTCTTTAAAGTGAGGAGCATGAAAGCTCCTTACTTTAAGCTAAGAGCAGGTTAAAGATAAGTTTTAAGGCTTAATGAATGACAGCATGTACGCTGTCGTAATTTACAAGGGTTTACTATGGCTGAACAGGATATCGTCAAAAAACTCTGGTCACTGTGTGACGTGCTCAGGGACGCCGGCGTCAATTATTCCGGATACTTAAATGAGCTCGTTCTGCTCATGTTCTTAAAGATGGTTGACGAGCAGATAAAGGCCGAGATCCTTGAGCGCGATCCGCTCCCTTAGGGCTGTCACTGGCAGGATCTTCTAAAGTTGAACGGCATTGAGCTCATTCACGGTTACCGGCAGATCCTAACCACGCTTGCCACGGGTAAAAATCCTGACGGTACGGAGATCGCGGACCTTTCTCCCAAGGTGCGCGCCATTTTTACCGAAGCCCAGTCCACCATTAAGGAGCCCAAAAACCTTGAATACCTCATCAGGAGCCTTGATGAGCTCGACTGGTTCAGCCATGAAAAGGATGAGTTAGGTAACGCCTATGAGGGCCTTTTAGAGAAGAACGCCAATGAAACCAAATCAGGTGCCGGTCAGTACTTCACGCCCCGTACCCTCATTAACGCCATGGTGCGCTGCGTAAAACCCGTGCCCGGAGAGCTCATTCAGGATCCCGCCGCCGGCACGGGCGGTTTTATTCTTGCCGCCGATCGCTACATCAAGGAACATACTGAAGAGTTGTCCGCCCTTACCTTTGAGGAGCAGGAGTTTCAGCGCCTTGATGCCTACGAGGCCGTTGAGTTAGTTCCCAATACCCGCCGTCTTGCCTTAATGAACTGTTTACTTCACAACATTGAAGGCCGTGGTGAGGGCGTGGTGAAGTTAGGCAATTCCCTGGGTAACGTCGGTGAAAGCTTAAGGAGCGCCGATCTCATTCTCACCAATCCTCCTTTTGGCACTGCCAAGGGCAGCGGTGCCTCCCTGACCCGTACCGATCTGCCCTATAAGACCACCAATAAGCAGCTGGCCTTCCTTGAGCATATCTACCGCAATCTAAAGCCGGGAGGCCGCGCCGCCGTCGTTTTCCCCGACAACGTCCTCTTTGACTCAGGCGTGGGCCGCGACATCCGTACCGATCTCATGGACAAGTGCGAACTCCACACCATATTGCGTCTGCCCACGGGTATCTTCTATGCCGCGGGTGTCCAGGCCAACGTGCTCTTCTTTAACAAGGGCCGCCATGACAACCCGCGTCAGGAACATCACTGCACGGACAGGATCTGGGTTTACGATCTCAGAACCAACATGCCTTCCTTTGGCAAGACCTCTCCCTTTGGCGAGGAGCATCTGAAGGCCTTTGAGCAGGTATTTGGGGATGATCCTAAAGGCGCCGCTCCCCGTCAGGAAGGCGACTGGGCCTTTATCTCGCATGAGGATGAGAAAACGGAGGAGAACAGCCGCTGGCGCTGCTTTAGCCGTGAGTGGGTTAAAGAGCATAACGATGAATCCCTTGATATCACGTGGCTTAAAGACAAGGATCTCGAGCATGATCTGGAGAGTGTGGATCTGCAGGCCGTGCTGAGTGAGGCTCGGGAGGAGGCCTCCGAGATTAAGCGCCTTATGGATGAACTCACGGGACTTTTAAAAGGAATCAGGTAGGGGCTAGTGATGAGTGCAGAAATGAACCCCATGAACACAATGAGCAGTCTAAATGACTCAGTACAGCTCATTCATCAGAAGCTCCTGGATCTGGCCATACGCGGCAAGTTAACGGATCAACGTCCCGATGAGAGACTTTCCGAAGAAATACTTTCCATGCCAGAAGTTGAAAGACCGTTTGAGATCCCTGCTAACTGGAAATGGGTATGTCTAGGGAACTCTGTACTTCAAGTAACTGACGGATCTCATAATCCTCCTAAAGACAATGGAGAGGGAATTCCGTTATTAAGTGCAGCTAATGTGATAAATGATAGTATATGGCGGATTCATCTGAGTGACGAAACTCACACTTCCAACCATTGTTAAAATTAACGCTGAGGCTCTGCTGTCACGCTGAGCTCTGTACTTTAAAAATCCGTATTAACGATGTGATTCATGCACAGGGAAACGCCTGCTGCGGCTGTACGGGACGGGGTTTCCGGTGTGAAGGCAAAGAGAGGCCCCTGACCGGGGGCAGTCAGGCCTGCTTCTGCCCCGCTTCACTCCCCAGATAGTACATGGCGATGTATCTGAACACGTGGCTGAGCCTTTTACTGTTCAGAATATCCTGCACGGCTGAGAATGAAGGATGTCTTTTACTCTGTGATTTGCTGATTTTATCCTGTCGTATATATGAGAGGATATTGAAGACAATCTTATTAATGCCGAAGACGCTGCTGAGGTAATCGAAGTCACAGCTCTGCGTGGAGTCCTGATTGAATACCCTTTCGTCATCCAGCCTGGCATGATGCTGCTCAACCGCCCAGTAATCCAGTATGCTGTATAGGATCTGCATGGCGTTCTCTCGGCTGAAACTGAGTGAACTCACATAGTAGCGGGTGTTTTCCGTTACCTTTGTCTCTCTGCCATTTCTGATGTTCACACTAATCCTGGTGTAGCGGATCAGAGTGACGGTTTTCACGTGCGGGTTCTTAATCCGCGGATCAAGCTTAAATGCGGGAAGCACCTCGATTTTCCACTGGTCAATACGGCCATATCCTTTTTCTCCGTGTGAAAGCTCTATGGCCTCTGACTTTTCCCCAGGAGCAGAGTCCCTGTTGAAGAGTCCTTCCAGATGACTGAGCAGCTCCTTATTGCCGGCATTCTTCTTAATATTAAGACAGTAGTCGGCACCGTGACCGATGATGGCTGCAGAGACCTCAGCTCTTGAATTGAGGGCATCCGCCATGACTACGGTTCCGCGGATATCAAGACCTGACATCATGTGGATAAAAGCTCCGGCCTCATTGTTCTTCTTTTTAACCGCCTTACTGCTCAAAACTGTTTTCAGAGTGCAGTTAAAAACAGTAACGCCGGAGGCGCATTTCCTGCGGCGCGAACTCTCACCCCGCACGAAAGAGTCCGTACACTCCTGACCGTCAAAGGCCAGGGTGTGCCGTGAAGCTTCTTCTGGCCGCTCACGCTGCTCACCGCATTCCGTCATCATTTCCAGAAGAGCGGAGCGCACTGTCGCAAAGCGGTTGCGGAGAAGTCCGTCAACCTCACCGGCACTGAGCATGGTCAGCACCCGCTTAACCGTTACGGGAGAAAGCCTGTGCTCCGGCCCCGGCATGCCGTCGATAAGCGCATACAATTCAAGGTAGCGTCTGCGGTAGAAGCTTACGACATCATCATGGGTCACGCAGCCGCAGAGCCGGGCCACGAGAATGACCATGACCAGAACGTCAAGAGGATAGATCACCCAGTCCGGACTGCGCCAGTCCCTGAGAGTCTGCCTGATTTCGTGCTGGCACTCAAGAATGAGCCCCAGCACGGAGCCGTCGAGATTCTCAGGCATGCTGCGGCTTCTGAGAACGGAGAAATCCAACTCGCTGATTTCATCGGCGGCCTCTCCGGCCCATATTTCATCCTCAGGCCCGGCGGCCGAAGAAGGCTCTGCGGAAGGAGGCCCGTAAAGCTGACGGTATCTTTCAAAGACGTCCTCATATAC
>DVOQ01000074.1 GCA_018713485.1 Candidatus Avisuccinivibrio pullicola
GGCTCGTCAAGAAGCAGCAGATCAGAAGGGCAGAGCAGGGCCTGCGCTAAGTTAAGGCGCATGCGCCAGCCGCCTGAGAAATCCTTTACGGGATGCTCAAATTCCTCATCGGCAAAACCGAGGCCGTGAAGTAACTGCTCGGCGCGCGGGCGCACCGTCCACGCCCCCGCGATCCCCAGCTCTTCTTCGAGAGTGGCGATTAAGGTGCCGTCGCCCTGCTTCTCGGCCTGTGCGCGCTGTCTTTGCAGCTCCCTGAGGCGTTTATCCCCGTCAATGACGTATTCGATGGCGGGAAGATCAAGGGCGGGCGTCTGCTGCGCCACGGAGGAAATACGCAGATCTTTAGGCACGGAGAGCGTGCCCTTTTCGGGAGTCAGCGCGCCGGTGATGGCGGCAAAGAGCGAGGACTTGCCGCAGCCGTTGCGGCCAATCACGCCCACTTTGTGCTTTTCAAAGATGGTGGCGGAAGCCCCGTCTAATAAGAAGCGGGCTCCGCGCATTAAGGTCACGGAGGATAGGGTAATCATAAGCGCTATACGATATCAAAACGGGGCAGATTATAGCAGAAAGCGCCGTCCTTACGGGGAGGAAGCTAAAGAGGCTCCCGGGCCGGGACTGACAGTCTCTGCAGAAGAGCGGGCCTCTGCCCTGGCGTACCCTTGCGTGTGCTTAATTCCCTTAGGCAAAGATCTGCAAAGTGTTTTACAATCGGTTCAGTTTTTATGACAGGGTGTTTTTATGAAAGTTGTGATTATCGGTGGCACCACGGGCGGTGCCGGCGTGGCGGCGCGTTTAAGACGCTTAGGCGAAAAGGTGCAGATCGCGATGATCGAGCGCAATCCCTACGTCTCATACGCCGGCTGCGGTCTTCCTTATTACGCAGGAGGGATCGTGAAAAACAAGGACGATCTCTTCGTGGTGGACAAGGCGGTCTTTGATAAGCGCTTTCGCGTGCGCGTGAGCACCGCGACCCGCGCCGTCTCCATTGACCGTAAGGAAAAGTGCGTATACGTCAAAAACCTGCTGCTGCAGGCCGATAAGGTTTACTACGACAAATTAGTCATCGCCACCGGAGCCACCCCCATCGTGCCGCCCTTTGCTAAAGACAAAAAGGGCGTCTTTACCTTACGCACCGTTGAGGACGCGGTGGGACTGCGTGAGTACATCGAAAAGTCAGGCGTCACGGATGCCTTAGTGGTGGGCGGCGGCTTCATCGGCCTTGAGGCCTGCGAGAACCTGTGGCGGCAGGGCCTGAAGGTGACCTTAGCCGAGAAGGCCCCCCAGGTGATGGCGGTCATGGATGAGGACATGGCCAAATACCTGCATATGGAGCTCGAGAGCAAGGGCGTTACCTTAAAGTTAGGCGTGGGCGTAAGCGACATCGCTGAAACTGCGGACGGAAAGCTTAACGTCACCCTTGATAACGGCAGCACTCTGAGCACGGGCCTTGTGGTACTCGCCATCGGCGTGAGACCTGAAAGCACCCTTGCCGCCGACTGCGGTCTTGAGGTCAGTGAGCGAGGCTTTATCGTCGTCGATGACACCATGCGCACCTCAGATCCCGACATCTTCGCCTTAGGCGACGTGGTGACGGTTAAAGGCGTCCCCGAGGATCGCCTGGGCACCCTGGCCCTCGCCGGTCCCGCGGCCAAGCAGGCGCGCGTGGTGTCCTCGAATCTGCTGTTAAACGAGGGCGAGGAGTCTAAGGCAAAGCACTTTAAGGGCTCTTTGGGCGTCAGTATCGTGCGCTGCTTTAATTTAACCGCCGGGTCCGTGGGCAAGACCGAGCGGTTCCTCGCGCGTGAGGGCGTGAAGGACGTCACCTCCATTACCGTGCACACCCCGCATCATGTCTCCTGGTTTGAGACTGCCTTGCCCGTGCACTTAAAGCTCGTCTTTAATAAGGTAACAGGCGAGGTTTTAGGCGCACAGGCCGTGGGGCAGGTGAGCGTGGACAAGAACCTCGAGGTCATTTCCGCCCTCATGCAGAAGGGAGCCACGGTGTATGATTTAGCGGACTTTGAAAGCGCCTACGCCCCGCCCTTCTCCGCCCCGCGCTCGCCCGTCAATATGGCAGGCTGCGTCGCGGCCAATGTCGTGGACGGCCTCATCGAGACCGTGAACTGCGCCGATCTTGAGAAGTTCGATAAGGATAAGACCGTCTTCCTCGATATCCGCGAGAAGGAGGAGTTTGAGGCAGGCTCCATCCCCGGTTTCATTAATCTTCCCATGGAGAAGATCCGCGAGGAAATCACCTGCGAAAGACTCGATCCCGACAAGACCTACGTGCTTACCTGCCAGGTGGGCGTGCGCGGCTATACGGCAGCCTGCATCTTAAGAGGGTATGGCATTAAGGCCTATAACCTCAACGGCGGCTACGTAAGCTATCAGGTGTACAGCCGTAAGCTCAAATGCGAGAGGGACGCCTAGGTTACGTCCTTCCGGGCCACGGGGCGCTCTCTCCGTGGCCTTTGCCTTTCCGTAAACTAACTGTTCTCTTAAAGCCCCCGGGGGCTTAATCTGACGGCGATCACGCCCCTGAAATCCGTTCCTTGTCTCATGTAAGCCTGCGTGCATAATGGGAGGGTTGTTTAGATGAGGTGTTTATGGTCCGTTATACCACTGAGAGTTTAGAGGCCTTACGCAGAGCCGAAACGACGCTGCGTTTTAAGGAGTTCGACTTAGCCTGCGCACGGCGCCTTGGCGATATGCTGTTTAAGAGAGGACAGCTGCAGATCCGCCCCGTCGCCTGCCGTATTATCCTGAATGATTTACTGGTCTATCAGTCCTTTATGCCGGGGACGAATGCCAATAACAACTGGTGGATGGACAGAAAGTGCCGTACCGTGCTGCGCACGCGCGGTTCATCCTTAAGGGCGCTCGTGGAACGCGAGTTAAACGGCGCAATCCTTCCCTGGCAGAAAGACGAGGACACCTATGCCTTCTGCGGCGGCGGTTTCCCCCTTTACGTTAAGGATGAGTTCTCAGGCGTCATCTGCGTTTCGGGTCTTCCCCATCTGCAGGATCACCGCTTTGTCACCGAGGTCATCGCCGACTATTTAAATAAGCCCTATATCCTCATTCCCGTAAGCGAGGATCAGGCCTGAAGCCTTAAGGAAAGATGCGCACCGGTGTCAGGCACCGTGGCGGAAAATCCGTATCTTTTCAGCACCGCTTCCTGACGCTTAGCGATCTGCATTACGGACCGGCTTCCTAGCAGCGCCTTGACGTTTACGTGCAGGGGGAGTGGGTCGGTGAGCCGCAGTACTTTAAGCCCTCCGCAGAGCCCCGCCCCACGCTTGTGTTCCTGCATGGCGGAGGCTGGGTGCAGGCGGCTAAGGCAACGCGTCTCAATTATCTCCTTCCCTACCTGATGCAGGGCTATAACGTGGTCAACGTAGAGTACCGCAAGGGTTTTGGCACGGCTCCTCAGGTCGCTCTCGATGCGCTGCTGGCGCTGCGTTATCTGCAGGACCGGGCTTAGTCGCTGCACCTGTCATTAAGCACGCTCGTTCTGTCAGGAGAATCCTCGGGGGCGCATCTGGCCCTGTGCGCGGGGATGCTGGCCAATGCGCCCGGCGACAGGGAGGAAGCTTCCGGCCTGCCGCACGTAAGCGCGGTCATCAACTGGTTTGGGATAAGCGATCTTGCCGCGGTCTTTCCGGTGATCGGCGGCAACTACAATTACCTTGCCGCGTGGCTCGGTGATGAGGGACGTTTAAGCGCGATCGCGCGCGACTGATCCCCGGTTACGCTGATTTCCCGTGACGCTCCCGCGGTACTGACCATACACGGCAGTGACGATGGGATCGTGCCCGTGGAGCAGGCGCAGCTTCTGCATGCGACTCTGAAGGAAAAGGGGGTGAAAGAGCACCTCCGCATCATTGAAGGCGGACATCATGCGGGATTTGCGCCCACACAGTACGCTGAGGCTTATGACGCGGTATTTGCGTTTCTTAAAGAGCTAAAGCAGCGCCCCTGAGGCGGTGGCGGGACGTAACCTGCGCCCGTGCCTGCCCTGAGGCGCGCTTTTACGGATCTGAGCTAATGGGGCATGGGGATGAAATCCCCGCTCTCGGCCACGGCCTGACCCTCGGTGTCACGGCGGGTCAGGTGCCGGGCGCGGTTTTCAGCTCTCACGCGGGCCGAGCGCTGGCGCAGGAGGCGCTGACAGAAGGCGCGCTCCCAGGCTATCTGATTGCGCTTTTCAGGCTTGCCCTGCCAGTAGGCGACAAAGGAGGAGAGCTCGGTCTCGGTAAAGGTGGTGTCGGCAAGGCCGCTTATCCTGGCGGCGTGGATGAAACCTGCCCCCGGCCGCCAGCCTTCGTGCATCATGAAGGGCACGGAGGGAACTTCCTTTAATTCACCCTCAAAGAGCGGGAGGGTGAGTGTGCCAAAGGGGGCGGCGTCAGGATCCTGACAGGTAATGAGACCGTGGGAGATAAGCTCGTTTAACACCTGCTCACAGAAAGCGGGCGAGGCACTGACGGGCATCACGGACGAGGAAGTGCTTAAATAGGAGGAGATCTCCGCAAGGGAGATCATAAGCTGCCCCTGTTCGGCGCGGGGGCGCAGATAGAGAAGGTAGAGGGAGCGGGCCTCATGCGAGAGGGACTCGCGCAGTAAAAAGCTCTGTTCAGCACTGTTCATACAAGAAAACCTGAGGGACAAGCCCGATATTGCAGCGTAAAGGATGGCGGTGTGTCCGCCCCCGGTCCTTAAAGGACGGTTAAGCGGGAAGTAAACCTTCCCGCACAGGCCTTAAAGTCCGTACCTTAAGGCCTAAAAACGGTTTTCCGGAACCTGCGTTACGAGGGGTTTTCCTTCAAGGTAAGCGTCGATATTGGCAAGTACCAGATCGGCCATGGCACGGCGCGTCCCATGGGTGGCCGAACCCACGTGCGGGGTGAGCACGACGTTGTCAAGCTTACGTAAGGCCTCCTCAATGTGGGGTTCCTTTTCGTAGACGTCAAGGGCCGCGCCCTTCAGTGTGCCGTTACCGAGGGCCTCAATGAGCGCCGCGGTATCCACGATGGCGCCGCGGGCGATGTTGACAAGGAAGCCGTCCTTACCTAATTCCCTTAAGACGGTGGCGTCCACGAGGTGGAAGCTCTCGGGAGTGGAGGGCAGGGCGAGGATGAGGACGTCCGCCCACGAGGCCAGGGCGTGGATATCCGCAAAGTAGGTATAGCTTACATCGCTCTTCTGATGACGGGCGGTATAGCCGATGCTGAGCTTAAAGGCGCTGAGGCGGGAGGCGATCTCCTTACCGATGCGGCCCATGCCCACGATACCGGTCTTAAGACCGTGCATGGCGGTGGTCAGGGGATAGCCGCCTTCTTTTTCCCAGCGTCCGGCGACCGCGTAATTATGCGCTCCGACAAGATCTCGGGTAATGTTTAAGGTCAGGGCCACGGCGAGATCGGCCACGTCATCATTAAGGACGTTGGGGGTATGGGAGACTAAAACCCGGTGGGCGTTGGCACAGGGAATGTCGATACCGTCATAGCCCACGCCAAAGTCGGCGATGAGCTTTAACTTTTTGGCGATCGCGTAGTCCTTTTCCTTAAAGGACGAGCCCCCCGAGGCAACTGCGATTTCACACCCGGCTAAGGCCTTCTCATAACCTGCCATGTCATTCACGGCCTTAAAGTCAGCTAATTTCTGCACCCTACCGCGCTTTTCCAGTTCATCTAAGAAATACTGCGGGAAGGGGGAAGTGGTGGTAACCACGATCGCAGCGTCGTTGCGCATAAACACCTCGTAAAAAACCTGATGGGAAAGATTTTACACCGTGAGGCCCGGTTCTAAAAGCCATGTTGCAAAGCTCTCTCACGTCAGAAAAAAGACGGAGCAGTGAGCTTCAGACTAAGCCTCAGAAAGGAGCGTCGCAGGCGGCGCTACAGGAGAGCTCAGACAGGACCAAGCCCGCAGGAATGCGCCCTGCAGGACCGTAAGGGGAGCGCGTCTAAGAATCAGAGCTATGCAAAAGGCGCGGAATGTCAGAGATGAGAAAAGCGCGGGGCCTAAAGGGAGCGTGCCTTGCGCCCAAGGTCTCAGGAATATCAGTGCGCAGAGCGGGTGAGGGAAAGATAGGGGGAAACGCTTTCGCTAACAGTTCGGGCATTGAGGGCTTGCAGGGGGCAGGCGCGGCGTTCTAGCCTTGTTAAGACACAGTTTCGTGGCAGACAGAGATAGCGGTTTTCAGTTGCGAGGTGCGTATGCAGCAGATCCCTCCTGAGTTAAGGCAGAACTTTAAAGCCTCCTTTAACGCCCTGAAGGCTCTGGGGGCGCAGCAGTTTAATAAGGTACAGAAGACTCTGCAGGAGATCGGTAAGGCCTATCAGGAGGAAAAGCGGCGTGATTACGCAAAGGAGAAAAGGGCGCTGCGCCTTGCAAAGCTTAAAAAGGAGGCCGCAAAGTACCTGAGCACTCACCCCGGGATGCCGCTTCCATGTGCTCTTGCCATGGAGATAAAGGACATACTGCGGCATGCAGGGCCTGAGGATGCTGAAAGCGGGGCGTCTGTAAGACAGTATTTAAAGAATGTGGCTCCTGAGGAATGGGGATATACGTTTACCCTTGAGGGCAGGGCTTTTTCCTTAGGGCAGGTTTTCACCCTGTCCGAGATGAAAGAACACGCCCTGAAGCTTAAGGCTATGCAGTTTAAGCCCTGCGCGTGCGCGGAAAACGAGTCGCGCTACCGCTATCCGCTCCTCCATCCCCTGACCCTGTGCGCGCTGCACTATACCCTTATACAGGCGCTGTGGCAGAGCCTGCCCTTAAATCCCGGGAGCCGGCAGCGCTGTTTTCTTCCCGCGCTGAGCTTCCTTGCCGAATGCTCCTCCTCCCTGCCCGCCTCCGAGGGCAATCATGATTACGCACCCATGGGGCTTTTCTATCACAGCCTCAGGACTTTGCAAATGCTCATTAAGGTGGTCTACGAAAAGAAGCTCGTGCCCCCGTCAGACGCTTCAGTAAGTGAGGCTTTCTGGTCCGCTCTCATTCTGCTCGCCTTCACCCACGATCTGGCTAAGGGCGAAACCGACTTCATGATCCTTGATGCCAAGGAGCGCGAGCTGACACACTATGGCGCGTATCTGCCGCTTACCCTGGCGGCCGTCCGCGGCGGAAATACCTCTCTGACGCTGTACTGGATCCCCACGCGCGGTGAGGAGCATAAGGAGGCCATGCTCGCCTATCGTAAGTCCCTGTTTGAGCGTCTCTACACTGATCTGGTGCCTAAGTTCAGAGAGCTCCTCTCCCTTGATCTCCTCCTTTACTGCACTACGGCAGCAGAGGCGCGCAGCGTGGCAAGGGGCAGAGCCGGTAAGGGCGGGGCAAAGCAGGATTGGGCAAGACGCGACCGGCTGTCCATTGCGCTTCTTTCCTCTCTTTTCGAGGCCGATCAGAGGGCGGTGCGTTTAAGCCGCCGCGAGCATGGCCTGGGCTTAGGTGATCGCTCTCTTGCCTGTCTTTACGTGTCCCGCGCGTTACACGCGCGCTATATATTACCCTGCCATCCTGAGATCAGGAATGTACCGGGTCTTCCCTTTGCCAGGCAGGAAAATCTTCTGCCAACCGCGGCGGCGCGTCTGCGTAAGAAGGGCTTTGTAAAACGCGGCAAGCGCCGGCAGGTGAGCGCAAGGCTTCAGAACGAACGGCGCAGCTCTGAGCGGCGGGAGCGGGAGGCTAAGGACGCTTCATGCCTTACAGGCGGCCCCGTCACGGGACTCAGGCCAGGCGCGCTTTTAGAGCACTCGCTACCCTATTTAAAGGTTGCCCTTCCCCATGCCTCTGAGAACGTAGGCGGTCTTTTTGTCTTTTTCGGCTCGGCATTTTATGAGGAACTTTACCGTATACGCGATCTTATCTGTGCGCTCGATCCTGAAAAGACCCATGAAAACTCACCGGAACTGTGGCGGCGCCTCGGTATGGCCGTGCAGGTGGGCCCCCGGCACATCATGGGCTGGTTTGCCGTGGAAGAGGGTGGGCGCACGCTCGCTTATGTCTACGGCATGATTTTGCGCCTGGAAAATGCTCTCTTTAAGGCACTCCCCGGGGAGAGCTATAACCTGCATTACGTGGGCGTGGAGCTGCCAGGCAGCGTGCGCCTTCTCATGCGGGAGTATGGTCCCATGAGTAAGGTCGCCGAGATCTACCCCTACATCGTGCCCCTCCGTGATCTGCCATCGCCTGCGGAGCGCTCCCTGAAGGCCGATCTGCTTCTGGAGCCGGCCTTAAACGCGGTCTCTGACTATGCGCTTAACGCTCTTTCCTCTAAGGCCTTTCCCCCGTCCTTAGAGAGCATTCCCCGCCATGGTCTCAAAGCGCTCTGGGAATATTCGGCGCCCTCCTGCGCGCCTGTGGTGGAGGCCTTACTTAACTCAGAGCTCTCCTGTCTTGAGGGGCAGGGTTTTAGTGCTAACCATCCGGAGGCGACGGTATCAAATAACGCGGGGACGGAGGTTGAGGTGGACGCTGCCTGCAAAAGCACCGTTGCGCCATCCTCACTTAAGCGGGTAGCTCCGGGGCCTGACGAGGACCCCGCTCCTCTTCCAGCGGAACCTGTAAGGCAGGATGACGGTGGAACGCCCTCGTCTGAGGAAAGTGCCGTGGCCGCAGCTTGTTCCGAAAAGCCTGAAGCTAAGATAAAGTCAGGCTACGCACGGGGATCACGCAAAGGACGCGCGGGCGCTTCGTCTTGCGCTAAGCGCAAGACGTCCGCGGCCGCTAAAAAAGCCTCGGCGCTGAAAACTCCGGCCTCTAAGTTAAGTACGGACGCTGAAGTGCCTCATGTCGTCATTTCCCTAAGTGAGGGGGAGAGTCCCGTGGAGCCTGCCTCTTTCGCGGTGCCCTGCCCCGAGACGCTTAAGTCACCGGCTCTTCCTGAGGCTATGTACCTGACCGCAGGGGGCTATCTGTCCTTAAAGAGCTGCGCCATCGACGATCTGCTCGCAGATTTTAAGGAAGAGCTGAACGAGACTCGCTCTCAGTATACGAAGCGCCGCCTGGAGCTTAACCGGCGCATGCGATCTGCTAAGAAAGGTGACGCCGAGGCCGAGAAACAGCGTGAGGCACTGAGTGAGGCGCATTTACGGGAGGATCCGGAGAGTGAGGAGAGCTACTGTGATCCCTGTGAGTAGGAGCTCTGAGGTATGTGGCCATGGATCTGCGCGCAGGCATGAGACTTTTGTGCCAAAGCGGGGGGATTAGGGCAAGACGTCAGGGGAGACTGTGCTTAGGATCTCTGCCCTGGAAAACATCCGTGGCATGGCGTTTCCCTGCCGCCAGTTTCACTACTCGGATGTGCATTTGTTTGTCTTTGCCAGAACCGGCTTCACGGAGGAGTGCCGTAAGCGGGCAGAAACCCTAGGCAGGGTGCATCTTATTACCTTTGATGAAATATGCGCCTTTTTTGATGAAACGGTGACCCTTGAGGAGCAGGTATCCCTGACCGTATGAGCGTTCCATGCCTTAAAATTAGCTTATTACGATAAGCATTATCATGATAAGCTAATTCAGGGAGATTGATGAAGGTTCCTTCGCGCTGACTGTAAAAGCCGCGCTGATGCTGGATACCGTAGTGTATCTATGCACCCCTGAAAGCAGTTACCGGTGTCCTTAAAGGTGCAGGCTGTGTCTGAGGGCTGTGAGCGTGTCAGGGAAGGGCTGATTTTAGGCAACAGAGTCCGTGCAGTCTCACCGAGACCTCCTTGCCCTGTTTAATGATGTCCTTAAGCCTTATGCCCGTAAGCTCCGAGACTCTCGCGCCCGTCGTGTAGCAGAAAGCTCTGAGCACGTAGTCGCGCAGTCCGGTTTCAGTGCTCACGTCAATGACCGAGAGCAGGGGCTTAAGCTGAGGCTTGGTAAGGTGCTTAATCTTCCTCGGTCCTGCCGGTTCGCGATGCGGCTTAATCAGGGTCACACCGTGCTGTATCTCCCACGTGGAGGGCTCCTCGTCCATGGCAAACTCAGCAAAGGTCTTAAGCACGCCCAGTCTCAGACTGACGGTGGACTTCTTAAATCCCTTATCGCCAAGCCTCTTGACATAGCCTGTTACGGACTCACGCGAGAAGTGATCTAAAGTTATCTCAGAGGCACTGAAAATAACTCCTTAAATCAAAGATCGAAACGATCACTCAGGAGCTTACGGCTAAAAAGGGCTCAGGCAGCGCAGTCACTTCATCCACCGGTGTGGAATATGCAGGATAAGATCTATGTGATGGCACCCCTGCAAAAGCGCGGGTTATGACAGCAGAGGAGGTCACGTAAAATGTCCACATTTCAGGGGGGCGGATGGCTTATATAAGCGCTTTGCTCCCTTATTTGGACATAACGCAGATTTGGACATAATCCTTGCCGCATGTTGATGAAAGGAGCTCCCCGTACACAAAAGAGGGCACCCGCGCCGGGTGCCCTCTGTGTATGAGTGATAGCTGAAACTGCCTGCCAGCTGTGCGCTCTTCTTCTCCGTGACGGGCGGAGCCACGTCAATTACGGCGGCGACTTTTGCAAACAGTGAGAGGGCTTCCTTCCTGTCATTCCCGCTGCCAAAACCATGCTTCACGTACACATCCTCTGAGGACAGCTTCACAGGGCAGGAGCTGTGCAGGCTGAAGGGATCGCTTCTGCGCATCCGTAATCTTCCTGTACTAATGTGATAGTGCAACAGGCGGGACCAGTGGTATAAGCTTGGAAAAATCAAATTTCTGCTCTGTTTGCCATACATCATAGTCTGCCTGCATGGCAAGCCACATTTCAGCATCAGGTCCGGACAGGACTTTAGAGATCCGGATAGCCAGCTCTGGAGTAAGTGCACTTTTTTCGTTTACAAACCGGCTTACCGTTGCCTGCGATACACCTATTCGATCTGCAAATTCCCGGTTTGACAAATGCATCTCTTCTAAGTTTTCTTTCAGCAGTGCGCCGGGGTGCGGTGGATTATACATTCTTCCCATCAGTGATAGTCCTCATAATTCAGAATATAAGCGTCACCATTAATAAAGTGAACTCACCCACAGGCAAACGCTTGTGGGCTTCGTACTTCATCGGGGGCTAGTCAGATTGCTCTGACCAATCCCTCTCCATACGCTTAACTTCGCTGCGTTCCTACAGCTAGTACTATGATAGTAACCTTTGCTAAGCATCTCTAATCCTGCCGCTTTTATGACTTTGGCGGCATTTATATCTCTTTGATGTACGGTATGGCA
>DVOQ01000010.1 GCA_018713485.1 Candidatus Avisuccinivibrio pullicola
GTCCGCGGTTTAAACCGCGTCACCTTAGGCGCGGTGCTTCTCGCGCTGCCCATCACCGAAGGTGAAACGCTGACCCCTGAAATTTCCGCCCTCTCCCTGAAGCGCCTGTATGCCACGGGTAACTTCGATGACGTTAAGCTCTCCCGCGACGGTAACCGCATGATCGTCACGGTAAGCGAGCGTCCCACCATCGGTAACGTCGAGTTCGCCGGCAATTCCCAGATCAGCGAAGAGCCGCTCCGTGACGTTATCGAGCAGCAGGGAATGCGTGCCGGCGAGCCTCTCAACGTGCAGACGCTTAACGACATCAAGAAATCCCTGGAGGACTTCTACCACTCCGCCGGTATGTACCGTGCGCAGGTCAAGCCGGTGCTGACCTATCTGCCGCGTAACCGCGTGGATATCAAGTTAGAGTTTACCGAAGGCGAGAGCGCCGAAATCCAGCAGATCAATATCGTGGGCAATCAGCACTTTGACGAAGACGTGCTCTTAGCCCAGCTGCAGCTGCGCGATGACGTTCCGTGGTGGAACTTCATGGCCTCGCAGCGCTATGACTCCCAGAAATTAGGCGCCGATCTGGAGGCGCTGCGCTCCTACTACATGGACCGCGGCTACGTGCGCTTCAGCATTGACTCCACCTCCGTCGAGATGACTCCTGACAAGCGCGGCCTTTACCTCACCATCGCCGTCACCGAGGGAGATCAGTACACGGTGGGTGACTGCACCTTACGCGGTGACACCTTAAAGTACGGCGAAGAGATGGCAAAGCTCATCACTCTTGAGAAGGGTGCCGTGTATTCGGCCCGTGAGGTGACCGCCATCGAGGAGTCCTTAAAGAATTATTTAGGCAAGTACGGCTACGCTTATTCCGAGGTACGCGCCTTCCCCGTTTATGACGAGGAGAACAAGGTGGTGAACCTCGAGTTCAACGTGGTGCCCGGTTCCCGCGTGTATGTCTCGCAGGTGCTCATTACCGGCAATACCCAGACCGATGACACCGTGGTGCGCCGCGAAATCCGCCAGATGGACGGTACGTGGCTGTCCACCGAGGCCATCGACATGTCCAAGGATCGCTTAAACCGTACCGGCTTCTACGAAACCGTGGACATGAACGTGCAGCGCGTGGGGCTTAACGGCGATACCGTCAACGTCAATACCGTGGTCAAGGAGCAGCCTACCGGCTCCATCACGGGCGGTATCGGTTACGGTACTGACTCGGGCTTCATGATTCAGGGCGGTATTTCGCAGAGCAACGTCTTCGGCTGGGGCTCGCGCGCCTCGGTTTCCGCCTATGACAACGATTACCGTCAGCACGTCGAGTTAGGTTATACCGAGCCTTACTTCACGGTAGACGGCGTGAGCCTGGGCGGCCGTATTTACTACGATAAGTTCGAGGGTGACGACGCCGACGTGGTCGCCTACGACAATACCACCACCGGTATTGAGTTCACGGCAGGCTACCCCCTGGCCGAGAACATGTTCATTTCCTACTCCGTGGGCTATGAGCACAATGACGTCGATAACACCGGCGACAACTTCGTGCAGTCGGACGTGTTCTGGCAGCAGTACGGTGACGGCGGACTTTCGGGTACCTTCGACAATTACAACGTGGGGCTCAGGTTTTCGCGTAACAACCTCGACCGCTCCGTGTTCCCGACCGCAGGTTCCCGTCAGGTCTTCTCGGCCTTCGCCACCGTGCCGGAGTCCGATTTGCAGTACTACAAGCTCTCGGCTGAGACTTACCACTACCTGCCGCTTGACTCTGAGCATGATTACGTGATTGCCTTCCGCGGCCGCGCCGCTTTCGGTGACGGTTACGGCACCAAGAACGGCGAGAAACAGCGCTTACCGTTCTTCGCCAACTTCTACCTGGGCGGCTCGGAGTGGCTGCGCGGCTTTGACAGCAATTCGGTGGGCCCCAAGGCCTGGTACCGTAACGGCAGCGGCGGCTATTACGAGTCCGATACCTCGGTGGGCGGTAACGCCTTATGGGCGACCTCCTTTGAGATCATCGTGCCCACGCCCTTCATTTCAGAGACCTACAAGCGTCAGGTGCGCACCTCACTCTTCTGCGACGCCGGTGCCCTGTGGGATACGCGCGACAGCGACTACGGCTTCAGCGATGATCAGGGAGCGGACAAGTACCGCGCCTCGGTGGGTGTCTCCTTAAGCTGGATGTCGCCCATCGGACCTCTGGTGTTCTCGCTGGCCCGTCCTGTCAAGGATTACACGGGCGATGACACCCAGGTGTTTAACTTCAACATCGGCGGCCGTTTCTAAGCTGCCCTTTCTAAGCATATAATTAAGGCGGGAGTTTTCCCGCCTTAAAAGCCCTGAGGAGAGGACGCCTGTCCTCAGTGCTTTTTTCACAGCAGATTAACGTGTATGAGGAGTGATGAAATGTTCAAGAAGTCTGCTCTGGCCCTAACCTTAGCCGCTGCGCTGTCCTTTAGCGCCACCGCCATGGCCGATACCTCCATCGGGGTCGTGAATCTGCGCCTGGTGATGTTTGACGCTCCGCAGGCTCACGAATTACAGCAGACCATGGTCTCCGAGTTCCAGGCCCGTCAGCAGGAACTGCAGAGTATTGAAACCGAAGGCCAGAAGTTAGCCGCCCAGATCCAGTCCGGTACCTTAAAGGGAGAGCAGCTTACCAATGCCCAGCGTCAGGTCGCGCAGTTACAGTCTGACTTCAACTTAAAGGCCCGCGCCTTACAGGAAGATCAGAGAAAGCGCGCCCAGGAATTAGAAGGCCGCGTTAACAGCGAGGTGCAAAAGGCCATCAATGCCGTTTCCAAGGAGAAGAAGCTCGATCTGGTGTTAAACGGTACCGCCATTCTCACCCTCAATAACGAGGCTCTCAATATTACCGACGCGGTGGTGGAGAACTTAAAGAAGAATTACAAGGAAGGTTCGATTAAGAACGCTCCGGCCGCTGCGGCTAAGTAAACCCAGTACAACTGCAAGGAGAAGCGCATGCTCCTGTCTGAGATCGCCAAGAGGCTTGATGCCCGTCTTGTGGGCAACGGGGACGTGGAGATCGTGAAGGTCGCCAACCTTAAGACCGCCACGGGTAATGAAATCAGTTTTTTATCCGACAGCCGCTATAAGGATGTCTTAAGTGAGTCCGCCGCCGGCGCGGTCATCGTGCGCGAGGCCGACGTGGAGCATGTGAAGGGAGCCGCCCTCGTTATGGGCGATCCTTACGTGGGCTTTGCCAGGGTGGCGCAGCTCCTTGACACCACGCCGCAGATCGCCACCGGCATTCATCCCACCGCCATCGTGCATCCCACCGCCACCCTCGGCAAGAACGTGGCCTTAGGCCCTTACGTGGTGATTGAGGAACATGCCGTCATCGGCGATAACGTGCAGTTAGGCGCGCATGTCTTCGTAGGACAGGGGGCGCACATCGGCGCTGACACTAAGGTTTATCCCAATGTGTCCCTTTACCACGGCGTGAAGATAGGCGAGCACTGCCTCATTCAGTCCGGTACCGTGATTGGCGGTGACGGTTTCGGCTACGCCAACGAAAAGGGCCGCTGGCTGAAGATCCCGCAGACGGGAGCGGTGAAGATTGGTTCCTTTGTGGAGATCGGCGCCTGCACCTGTATTGATCGCGGTGCGTTAGATGACACCGTGATCGAGGATAATGTCATTATCGACAATCTCTGTCAGGTGGCGCATAACGTAAAAATCGGCTTTGGCACCGCCGTGGCGGGGGCGACAGTCTTTGCCGGAAGTGTTACAATCGGCAAGTTCTGTATCATCGGCGGTACCTCCGTCTTTAACGGTCACATCAGCATCTGCGATCAGGTGACGATTTCCGGCATGTGCATGGTGATGCGTTCCATCGACAAGCCCGGCGTCTACTCCTCTGGCATCCCCGCGCAGAGCAACCGTGAGTGGCGGCTGACCGCGGCGCGCGTGCTGCATATTAACGATATGTACCGCAAGGTAAATGAGATGGAGCGGGAGCTTGAGACTCTCAAGGCGACCGTTAACGCGCAGGTTTCACACACTTAAAGGTGGTTTATGAGCGAAGAAAACACCAAGAAAGAACTCGATATCGGGCAGATCATGTCCCTTCTGCCCCACCGTTTCCCCTTCTTATTAGTGGACAGGGTGCTTGACTATCAGATCACCGATGAGCACAAGACCTTAAAGGCCGTGAAGAACATCACCTTCAATGAGCCCTTCTTCCAGGGACACTTCCCCGGAAAGCCCGTGCTCCCCGGCGTTCTTATTCTTGAGGCCATGGCTCAGGCAACGGGCGTACTGGCCTTCACCATGGTCGGCAAGCCCGCTCCCGATGAGCTGTACTACTTTGCCGCTATCGACAATGCCCGCTTCAAGCGCCCCGTGATCCCGGGGGATCAGCTGATCCTTGACGTGGAATTCTTAAAGGAAAAGCGCGGGATCGCTGCCTTTAAGGGCGTGGCGAGCGTGGACGGCGAGGTCGTCTGCTCGGCCGATCTCATGTGCGCCAAGCGCAGAGGCTAATCCCGTAGGATTAGGTGTGTAAGCCTTAACTTGAGGAAAATATCGTGATTGACAGCAGCGCGGTGATCGCAAAAAGCGCTCAGGTGAGTGCCGAGGCGCAGATTGGTAAGGACGTCATCATCAAGGATCACGTCATCATCGAAGGTCCGGTAAGCGTGGGCGAAGGGACCGTGATTGAACCCTTCTGCGTATTGCGCGGACCGACCTTTATCGGTAAGCGCAATCACATCTATCAGTTCGCCTCGATAGGCGAGGGCTGTCAGGATCTCAAGTACAAGGGAGAGCCGACGGAACTGCATATCGGTGATGACAATACCATCCGCGAGCACTGCACCATGCACCGTGGCACGGTGCAGGGCCTTAACGATACCCGCGTGGGCAGCCGTAATCTCTTCATGGTCAATACCCATGTTGCGCACGACTGCGTGGTGGGTGATGACTGCATTTTCTCCAATAACGCCACCCTTGCAGGACACGTCACGATTGGCGATCACGTCATTTTCGGAGGACTGGCCGCCATTCATCAGTTCGGACGCGTCGGCGCTCACGCCTTCGTAGCCGGTATGGCCGCTCTCAATATGGACGTGCCGCCTTACGTGATGGCCGCCGGTCATTACGCCAAGCCCTTTGGTATCAACAAGGTGGGTCTGTCCCGCCGCGGCTTTACCGAAGAGCAGATCGGGGCTATCCGCAAGGCCTACATGATCATCTACCACAAGCACAATACCGTGGAAGAGGCCATCCCGCAGTTAGATGAGCTAGCCGCAGAATTCCCCTGCGTGAAGATCATGGCCGATTTCCTGCGTGAGAACGGCCGCGGGATCGTGCGCTGATGAGCGGAGATTACAACCGCCATCTGTATGCTCTCATCGCCTGTGAAGCCTCGGGGGATACCCTCGGGGCGGGGCTGATGCGCGCCATTCTGCGCCGTGATCCCAAAGCGCAGTTCATGGGTATTGGCGGACCCAAAATGACGGCCCTCGGTATGGCTTCGGCCTGCAATATGGAAGAACTCTCGGTCATGGGACTGACCGAGGTGCTGTCGCGTCTCCTGCCCATTCTAAAGATCCGCCGCGAGATCACCTCCTCGGTGATTTCAGCCCGTCCCAGCGTGCTCATCGGCATTGACGCTCCGGATTTCAATTTAAGCGTTGAGGAAAAGGTGCGGGAAAGCGGGATCCCCACTGTGCACTATGTCTCGCCTTCGGTGTGGGCGTGGCGCGAGGGGAGACTCAAGAAGATCCGCCGTGCCTGTGACGAGGTGTTAGCGCTTCTGCCCTTTGAAAAGGAATGGTATGACCGCGAGGGCATGGCCTGCGCCTACGTGGGACATACGCTCGCCTGTGAAATTCCTCTCGAGAACGATCGCGACGCGGCACGCGCGCGTCTTGATCTGAAGCGGCAGTGCGTCGAGGAAATCAAGGGCAAGGTGATGGCGATCATGGCCGGTTCCCGTAAGGGGGAACTGACGCGCATGGTTCCGGTCTTTGCCAGGACGGCGCGCCTTATCCGTCACAAGCTGCCCGATACCGTCTTTATCTCGGCGACCCCCTCACATGAGGCGGCGGTACTGCTTAAGGATTTATGGCTCACCTATGCCCCCGACATTTCACTTACCGTGTTCGTGGGCGAGGCGCGGGACGTGATGGCCTCCGCTGACGCCACCCTCGTGACCTCAGGTACCGTGGCCTTTGAGGCGATGCTCGTCAAATGTCCCCTGGCCGTGGCCTATAAGGTCAGCGCGCTGTCGGCCGCCATTGGCCGCCGCCTTTTAAAGGTGGACATGTTCTCGCTGCCCAATCTCCTTGCCGGAAGGCGCATTGTCTCGGAGTTCATTCAGGAGCAGTGCACGCCCGAGGCTTTAGCCGAGGAAATGTTAAGGCTCTTAAATTCGGACAATCTCCTCATGAAAAAGGAGTTCATGAGCCTGCATCAGTCCATCCGCGTCAACTCTGATGAGTTAGCCGCCCGCGCCGTCTTTAAGGTCATCATCGATCATAAGTCGGGGGATGAGGAGATCATGGAGAAGGTGGGACGTGAGCTGACGGAGCCCGCGCAGGCGGTACCTGGCGGGACTTCCACGGAAGAGACAAAGCCCGAGCGTCCCGTGCTGCGTGTCGATCCGCCCCTGGAGGAGCCGGAGGAAGAGGAGCTCGCACCTCCTGCCGTATCTGAAAAGCCCCGGGTGTAAGTGAGATGGCTGCGCTCCCTGAACCCTATGTTTACCCCGTCTCTCCGGCCACGCATTTAATCTGCGGGGCCGATGAGGCAGGACGCGGTCCGCTGATGGGCAACGTGGTGGCCGCCTGCGTGCTCTTAGATCCGGCCCGGCCCATCGCAGGGTTAAACGACTCCAAAAAGCTCTCGGAGAAAAAACGCGAGGCTCTTTCCATGGAGATCCGTGAGAAGGCCCTGGCCTTCGGTATAGGGAGATGTTCCCCGGAGGAAATCGACCGTCTCAATATCCTGCAGGCCTCGCTCACTGCCATGAAGCGCGCTTACGTGGATATGGACTTTCCTTGTCAGCTGCTCCTGGTTGACGGTAACCGCGTCCCGCAGGGCCTGCCCCTTGCCGTGGAGGCGGTGGTCAGGGGGGATGCGCGGGTGCCGGAAATCGCGGCGGCTTCCATCCTCGCCAAGGTGGAGCGCGATCATGAACTTTACGAGCTTGACCGCCTGTATCCGGAGTACGGCTTTAAACAGCACAAGGGCTATCCCACCGCTGCGCATTTAGAGGCTCTGGAGCACTTACCCCTGCTGGACTGCTATCGCAAAACCTATGGCCCCGTAAAACGCCTTATCGAAAAACGCGGAGGAATGGGCCTTAGCGCCTGCCCGTAGGCGTGACTGGAAAAAACACGGGGCTTGAGTTAAAGTAAGAGTATTGCCCTTCAGGGCGCATGAAAAGGTTTTTCTTATGAATATCAATTATTTAGACTTTGAACAGCCGATTGCTGACCTGCTGGCGCACATTGAGGAGTTAAAGCGCCTGAGTGCCAGCACCTCAGACGTGGATCTCTCCAAGGAGCTGGCCCAGTTAGAAAAGAAAAACCGCGAGCTGACGCGCAAGATCTACTCCTCCTTAAGCGCCTGGCAGATCTCCCAGCTCTCCCGTCATCCCATGCGTCCTTACAGCCTCGATTACATCGAGCGCATTTTCACCGATTTCCACGAACTCTCAGGCGACAGAGCCTTTGCCGATGATAAGGCGATTATCGCCGGCATGGCCCGTTTAGACGGGACGCCCGTGATGGTGATCGGCCATCAGAAAGGCCGTGACGTGCGCGAAAGAACCCTGCGCAATTTCGGTATGCCCCGTCCTGAGGGCTACCGCAAGGCAATGCGCCTGATGGAACTGGCCGAGCGCTTTGATCTGCCCATCATCACCTTTATTGATACCCCGGGCGCTTACCCCGGCGTCGGCGCCGAGGAGCGTTCGCAGGCCGGTGCCATCGCCGAGAGTCTGAAGCTCATGTCCGGCCTTAAGGTACCCATCGTCTGCACCGTGATTGGCGAGGGCGGCTCGGGCGGTGCCCTGGCCATTGGCGTGGGTGACCGGGTCAACATGCTGCAGTACGCCACGTATTCGGTGATCTCGCCGGAAGGCTGCGCCTCCATTCTCTGGAAGAGCGCCGAGAAGGCCTCGCTCGCGGCTGATGCCATGAACATCACGGCCGACAAGATCAAGGCCCTCGGGCTTATTGACAATGTCGTGCCCGAGCCCTTAGGCGGTGCGCACCGCGATTACGATGAGATGTCGCAGAACTTAAAGCAGCGCCTTATTGAGGATCTCGCGCAGCTGCGCGGTATTTCCCGCGATCGTCTCATTGAGCAGCGCTATACCCGTCTCATGGGTTACGGCTATTGCTAAAAACTTCTCTAAAAGCCAGGGCGCGCGCCTTTCTTGAAGGCAAGGCGCAGACCCTGTGCGCATCTCTGACCCCGGGAACGCTGCTAGTCGGTCTCTCGGGGGGAGCCGATTCCACCCTCGCTTTACTGTTAGCCCTCGAGATGGTAAAGGGCGATCCGCGCTTTAGCGTGCGTGCCGTGCACTGTATCCACGGTCTGGACGCCGACGATCCTCTCTGGCTTAAACACTGCACTGCTCTCTGTGAGCGCCTTCAGGTACCTCTTGTCACTCCGCGCCTTAATATCGTCTATCAAAACCGCGTCTCTCCGGAGGACAGTTCGCGTCAGGAGCGCTACCGTGCCTTACTTGAGGAACTGCCTGAAGACGGATATTTAGTCCTCGGTCATCAGGCCGATGACAACGTGGAAGGACTTTTTCTGGCCTTAAAACGCGGCTCGGGACCTAAAGGGCTTGCGGGCATGTCCGAGCTGACGCGGGATGAGCGCGGGTGCATCGTAAGACCGCTTTTAAGTCTTACCAAGAAGGAGTGTCAGGATTACGTGACGGCCCTCGACTTTGACTATGTCGAGGATATTTCCAACACCTATCTTAAGTTTGAACGCAATTTCATCCGCCTGGAGGTGCTGCCCTTACTTTTAAGGCGCTTTCCTTCCTTTAAACAGACGGCAAGGCGCAGTATGGAGCTCATTGCCTCGGAACATGAGTTAGCGCTGAGGCTCGTCACCCCCTTATTAAAGGCACGGGTACATCAGGGAGGGCGCGTACTTGACTGTGAGGACTTAGATCTTGCGGATCGGCCTTTAATGGAGCTGCTGCTCCTTGAGTTTTTAAAAGGCGTCCGTCTGCCCCCTCCCGATCTCACTCTGGTGCAGCAATGCCTTAAGTTACTCAGTACGGGGCCCGATCAGAAAGGGGAACTTGACTGGGAGGATTTAAGAGTGCGGCGTACCGCCTCTTCCTTATGGGTGCTAAAGGAGGTGACGCTGCCGTCAAAGGGGGCCGCACCGGTTACCCTGAGAGCCGGTGAGGAGTGCCGTTTAGGCGGGGTGCGTTACGCTTTAGTTACCTTAAATGAGGGTACGCAGGAACAGAGTGCCCCCTTTAGCCTCGGGCGCAGCGTCGCTTTTACTCTTCCTGCCCCCGAGGTAAGCCTTGATTTTGCTTTCGCGGGAGCCCTGCATTTAAAACCGTGGTGGCGCGACCGGGGACGCGAGGTGAAAAAGCTCCTGGCGCTGTGCGGCGTACCGTGGTGGTATCGTCCCGCATATCCCTTAGTGCGGGACGTGACGGGAAAGATCGTCGCCCTCGGATCGCTCTTTACCCCTGAGGAACCTCCCGTTACGGGAGAGCGTTACGTGCTTGTAATCGAGGATACGGTTAACGGCCTTCAGCTTTAGCGCGTTGAGTGTGCCGTGCTGCAGGCGCCGCTGTGGCTGAGGGAACAGGAGGAAGCCGTAAAGCTCAGGGCCTGGAGGGAAGTGCAGGGGCCACAAAAAATAATGCCTGATGCTCGGCATCAGGCACAAGTGGGATTTTCATATTCAGAAGCAAAAAAACCGGCGTTTCCATCGAAACTGTACTTTAGAAGGGGGACACATGAAAAAGTTCCGTAATTTTACGTAAAGTTTACCAAAAAATCGTGAGCAAGATCACGTTTTTCAGGATGTTTATGGATAATTTATTGATTTTTAAATAAATAAAAATATGGACTGAAGTGGATATTTTGTTGAAAAAAAGCTCGGTCCCGCTGTGCATCAGCTTTCGGGGGGACAGGAGAGATGCTTTTTACGCGGGGCGTACTTCTTCAGGTTCAGCGCGTACGATCCCTGCACGCGCCCCAGGAGCTCTCTGTCGGGCAGCGTGTCATCTAACACCGCGGCATACCAGAACTTTTTGTTCATGTGGTAGCCTTTAAGATAGCGCTTACCGTCAACAAGGGAGCTCACCTCAGCGGCCGTGGCGTTTAAAAGGAGGATTTCCTTAGTGACGGGAGGAGAGGGGGGCGTGGTATAGGAAAGCTTTGCGGAACTGACGGTCAGAAACACCCCAAACCATTTACCCGTGACGGGGTGGCGCAGCACCGCGAGGGCGGGATCGTCAAAGGTGTTTTCAGGCTTTACCTGCAGCGTTTCTTCAATCAGCCTGAAAAGACGCCTGGTCTGAGGAGCGCCGAGGGAGGAGCTTACTGACACGCTGTCCACAAGTTCCGTAAGGCGCCTCTCAAGAGTCAGGCGCACCTGTCCCACGAAGGTACCGGAGGCTTTGGGATTAAGGTGCAGGGTGTAGGGAGTGTCAAGCTCACGGTCGGTGAGCATAACTTCAAGGTGGTTAGCAGCGGGAACAGCCCTGACGGTCAGAAGGAGCGAAAGCGGGGCCAGACTTTCGCGGTCTTCAAGAGTGAAGGTTCCCTGCGGGCCTTCCTTAAAGCCGTGTTTAAGGAGCAGGGAGTCTTTTACGGTGCGCTTTTTGAGAAGATCGGGCAGCAGCTGCATAGCTTTTCCTGTGGTTTAAGTTTTAGTTATTATCGGATAAAATTGACCCTTAATGTAAAGTGAGGGGTTTTATGGGCAAGTTAGAGGCATTAGGCAACGCCTACACCTACCGCGAGCAGGTGGCGCGCTCCATTAACTGGGGCCATTATTTCCTGTTTTTCAATCTCCTGTTTGCCATCGTGGCCGGCAGCGCCTACGTCTACGCCGCGCCCTCGACGGGCTCGTTTATCGCCTTCGTGTATCTGCTCTGCACGTGGTTAGGCCATATGGCCTTTTTAGGCTGCGTGGTCTATCTCGTGGTGCTCTTCCCCCTGTCCTTTATCGGCAATTACCGCTATTACCGCGTCTTCTCGGTACTCATCGCGGTACTGCTCTTTGCTCTGCTCCTTTTTGACATCAAGCTCTATCTCAATGTGCGCGTCCATCTTTCGGCGATGGCCTTAAACCTTATTTTCACGCGCCTTGATTTCAATACGGGACTTAATTACAACTTCCTCTTTATCGCCATCCCCGTGGTCATCGCGGTGGAACTGGCCCTGGCCAAGCTCTCCACCCGTCAGATTTACATGGCCAGCAAGGGCAGACGCAATTTCCGCTTCATTATCCTGTCCTTCCTTGGCGTGTGCTTTATCGCCTCCCATTCACTGCATATCTGGGCGGATGCGTTTCAGTACGACAAGATTACGGTGCTGCGCTCGGCCTTCCCCGCTCATTACCCCATGACGGCCAAGTCCTTCCTTGAAAGCCATGGCTATTTAGACAGCTCGGTGGCCCGCCGCGAGCGCGTCTTCAAGATCACCTATCCCCTGGAGCCGCTGAATCTGGATGGCAGAAGCGATGACTGCAATATCCTGACCGTAAGCCTTGATGGCCTCTCCTACAGTGCCCTCGGGGAGAACACTCCTGAGCTTCTGAGCCTCAAGCATAAGGCCCACAGCTTTGAAAATTACTATCTGCCCTACACGAACGCCGAGGACAATTACTTTGCCCTGGCCTATGGTCTGCCCACGGCGTATGAGGCCAGTTTAGTGGACGCCAGACGTCCCCCCGTCATCATTGACGCTCTCTATCACAATGAGATCATGAGCCGTGCCGTGGAAAGTCAGAGGGGCGAGAGTTCTCCGCGCAATACCATCTTAGGTCTGCGTCAGATAAGTTTAGAAAAGGAAAGCTCGGATGCGACGGTCGTGGCCGCGGGCGTGCAGCAGATTGAGAACTGGCGCGAGGGGGAGCGCTATGCGCTGATGCTGACCTTAAAAGAGCTTACCGAGGCGGACAGCGAGGCGGACTATGCCGCGACCCTGCGCCGTACCGATCAGCTCGTGGGCGAGCTGCTGACCGTTTTAGAGGAACGCCGGTTGTTAGAGCGCACCCTGGTCATTGTCACCTCGGCTGAGGGTTCTCCCGTCATTTCCGACGGCTCGCGCTATTTTGACCGCCGCCGTCAGCACGTGCCTTTAATGATTCTCTGGCCGCACGCGGACAAGGTTGCCACTTCCTCCACGGAACTGGCCTCGCCCTTTGACATTGCTCCGACCTTAGGCGCGGAGGTGCTGGGTGTGATCACGGAGCCTGAGATGTACTCCCTGGGGCATGATCTGCGCTCCCTGCCGCGGCGCGACTTTATCATCAGCGATGAGGGCGGGGATATCGTGCTTGTCGGCGAAAGGCTTAACGTGGTCTATACGGCAGAGGGCAAATCCTTCCGTGAAAGCGCCGGCCGTGAGCTTCCCGAGGCGCCGTATTTAGATGATCTCATTTCGGCCATGCGCGATTTGAACCGTTTTATGGAATAGCTATTGAGGTAGGTAAAGGACCGTAACCATGCAGTTAACAGAAAATAACGTCAAGGAAGTGCTCCTTGACGCTTCCATGAGCAAGACCGTATTTCTTTATTTCTATATCGACGGGCCGGAATGCGCTAAAACGACCTCTGCCCTTGAAAGTCAGATCAGCGACAATAACGAATACGTGTCGCTCGTGAAAGCCAACATCGCCGACGACGTTTCCAAAGCCATCGCGATGCAGATCGGTCTGCAGGGCGTGCCGGCTCTGGTGGTCTTTCAGCAGGGCCGTCCCGTGGACGCATGGCAGGGTGATGACATCCTCTCCAAGATGCGCGAGATTATAGCCAAATATATGCCCTCTGATGCCGAAGTGCTGCTGCGCGACGCGCTGCAGGCCGAGAGCGAGGGTGATCTGGAAACCGCCCTGTCCAAGGCCCGCGAGGCTTATGAGTTAGACGAAAAGGATCTGCAGGCCAAGCATATTTACGCCCGTCTGCTGATTAAGAACAAGAATCTCGACAGCGCCGAGGCCCTATTGCAAAACCCCGGCCGGGAGGAGGCGCAGAGCCAGAACTATCAGGATCTGCTCTCGGCACTCAATCTTGCCAAGCAGGCCCAGGAAAGCCCCGAGATTTTAGAGCTTGAGGCTAAATACGCCGCAGATCCGCACAACGATGAGGTGATCGTGGCCTTAGCCGTGGCTCTTTCCGAGGCCGGCAAGAAGGAACGCGCCTTAACCGTTCTCCTTACGCGCCTGAAGGAAGATCTGGGCATTGAGAACGTGAAGAAGACCTTCCTCGATATCTTAAGCACCATGGCAGGTGATCCCCTGCAGAGCAAGTTCCGCCGTAAGTTATATACGCTCATGTACTAGGTGTGTGATGCTGCGCAGTGATTTTAATTTTGAGCTCCCCCAGGAGCTCATTGCCGCTTATCCGTCCAAAGAGCGTACCGGATGCCGCCTCCTGGTCTTAAACGGTGAGGACGGCTCCCTTGAAGATAAGACTTTTATTGACCTGAAGTCTTATTTAAAGCCAGGCGATCTGCTCGTTTTCAATGACACCAGGGTGATCCCCGCCCGTCTTTACGGTAAAAAGGAAAGCGGCGGCAAGGTCGAAATCCTTCTGGAGCGCCTTTTAAGCGAGACGGCGGCCCTGACCCATGTGCGCGCCTCCAAGGCTCCTAAGGCCGGCACCTTTCTCATCCTCGAGGATGGCACAGAATTAAAGGTTACGGGACGGGAGGGCGATCTCTTTGGCATTGAAACCTCCAACGGCCAGAACCTTCTGGAGATCCTTAACCGTCTGGGACATATTCCTCTTCCGCCCTATATTGACCGTCCCGATGAGGCCTTAGACCGGGAGCGCTATCAGACCGTGTACTCCAGAGTGCCGGGGGCCGTGGCCGCTCCTACGGCCGGCCTGCACTTTGATGAGGCGCAGTTAGCCGACTTAAAGGCCTACGGCGTGAACTTTGCCTTCGTGACGCTGCATGTCGGTGCGGGTACCTTTCAGCCGGTGCGCGAGGACGATATCACCGCCCATCATATGCACTCGGAGTTTGTGCATCTCTCCAAGGAAGTGGCGGATGCGGTTATCGCTACGCACAAGGCCGGTCACCGCGTCTTTGCCGTAGGGACTACTGCGGTGCGCTCTCTGGAAAGCGCGGCCTCCTTTGCGAAGGCTCAGGGCCTTGAAGCTGAGATCTGTCCTTTCTCCTCGGACTCCTCCATCTTCATTTACCCCGGCTATCAGTATCAGGTGATCGACGGTTTAATAACCAACTTCCACCTGCCTGAGTCGACTCTCATCATGTTAGTCTGCGCCTTTGCGGGCTATCACAATACCCTTAACGCCTATGATCACGCCGTTAAGGAGCGCTATCACTTTTTCAGCTACGGGGACGCGATGCTTATCTTTAAACGGCAAACCCCCGATGATCTGCCCCCGTCCTTTTAACGAGGTTTTTGAGTGAAACTTTCCTATACCCTTAAAAAACGTGTCGGTAAAGCCCGTTTAGGTGAAATTCACTTTGACAGGGGCGTCGTCCGTACCCCGGCCTTCATGCCCGTGGGGACCTTAGGTACCGTCAAAGGCCTCCGGCCTGAGGAAGTGCGCGAGACCGGCGCGGATATCCTCCTTGGTAACACCTTTCACCTGTGGCTGCGTCCCGGTACCGACGTCATTAAGGCGCACGGTGATCTTCACGACTTCATGCGCTGGGATCGGCCTATCCTCACCGATTCGGGCGGTTTTCAGGTCTTCTCGCTCTCGGGACTGCGCAAGGTCTCCGAGGAGGGCGTGAAGTTTCAGCATCCCATCAATGGCTCGCGCCTCTTCCTCTCCCCCGAGATCTCCATGCAGGTGCAGACGGATTTAGGCTCGGATATCGTCATGCAGTTTGACGAGTGTATCGGTCTTCCCGCCCCCTATAAGGAAATGGAGCGGGCCATGGAACTCTCGCTGCGCTGGGCGGAGCGCTCCAAGGCCGAGTTTGAGCGACTTCACAATCCCAACTCGCTCTTTGGTATCGTGCAGGGGGGCTCTGATCGCTCTTTAAGAGAGCGCTCGGCAAAGGGGCTTACTGACATCGGCTTTGACGGGTACGCCATCGGCGGCCTGGCCGTGGGCGAGAGCAAGGAGGTCATGTATGAGGCTTTTTCCTTCATTCCCGATCTGCTCCCTGAGGACAAACCGCGTTATTTAATGGGCGTGGGCCGTCCCGAGGACATTATCGAGGGGGTTTTAAACGGTGTGGATATGTTTGACTGCGTGATGCCGACCCGTAACGCGCGCAACGGTCATCTGTTCACCTCCGGGGGCGTTATAAAGATCCGCAACGCTAAATACGCGCATGATACCGCACCGCTTGATCCTGAATGTGACTGCTATACCTGTCGCAATTTCTCACGGGCCTATCTCCATCATCTCGACAAATGCGGTGAGATGCTGGGCGCGCACTTAAATACCATCCATAATCTCACTTACTATCAGAAGGTGATGCAGGGCTTAAGAAAGGCTCTTGAGGAGGATACACTCCTTGAGTTCGTGGAGGACTTTTACGCGAAGACAAAGCCTGCCAGTGAGAGTCTGTATCTTAAGCGGTGCGGGGAGTAAAGCTCCTCTGACGCACGAACAGGGCTCGTGAGGAGTTTTTAGGAAAGAGGTGAGCCGTTAGGAGCCTGTCATCAGGGAGAGCGGCATTGTCAGGCGCTGCACAGTTTCCCGCTGGGAAACGAAGCTCCCTGGTGGCTGCCTGCGGGTAAGTTCTCGTCAGTGTAGTGGCCAGTCCATACGCGCATAATCGCAGGGAATGGTTTCTCTGCTGAATCTTCAGTCAGCACTACGGTTTTCTCTGCCGTAAGCCCTCTGGAACCGAGTTTTTCAAGCAGAGTCCGGTGGTCAGCTATTTTTGCCTCTCTTTCCTGCTCAATGCCCTGCTCAATGCCCTGCTCAATGCCCTGCTCTTTTGCGAACTGCAATTCTGCGATACGGTCGTTTGCGGCTTTTTCGCGAACTAAACAGGCATGCCACCTTGCATTATCCGATGTGAAGAGGTCTTCTGCCTCAGGAATATCCTTGTTCTGCATACCGG
>DVOQ01000075.1 GCA_018713485.1 Candidatus Avisuccinivibrio pullicola
TAGTGCAGCGTACGACTGCGCGAGAGCAGGTCACTGCCGGGCACCCCATTCCGGAGCGGTAGTTCAGCCGGTTAGAATGCCTGCCTGTCACGCAGGAGGTCGCGGGTTCGATTCCCGTCCGTTCCGCCACTTATTAATTTTCGATTTCATGTTTAAATGACCCCGCATTGTGCGGGGTTTTCTTTTGTCTGCTTAAGAGCAATTTTTTTCTTCTTCAATCCCATAAAGGAAAAGACCTCCCCGCGGGGAGGTCTTAGCCTGTTGATGCGCTGCTATTACCACCACTTCGGTTTCTGCGAGGCGGCGATATACAGATCTTCATACTGTTTGCAGGAGTCAGACCAGTTGAAGCGTACTTTCATGGCGTTGCGCTTGACGCGCTGCATCTCGTGCTGATCCTCTAAATAGAAGATGAGGGTACGGCGCAGGCAGGAGAGCAGCTCATCGGGCGAGGCGTCATTGAAGATAAAGCCGTTGCCTAACTCGCGGTTCTGATCGTAGTCAATGACGGTATCCTTTAAGCCGCCCACGGCGCGCACGATGGGGAGGGTGCCGTAAGCTAAGGAGTAGATCTGATTGAGGCCGCAGGGCTCGAAGATCGAGGGCATTAAGAAGAAGTCGGCCCCGGCTTCAATCTGATGGGCAAGGGTATTGTCATATTTGCCCGCAAAGATCATCTTGCCGGGGTGGCGGCTGGCGATTTCCTGCATCTGACGCTCAAAATTGGGATCGCCGGTACCTTCGATGATGACCTGCACCTTGTGCATGAGGAAGCGATCGAGAATGGGGATTAAGAGTCCCACGCCCTTCTGATCGGTTAAGCGGGCCACCATGCCGTATAAGGGAGTGTCGCCCATCTCAAAGCCTAATTTCTTCTGCAGGAGGTACTTACCCAGGATCTTCTCATCCATGGTGTTGACGTCATAGCGGATCCGCAGATGCTCGTCCGTGGAGGGATCCCAGTCTGTGTAGTCACAGCCGTTGACGATACCGCAGAGATCGGCCGCACGGTCCTGGAAGTTCTTGGCCATGCCGTGACCGCCTAAATAAGTGGTAAGCTCCTGGGCGTAGCCTGGCGACACGGTGTTGATCTTGTCGGCGTAGAAGACTCCGCACTTTAAGAAGTTGATGTAGGAGCCGGACATGATCATGTCGTTGTAGACATTGTTGATCTCAGGCAGGAAGTAGATCTGGGAGCGGTCAAAGACTCCCTGGAAGGCGCCGTTGTGAATGGTGAGGAGGCTGCGCGAATTCACGAAATTGGGGTGATTGTTGTACTTAAAGCGCAGGATCATGGGGGTGAGCGCGGTGTGCCAGTCATTGGCGTGCACGATATCCGGCGAGAAGCCTAAGACGATACAGGCGTCCAGAGCGGCCGCCGACAGGAAGGCGTAGCGCGAACCGTTATCGGAATAAGCCTGATTATTGTCACCGTAGAGGGAAGTACGCTTATAGAAGCGCTCGCAGTCGATAAGCCACGTCTCCACTTCGCCCACGAAGGTCTTACGGATAACGTAATCAATGGCGATGCCGGTGCCGGGGTTTAAGGTGCCCTCGCCGATAATGGGGAGATCGTAAGCTCCCTTGACAAGCGAGTAGCAGGGCATCACGAGGCGCACGTCGTGGCCGTTGGCCTTAAGCTGGGCGGGCAGGGCCTTGGCTACGTCAGCCAGTCCTCCGGTCTTGATTAAGCCTGCGATTTCAGAGGCAAGAAATAAGATTTTCAAAGCTATTCCTCAAACATAAGTTACTAATCAAAATCCAAGGCGCATTCCCTTGGGAATGACGATAACGCCTTTGGGAGACAGATACGGTCCCGAGGGATCCGTGCCTATCAGCTGTTTATCCTTTTCAGGGTTAAAACCTAAAGAGAAACCGGGTGCCACTTCCACGCCGCGATCGAGAATGGCGCGGCGGATGTGACAATGCGCTCCAATCTTCACGTCTCCAATCAGCACCGATTGTATAACCTCGGCACCGTCCTCGGCGCTGCAGCGGAAGCCTAAAACCGACTGACGGATTTCGGCTCCGTTAATAAAGCAGCCAGCTGAAATGAGCGATTTGGAGATGAGCGAGTGATTGTCGGCCGTGTCCTTAAAGTGGGCCGGCGGCAGCGGCGGATAAAAAGTGTGCAGAGGCCACAGCGGGTTGGCCAGCTCAAAGGGCGGATGATCGGATACGAGATCCATGTGCGCCTCAAAATAAGCGTCAATGGTGCCTACATCGCGCCAGTACATGGACAGGGGTTCACCCTGAATGCGGTTGGCGGCTATGTCATAGACAAAAACGCGGCCCTGAGAGTAGAGCTTCGGGATAATGTCCTTGCCAAAATCATGGGAGGAGTTCTCATTAGCCGCATCACGGCGCAGCTCCTCGCAAAGGCAGTGGCTTGTGAAAATGTAGTTGCCCATGGAAACGAGGGCAAAGCCGTGAGATCCCGGGATCTCTTTGGGATGGGCAGGTTTTTCCTCAAAGCCTATCATGCGCCCCTGACTGTCCACCTCGATGACGCCAAAACGCCCCGCGGCTTCGCTTACGGGGAGGCGGATGGCGGCCACGGTGAGATCGGCTCCCATCCTGACGTGAAAGTCGAGCATCTGGCGGACGTCCATCTTGTAGATGTGATCGGAGCCGAAGATGCACACATTGTCGGCAAACTGATCCTCGATAAAGGTGAGGTTCTGATAGATGGCATCGGCCGTGCCGCGGTACCATTCCTTACCGGTGCGCATCTGCGCGGGAATGGCGTCAATAAAGCAGCCGGGGATGCCGCTTACCGTCCAGCCCTTTTTTAGGTGCATGTACAGGGACTGCGATTTGTACTGCGTAAGCACAAAGAGACGGGTGATGCCGGAGTTGATGAAATTGTTGAGCACGAAGTCAATGAGGCGGTAGCTGCCGCCAAAGGGGACGGAAGGCTTGCTCCTGGAGCGGGTCAGCGGCATGAGACGCGTGCCTTCGCCGCCTGCGAGGATCATTCCGAGAACGCCTGACATCTTTAGCTCTCAACCTTAGTCGCCGAAACTGAAGCTACACGGGGTAGTACTCAGTCATTTAAACCTACGTTACGGCCATCATAACGGAAAACACACGCCAATTAGTTGATGCAGTCAGCATTTTTGACAATGCGCGGGAGTAGAAAGAGTCTTTCTGGGCAGAATGCGGAAATGAGCCTTCAAAGATGTGCCGCTGATCGCAGTGAGGGGAGGGGGTTTTCTTTACAATAAAAGCAAAAAGGATGTGAACATTGAAGATAAAGTCGTATTGGGCAGGCAGTGCCTGTCTGTTAGCCGGCTTTCTGAGTCTTACTTTAGTGACTCTGTCAGGCTGTTCAGAGGAAAATCCGCCTCGGAGTCTGCAGCTTTTACAGACGCAGGTGGAAACCGTAGAGCTTAAGGTGGCGTACTCGCAGGGTGAGGGACTGCCTGAATATGAGGCGGTTAAGGCCTTTGGCGAGAGGCTTAGAGAGGTGACGGGGGGACGCTATGCCCTGGAGCTGGTTTCCAATGAAGAGCTGGGCGGGGAGCTGACCTCGCTGGAGCTGGTACAGGCGGGTAAGCTTGACTTTGCCATCGTTTCCTCGCCCCTCATGGAAAACTGGAACCGCGATTTCAGAGCCATCAATCTGCCGTATATGTACCGCGACGTCGGGCATTTAAAGCGCATTGTGTCCTCACCGCTTATTACAAAACAGCTCTTTCATTCGGTAGAGGATCAGGGCCTTACGGTGCTGTGTGCCTTTTATGCGGGGCAAAGGGGGATTTACACGCGAGAAAAAAAGATCCGCGTGCCCATCGATCTTAAGGATCAGAAAATCCGCGTGCAGCAGTCAGAAAGCCTCATGGCGATGATCAGAGCCATGGGAGGACGATCGGTACCGATGCCGCTTTCCGAGGTAAGGACGGCCCTCGGTTCGGGAGTCATCGACGGGGCTGACAACGGTATCGTGCCTTATTACGTGTTAGGCCACTATCAGCAGGCTCCGATCTTTAACGAAAGCGGGCATCTCATGGGTATTGATCTGCTGGTCATAAATACGAAGCGGCTCCGGGAACTGCCCCCTGAGGTGCGTAAGTTTATCGAAGAGCAGATTAAGGCGGTGGCGGATAATGAGTTCGCGCTCTTTCAGACTGCGGAAATTCAGGTACGGGAAGCGGCCCGTGAGGCGGGAGTGCAGTTCGTGCGCTCCTATAAACGCGGTTTTCGCGAGATGGTGCGGCTTCTGCTCGCGCGCAGTATCGAATCTCCCCTTGAAGAGCAGATCTTCAACTTAATTGACAGTTCCTACGATGATCCCGTGATGGAATGGGCCGATCTAGAGTAAAGCCCGCGGGAAAAGCCGTCACTGCACTGTCTGCAGGCGTCTCTTGTAGAAAAAGAGACGGGGGGCTATGCTTTAGCAAACTAAGGCAGGTGGCTATGCGCTGTTTATTCATTCCCGATTCGTTTAAAGGCACCCTAAGCGCGGTAGAGGTGTGTAAGACTCTCACTGAGGCTTTAAATGAAGTGTATCCGGAGGCCACGTCTGACTCCATCCCCGTGGCCGATGGCGGTGAGGGAACTCTCGAGTGCTTTTTAAGTGTCCGCAAAGGCCGGCGCTATGTGCAAAACGTGGCCGGCCCGCTGCCGGGGCAGCGCGTCAGCGCCGCCTACGCGCTCCTTGAGGATCAGACGGCGGTGATTGAGATGGCGCAGGCGGCAGGGCTTACCCTCGTTGAGGGGCAGAAAGATCCCTTAGGTGCCACCACCTACGGGGTGGGCGAGCTCATGGATGATGCCCTTAAGCGCGGGGCGAAGGAAATTATCCTGGGCTTAGGCGGCAGCGCCACCACGGATTTGGGCTGCGGCATGGCGGCGGCCTTAGGCGTGCTCTTTTATGACGAGGCGGGTAAGACCTTCGTGCCCGACGGAGGGACTCTGTGCCGTGTGGCGCGCATTGATCTCTCCCCTTTGGAGAGCAGATTACGCCATGTAAAGGTCACGGCGCTGTGCGATATTAAAAATCCCCTGTTAGGCCCGTCAGGAGCCGCGGCGGTATTCGGGCCGCAAAAGGGCGCAGGATTGCAGGAAATACAGTGTCTGGAGCGGGGACTGGGCAGCGTAGCCGCTCTTCTTGAGCGCAAATTAAAACGGGAACTGTGCTCCCTGCCGGGGGCCGGTGCGGCCGGAGGACTCGGTGCCGGTGCGGTGGCCTTTTTAAACGCCACCTTAAGCTCCGGGATTGAGACGGTGCTAAGACTCAACGCCGTGGAGAAAAACCTGAGCCGCTATGATCTCGTGGTGACGGGGGAGGGCTGTTTTGACGCGCAGAGCCTGCAGGGCAAGGTCATTGACGGGGTAAGCTCCCTCGCTAAGGCGCAGGGCGTGCCCGTCATCGTGATCGCCGGGGGCGTGAAGGACGCGGAGCTGCCAGATCTTCAGGAGAAGGGGATCGTGGCGGCTTTCTCGGTAAACCGCCTGCCCGAACCGCTGTCTCAAGCCTCTGTGAAGGCATGCCGCAATCTTAAGGCGACGGCCAGGCAGGTGTTTTCCCTGCTTAAGGCTGTTCAGAAACCTTAAGCCTCGGGAGGGAATATGTTAAAAGCTGCGTCTGGCATTCTGGCCGCACTGTGGCTTTCCCTGACGCTCTGTCCCGTCACGGCATGGGCAGAGCCTGCGGAAGGACAGCCGTGGCGCGTGGCCATCGTGCAGGGAGGATCGTATCTTGATTATCAGAAACAGGTGCTCGCGACGCTGACGGCCTTAAGTAAGGAAGGCTGCGTGCCCTCTCTTCCTGATGCTCTCGAAGAGGGGATGATGTTTAATCACCCGCAGACTTATTCCTTACTGGCGCACGCTACGCAGGGCGGGCGCGTGACCCTGCTTCCTGACGGTCTGTATACGGGACAGTGGGATGAGGCGCGCTTTAAGAGTGAGGTGGCGCGGCTTGAGGAGCGCGTGCGCACGGTCGGGGACGTGGATATGATCTGGGCCTTAGGCACGGCAGCGGGTAAGGCCATGGCATCTCACGATCTTAAAGTGCCGGTACTGGTGATGGGGGCTACCGGGGCTGCGGAGGCTGACTGGGCGGGTAAAGGGGAATACCCTGAGCGGCCTTACTTTCATGTGTTAAAGGAGCGCGGACGCTATGCCGAGGAGCTCTCGCTCTATCACAGTCTGTTTCATTTTAAGCGCCTCGGGGTGATCCTCGATACCGATCCCGTCGATCAGGAGGGGCAGGGAAGATCTGTCATCGAGAACAAGGCGCGGGATTTAGGCTTTGAGATGGTGCTCTGTGAAGGTCCCGTGCAGGACGGAAATTTGCAGGTGGCAAGAAAGGCTTACTCGCAGTGCGTAAAAGAGTTAAGCACGAAGGTGGACGCGGTGTATCTTACGGGCTGCAACGGGGCGGATCATGCGCATTTTTACCATCAGATCGCACCGCTTATCCTGAATAAAATTCCCGTGTTCTCGCAGTCAGGCCCCGTGGAAGTGGAGCGTGGGGCCCTCATGGCCTTTGCGGCCTATGATTTTAACAACGCCGGGGAGTTTGAGGCGCAGGTCATCAGGGATCTTATAGACGGCAAACCGCTTGAGGGGATCTCCCAGGATTTTTACGCGCCTATTGAGCTCGTTCTCAACCTGGAAACGGCCAGACTTATCGGCTGGCTGCCTGACTTTAAGTTTCTTGTGGCCTTAGATAAGACTTACCGTACCATCGTGCAGGGAGTGGGTGATGAGCGTTCGAGGTAAGTTCCTGTTCTTTACATGTTATAACCGGCGAACGCCGCGTAGCTTCAGCTGCGCGGATGAAGCCGGGTACGGGCGGGACGCACGGGGATCCGGAAACCGGTAAGTATATTTTATGGTATGCCGTGCCGTAAGGCCTGAAGATGGTACACTGGAAAAGTACCTTTATGATTCAGGAAGCGCATATGCCCGAAACGGTAATGACCCTTAAGGTCAGACTGAAGACCCCGGAGAAGGCGGCGGATAAACTCCGCCGTGCCATGGGCTGTGCGCGCTTCGTACACAATTACCTCCTCTTTGAAACAAAGACAGACTATGAGGACTACCTTGACGAGCTTGAGTCACGCCTCATCTTCGGCGAGGCACACTCTGCCGGGGAAGCTCAGGCTCTGTGCGTCCGTCCGGAGTCTGTCACTAAATTTTCCCTCACCTACCGCATTAAAACCTTAAGAAAGCAGTATCCCTTCCTGGCCTCTGACGCGCCGGCGCAGGTCCTGCAGCAGGAATGTCAGAGGCTGGCCGGAGCCTTTAAGTGCTTTTCTGAGGGCAAAAGCGGGTATCCGCGTTTTAAGCGCAAAGTCGAAAACGAAAGCATACGCTACCCGCAGTTTGTGCGTTTTAACTTAAAGTCCCGTCAGCTTTTCCTGCCGAAGCTGGGGTGGCTTAACGTCTTCAATAAGAAGCTGCCTCTTACTCCCGGGCAGGCAAAGGGCATTCATACTGCCACGGTAGTGCGCGAGGGGAACAGGTTCTATGCCTGCCTTGAATACACCGTCACGGTTCCTGAAACAAGGAGCGCGGAAGAGCTCAGCCGGGAATGTACGGGGCTTGACAGAGGCGTGGTCATACCGCTGCAGCTCAGCGACGGCACGCAGTACGGCACGGAGCTTAAAGAGCGCACCGGGCCGCTGACGGAGAAAATTAAGCTTCTTCAGAAGAGATTTAAGCATAAGACCAGAGGCTCACGCAGCTGGAGGGCTTTAAAGAAGAGAATCGCGAAACTGCAGCTTAAAATCCGCAGTATACGCAGGGACATCCTGCATAAGGCCACCACGGAGATAGCCAAAAGCCACGGCTGTATCTGTATGGAAGACCTTAAACTTAAGAACATGACCAAATCGGCGCGGGGAACCGTGCAGGAGCCGGGCTCAGACGTCAGGCAGAAGTCCGGTCTTAACCGTGAGCTCCTGCTCAGGGCCTTAGGCGAGACGGGAGTTATGCTTGAGTATAAGCTCCGGCTCCGTGGAGGCCTGCTCATCAGGGTGCCTCCTCAGTACACCTCGCAGACCTGTCCTGTGTGCGGTCATGTAAGTGAAAACAACCGTACATCACAGTCGGAGTTCGTCTGCGAAAAGTGCGGTCATAGCGCAAATGCCGATCTTAACGCGGCTGAGAATATAAAAAGGGCCGGACGGGCCCGGATAGCCGGGGATGCAGGCTCTAAAGGAGCTGTCACCCGGAACCTGCCGGAGAGCGGCCTTAAAACCGCCCAGCCGGAAGCCCATGAGCTTTAGCTCATGGGAGGATGTCACTGCGTCAGAGTTTAAGAAGCGGCGTGCCGCTTTCCGAGGCCGTAACTGAACTCAACCGTCAGCTGTGCGCGCAGCAGAGCTCCCTGTCCGTAACGCTCTTCGTGGGGCGGCTTAATTTAAAGACACTGAGGTTAAGTTATGTCAACGCAGGTCACAGTCCTGCGCTCGTCGCGGGAAAGAACGGGGAGCCTTACGCTCTTACGGCGTGTTCAGGTCCCGCGGCGGGAGTATTTGAGAAGAGTGAGTACAGCGAGTATGCGGCGGAGCTTAAGGCAGGGGACAGTCTGTGGCTGTATACGGAGGGCGTAAGCGGGGCGCAGAACGCTAAGGGAGAGCTATACGGGCCGGAGCGCTTAAAGACACTGTTAAGTGAGGGAAGCTCCGGGGATACCCTCAGGGCGCTGCTTTCTGACGTGGCAGCCTTCAGAGGCGGGGCAGAACCTGCAGATGATCTCACGGTGCTGACCTTAAGACTGCTCTGAGTAAAGGACGCAACTTTGTGCAGTGAGGGTGCACGGGACTGCCCTTAAGGGGGATTTTTCCATTACAATGCCTCTAAGCAATGACAGGAATGACAGCTATGAGTAATTCAAGTCTCATCTTGGTAGTGGACGATGACAACGAACTGCGCGAGGCCATTGTAGATACGCTGCAGCTTACAGGTTACGCCTGCGCCGAGGCGGCCTCGGGAGAGGCGGCCATGACGGAGCTTTCCCGCCGGCATATCGACATGGTCATCTCCGACATTCAGATGGGGGGCATGGACGGACATACCCTCTTAAAGAGCATCAACGATAAGTATCCCGGCCTTCCGGTGCTGCTCATGACCGCTTACGCCAATATCGACGGCGCGGTGCGCGCCATGCGCGAGGGCGCGGTGGATTATTTAGCCAAGCCCTTTGCCCCCGAGGTGCTTTTAAATCAGGTGTCGCGCTATGTGCCGGTGACGCGGATCGTCAAAAGCGAGCCCGTGTACGCCGACCCGGCCACCGAGGAACTGTTAAAGATGGCCCTTAAGGTCGCGGCCACGGACGCGACGGTGATGATCACTGGACCTTCGGGATCGGGCAAGGAAGTGCTCTCCCGCTACGTGCATGATCATTCACCGCGCAAGAGCGGTCCCTTCGTGGCGATTAACTGCGCGGCCATCCCCGATACCATGCTCGAGTCCACGCTCTTTGGCTATGAAAAGGGTGCGTTTACCGGCGCGGTGCAGGCCTGCCCCGGTAAATTCGAGCAGGCACAGGGGGGAACGATTTTATTAGATGAAATCACGGAGATGGATTTAAGTCTGCAGGCCAAGCTGCTGCGTGTGCTGCAGGAGCGGGAAGTGGAGCGTCTGGGCTCACGTAAGACCATTGCCCTTGACGTGCGTGTGATCGCTACCTCCAACCGTGATTTAAAGCAGGCGGTGGCCGAGAAGATCTTCCGTGAGGATCTCTACTACCGCCTGAATGTCTTTCCCCTGAAGTGGAAACCTTTAAAGGAAAGACCCCTGGATATCGTGCCCTTAGCGCGCTTCTTCCTGCGCCGTCACGCCGCGGATCTGTCGCTGCCCATTCCCGAACTGACACGGGAAGCACAATGTCATCTGATCTCTTATACGTGGCCGGGCAACGTGCGGGAACTGGATAATGTCATGCAGAGAGCGCTGATCCTTGCCGGAGAAGGCGCGGTGGGGCCTGAACATCTCATTCTTGATGAGGGAGAGTCTTTCGTTGCGGCAGCTCCGCTCCCCGAGGGAACGGCTCCGGCACTTAAAGTGGAACAAAGTGCGCCGGAGAGTTCAGATCTCTTATCTGAGGATGGTTTACCCGAAAGTCCCGAAGATCGTCTAAGGAATCAGAAGATCCCCCAGAATCTGGGAGGCGAACTTAAGCAGCAGGAATTTCAGATCATACTTGATGCGTTGATTGAATATCGGGGTAACCGGCAGATGGTAGCGGAAAAACTGGGGATTTCACCGCGTACCCTGCGTTATAAGATCGCTAAAATGCGCGATGAGGGCATGATTATTCCCGGTTAGTCTAAAAACACGGACGGGGGTGTAAAGGCTTCCGTATAGGGTTATAGATGCAATTGGGGTCACACTCTTCCAAGAGAGCGGATCAATTTTAGGTGCAGGGCGGTTTTGTTGTGCTAAACTTAACTTTGATCAGGGGATTTAGTGCTCCTGACATAAGGGCCGTGCCGGGGAGATCTGACGATTGAACCGCGTGTAATGACCCGCTCGCGTTTTAAACAGGTGACAGCCAGGGTCCTCGCGGACGAAAGGCACAAAGACAGGACGTAACGAAATATGATTCAGGTTTTACAGAAATCGAGAGTGCCCGCTCTTAACCGATGCCTGACCATCCTTGAGCTCCTGCAGCAGAAACCGCACAGCGTCTCCGAGGTGGTAAGCCAGACCGGCATGCCGCGCTCCACGGTGTACGTCGTGGTGGATGAGATGATTCGGCAGGGACTGATACGGCAGAAGAGCGACGGCAGACTGCAGTTATGGATGCGTCTCGTAGAGTTCGGAGACAGCGCCTTGCAGTCTTTTGAGATACGCGACAAGGTAGAGCCGCATATCGTGGCCTTGCAGAAGAGCATCAGCGGCGTGGGCGTCTTCTATGGCGAGTTTGAGGCCGGCAAGGGCTGGTGCGTGATGAAGAAACTCCCCACCGGACCCATGCCCCCCGAGTTTGAAGGCATGAACGTAGGTCCCCTCCCCTTAGGAACTTCCGCTCTCGGCAAATGCCTTATGGCCTATCAGCCCGACCGTGTACAGCGCCGCCTCATCGACCGTCTCGACTTTGAAAATCCCCTCACCGTAAAGTCCATTACCTCCGTGGAAGGGATGATCTCGGAGCTGGAGAATATCCGTAACCGCGGTTTTGCCGTCAATAATGAGGAATGGCGTTTAGGCGTGGTCGCAGTGGCCGCTCCGGTGACCGATCATGACGGCGCTCTCATCGGTGCCGTATCCGTGGCCTCGACCTCGGCCTTCTTTGCTGACGGTGAGCGCCTTGACCTCGTGGTGGAAAAGGTCCGCAACTGTGCCCTTTCCATTAATTTAGGTCTGTAGCTCCCAAAGAGCCCCGTGTCATAAGCTTAACTGATTAAGTCTTCAAAGCCCTGCCCCGTGCGGGGCTTTAACTTCCCCGCACCCGGGTTATCCTGTGCCGCTGCAGTCTCACGCTGCTGTTTTCTTCTCCTCAGCGGAAAATTTTCCATAGGTGAAAAAGGCGACGAGAAGGCCGGAGAGGGAACCCAGACCTACGGCGGCGGCCTCCGACAGGGTTACCGAGACTAAGGCGGCCACGAGGGCGGCCGTCACTACCGGCAGCACCCTGTAGAGAGTGCGCTGTTTGGGGAACATGGCTATGGAGAGGGCGATAAAGGTGGCCGGACAGGCTAAATTAAAGCCCCAGACGGAGAGATCCCCAAGGAGATGGGTAAGCAGAGCGCCTGTAAAGGAGGAGAGCTGCCATGTCATATAGAGCGCCAGGGCGACCGAGAAATAAAAGAGCGGCCTGAAGGGGGGCTTACCCTCTGCCTGCCGGCGGGAGATCTCCTGCAGATTGAGGGCCCATGTCTCATCACACATTAAAAAGTAAATGAAGGCCACGCGCAGATGACTTTGCCCTTTAAGATAGGGGGCAAGGGTCGCACCCATGATGATATGGCGCGAGTTGATGAGCGCGGTGGTGATGGCGATGACTAAAAAGGGCGGGAAGGCGTCCCAGAGTGCCACGACGGCAAACTCGCTGCCCCCCGCAAAATTAAGGCCGGTCATCATGACCGTGGTAAGCGGGCTTATGCCGGCGTGTGAGGCCTGCGCGCCTAAAATAAGACCTAAGGGGATAAAGCCAATCAGCATGGGCAGGGCGGTGATAAGCCCTGCCTCCACCTCAGAGCGCCAGTCACTCATAAGAAGGCCTCCGCGTGGTTTAAGAGGGCGTTAAAGGCCACAGCGGCGATGACGGTGATCGCGAAATTAAAGCGCAGCGCCACGAGGACTGCTACCGTAAGGCTTAAGAGCATCACCACGTCGGTGGTCATGAAATAGGGCGCGGCGATACTGACCATGACACAGCAGGGCGAGGCCTCCAGCATGGCAAAGGTACGGGAGGAGAGCTTTACGCGGCTTAATACCGCATAGCCTACGATACGCGTGGCGTAAGTGATAAGAGCCATCATGACGATGGCGAGGGCCTCGTAGGGACTGGGCAGCAGAGACTCAAGTGACATAACGTTTTCCTGACAAAACGCCGCCTATTTTAAGAAACGCGTTGGCTTTTGCAAGGTATGGAGCCGTTTTCCCCGCTTTAGCGCAGGGTGACGGAAGCTCCGTTTTTAAGGGTGCCGGAGCTTAGCTCCACGTAACCTGCGTCAAGGGACAGCCCCGTCACGTCATAGGTGCGGATGGCACCGGCCCGCTCCCCATGGCAGATGAGTTCCTTCTCTCCTGCAAAATAGGGCCTGAGATCGATGCCGTTGACGGTGACGCGCAGCTGCCGCGGGGTGCCTAAATAGGCTACGCGGATTTTGCCCTGCTGCGCTGAAAGCACGTAGAGCGCGAGCGCTCCAGCGCGCTGCGGGCTTTTGAGCGAGGCGTAGCGTGAGCATAAGTCAGGTGCGCTCAGAGCCTGCGGTGCAAAACCAAGACCGAGGGCGACCGTCAGGGCACACAGAGCACAGAGGAAAGGCCGCCTTGCCATCAGCAGGCCTCAAAGGTTAAGGCAAGCTCTGAGGCCAGGGCCTGAAGCTCGCTGATGACATCCTCAGGCATCTCCAGACCATGGGCGAGAGCTGCGTCATATTTGGCGAAGGCCCTTTGCCCCGGCAGATGCACGCCCTGCGATCCCTCAGCTGCCGGAGTGGCCAGGATATGCTCAAAGTAAGCGTCAAGGGCGGCATAGGCGCTCTCCCCGATAAGCGCCGTGGGATCGATGGTGATCACGGTATGGGTAATGGCGTTGGGGGTGTCGAGGGCAAGCAGCCAGCTTTTCACGAGAAAGCCGGGCGTACCTCCGGATAAGACCGAGGTCAGTGCCTCAAAGAGCACGCTTAAGCCATAACCCTTGTGCGCTCCGACGGGTGCCAGGGCACCGCCTTTGAAGAACCACGCCGGATCGTCGGTGTAATGGCCGTTTAAATCATAGAGCACGTTGCCCGTAAGCTTTTCGCCCCGGGTGGAGGCGCGGATGATCTTCATGGCCGCGGTGGCCGAAAGCGAGATATCGAGAACGACGGGGTGATGCCCCTGCCAGGGCAGGGCATAGCAGAGGGGATTGTTGCCGATCACGCGGCCTCGGCCGTCCGGAACGCCGGTATTGGGATCGGTATTGGTAAGGAGGAGGGCGATAAGTCCTGCCTCAGCGGCCCTGGCCGGAAATAAAAAGGGGGCTCCGAAATGGGAACTGTTTTTAACCGTCACGAGAGCCAGACCGTGTTCCTTGCCAAGCGCTATGGCCTTATCCATGGCCGCGGTCGTGCCGACGGTACCCAGGGCGTCATGGGCATCGAGGAGAGCCAGGGCTCCTTTTTCGCGGAGCACTTCAGCCTCTCCCCGGGGATTCATCGCGCCTAACTGCATCTTATGGATATATCCGCGCAGGTTCTTAAGTCCGTGAGAGTGGATCCCCGCCGCGTCGGTGTGGGCTAAATGGATGGCGCTTAAACGCGCGTTCTTCTCGCTCATGCCGGTTTTAATGAGGGCCTGAGTGGCAAAGTCAGTCAGCTTGTCTACAGTGCAATGCATAGCTTTCTCCTTAATGGGGGCATTGTCGCACGGGTGTCAGGCGTTGTCATGCTTAGGCTGCGATCAGAGGGCTCTTTTGTCAGGGGCATGGAATCGGAGAGCAGAAACTTACGATTGTGCGATACCGATCACGAAGCTAAGGTGAGAGTCTGAACGCGGACCTGGCGCTGCAGAGCTGAGGTAAAGACCGGATAGAGAACTCAGCGGATATGAAAAGGAGGTGCTTAGGGAACCCCGGAAGTGCCGCGGCTGTGTAAGGACTCCTTGAACCAGGTGGTTCAAGTGGGACAACTGTTTCATTTGCCTAGGCTTCCCCGCCCGAGTCTCCATATAGCGGATGAAGAAACGCGGGGCCTGCACACCGAATGAAAGGGAATCGTCCCTGTCTGTAATTATCGGCTCAGGGTACCAACAGCTCGCCAACACCCCAGGGAATTGTTGAGGTTTTTCAACCTTGTGCGCAGTGTAGAACAAAAGGGCAGACCATTGCAAGAGCCTAAATTTAGACGTATTTACTGGAAAAAGGGCTTTAAGCCCCGCTGTAAGGCCAGAGAAAGAGCTTCAGTCGCGTTATTAATCTGCAGACGGTCACACGGACGTAAAATTTTCGTAAGCTTGGGCGCAGGGCGTGCGAAAATAAGCAATCTAAAGGCAGGTTGCCCTCTTAATTAAGGTTTAAACATGGCTGACGAGAAAACGCTGAGCAATCTCAGAGCCGATGGCGAGGTGATCGCCTCCTATCAGCATTTAAGCGAATTACCCTTAGTGGTGGCAGGGGCTCACGGACCGTATCTTACGGATGACACGGGGCGGGACATCATCGATATCACCGCCGGGGCCTGCACCATGAATTTAGGTTACGGGATCCTAAAAGGAGAGGAGTACGCTTCTTTTCCCTTCCCCTATGCCTCGGGACTTAAACAGGTGGAGTTAGCGAAACGGCTGGCGCGCCATTATCCTTGCTTAAAGCCTGAAGAGGTGCGGGTGGGCTTTGGCGTGTGCGGCTCGGAGGCCATCGACGGGGCGATCAAGCTGTGCCGTGCCTTTACGGGACGTAAGAAAATCGTGACCTTTGAGGGCGATTATCATGGCACGACGTTAGGCTCCGTGGCACTGACTACGCTGCCGGGCCGCATTTCCGACAGGTTCGCGCCCCTGCTTCCCGAGGTGTATACGCTGCCCTTCTGTGATGAGACGGCATCGGAGGAGGACATTGACGAGTGCCTGTTAAAGCTTGCCTATATGGACTATGAGACCATCGCGGGCTTTATCATCGAGACGGTACAGGGCGACATGGGGATGCTGCCCATGCATCAGAGGCTGATGAGCACGCTCTACCACATCGCTAAAAGCTGGGGCATTGCCTTCGTGGTGGATGAGGTGCAGATGGCCTTTTACCGCACGGGCCCCTTCTTCGCCATCGAAAATTACGCGGATGTGGTGCCGGACGCCATCGTGATGGGCAAGAGCCTGGGCGGCGGCATTCCGCTTTCGGCCATCATGGGCAGAAAGGAGTTTATGGATAGCCTCGGACCCTGTGAGCACGCGTTCTCCATGGCCGGCAATTCCGAGGCCTGCGCCAGAGGACTTAAGTTTTTAGACGTTATCGAGGGCGCAGGTTTCAGGGAGACGCTTGAGGCCCGTATGATGGAGCTTTACGACGGGCTGCAGCGCCTTGAGAAGCAGCATCCGCGGGCTGTCTCGCACCTGACCGGTATCGGCTTTGCCTTCGGGCTGTGGATAAAGAGCGTTAAGGAAGGCGAGAGCGACGCGCAGGCGGCCTTTAAGGTCATGTACCGCGCCTTTGAGCTCGGTCTCTATACGATGCGTTTAGGGTCAAACTGGCTGCGCATTGAGCCTTCCCTCAATATTGACCGCGAGGTGCTCGCTAAGGCGCTGTCCATTCTGAACACGGCGCTTGCGGACTATGAGGCAGGCAGGATCAGCGATGAGGTGCTTACATGGATGCTAAAGTAAAACCCGTGGTGCGCGTGGCCGCGGCGGCCATCGTGAAGGAGGGCAGAGTCCTCGCCACCTGCCGCGGGACGGGACGCTTTAAGGGTTTCTGGGAGCTGCCGGGCGGCAAGGTCGAGTACGAGGAAAGTCCGGCCGAGTGCGCGGTGCGCGAGCTCAGAGAAGAGCTTAAGGTGGAGATCGTGTTAAAGGGCGCGGGACCTTCCTTTAAGGTCGAGTATGAATATCCCGACTTCATCCTGCAGATGGAAGTGTTCCTGGCCCGCCTTAAGGAGGACTCGCCCGAGCCCACGCTTACGGAGCATCAGGACATGCGCTATTTAGGCCCCGGGGAGCTGGAGAGCGTGACGTGGCTGGAGGCTGATTACCGTTTCCTGCCGCAGTTAAAGGAACTGTTAACGCGCCATGGTGCGTAGGGATCAGTCCGCTCCCTGGCGAGGGCGCTCTCAAGGCGCTCCTGTAAAACTTTCAGTAAGGCAGGAGCCCTGGCGGTAAACTCAGGCGTCAGAGCGGGGCGGGTGCCTAAATAGTGCTCCCTGCCTTCAGACAGCAGTGACGCAAGCGGGAGAGGAAGACTCCGTTCCGCGTAGACTGCGGCCCTGTCCTTGGAGGTGAACTTCCCCGTGTCAAGGGTATAGAGCATGCGGCAGAGGGTGAGAAGAACGTTACGCTCATCGCCCTTAAAATCCTGTAACAAAACAGGCAGGGAGGCTCTTATCGCGGCAGTGAGCTCATCCCGTGCTATCACGGGCAGGAGTTGTGCAGCGGGAGGCCCTGTCAGGGATACGGCGTGAGCGCGGGCCGTAGCGAGAAGCAGCGTGAGATCGGGATCGGGCCGTGGCCCCGGGTACTGTCCTTTTTTAAATTCCTCACGTAGCCATTCCCCGAACTGATAGTCATTAAGCGGGGGAAAACGCGCCGCACAGAGCTCTTTTGCGCTGATGACGGTAAGCTCCAGCGGCCTGAGATGCGGATCCCCGACGGGTCCCGAGAGCTTAAGCAAAGTCTTAGTCAGCCGTTCTCTTACCATGGCGTTAAGCGGGTTCCGGGCCACGAGGAGTAAATCTAGATCGCTTGAAGGGCGCAGCCCCGCCTGCACCGCGGAGCCGTAGAGGTAAAGCGCTGTCAGAGCTTCCTTAAGGATCGTCTCAAGACTTTCCTTAGCGGCAGAGAGCTGCGCCAGAGTGTTTTCAGGAAGGGACAGAGAGAGTTTTTCCATGACATCAGGGGACACGGCCCCGGAGGGCCGTGCCGTGACTTAAAGGGCGACGGTGGCGGGTTTAGTCTCCGGCGCGGCTGCAGGTCCGTCATGCTCAGGGGTGGAAGAGGCAGGTTCTTCCTTAATCCCGGCTTCAGAACCCTCCAGGGCGGGAGCGGCGCTGTCAAAGTACTGCGCGTGCTCGTCGGGAGTGACGTCATTGCCGGCAGATGCCGTGTCGGACTCTTTGGCGCTGTCTGCTGCGGTCTCCTCCAGGTCAGAGTCCGTCTCCGTTACGTGGTTTAAACGGGCGTCCCCTGCAAAAAAGCGCAGGAAGAGATAGCCCACCACACCCGAGAGCAGGGAACCTATGAGAATGGCCAGGGAGTCGGCATAGTTGAAGACGGGGCTTCCCCAGTAGGCAAGGCCGTCCACGAAGAGCGACATGGTAAAGCCGATACCGGTGAGAATGCACACGCCGTAAATCTGCCGCCAGTTAGCTCCCATGGGCATGGGCGTGAGGCCTGATTTGATGCAGATAAAGGTCATGATGAATACGCCCAGCTGCTTGCCCACGAAAAGACCTAAGAAGATACCTAAGGGCACGCCGCTTAAGGCGGTGCTCAGATCAATACCCGACAGATCGATACCGGCGTTGGCAAAGGCGAAAACGGGGAGGATGAAGAGGGCGATGTAGATCTTGGAGTGATCGTAGATCTCCATGACCAGGGGCGATCCGTCATGCTTCTTTAAGGGAATGAAGAAGGCGGTAATGATACCGGCCAGGGTAGCGTGGACGCCTGACTTTAAGATACTGAACCACAGCAGGGCCCCGAAGAAATAGTAGAAGGTCTTGCGCGTGACGCCCATGAAGTTGAGGAAGATAAGCCCGAGGATGGAGAGCCCTGCAAAAGAGAGCGCCAGCCACGACAGCTGCGAGGTATAGAAGCAGGCGATGATGACGATGGCACCGATGTCATCGAAGATGGCCAGCGAGAGCAGGAAGATCTTCAATGACGCGGGAACGCGTTTGCCGAGCATAAGGAGAATGGCCACCGAGAAAGCCGCATCCGTCGCGGTGGGAATGGCCCAGCCTCTGAGACCATAGGAGTCGCCCCAGTTACAGGCAGTGAACAGGAGCGCGGGCATGACCACGCCGCCTAAGGCGGCAAGTCCCGGCAGCACCACGTTGGAGGGTTTGGAGAGATGCCCTTCCATGAATTCGTGCTTGAGCTCAAGACCGATGGTAAAGAAGAAGATGGTGATAAGACCGTCATTAATCCACAGAATGACGGGTTTGACGAGCTCAAAACCGCCGAAGACGAGACCGGCCTTGGTGTTAAGCCAGTCACGGTAGTCGATGGCGTAGGGAGAGTTCTGATAGATAAGCGCCACGACGGTGAGGACGAGCATGATCATGCCGCCGGTCGCGTCATGATGCGCCAGCTCGTTAATACGGTTGCGGATACGGTGCTGCATGTGGAAAACCCTAAGCAATAGTCAAATAGTCTGGCAAACAAAAAGAGGTGGTTAAACGGTATAAATTTAATGAATATTACTCTGATTTGCAAGTGAAAAAGAGCGTTTAAACACGGTATTTATGCTTTTTGTGGTCTGCATCGCATTTTGAGTGGGGTCATTGAGCGCATGCGGCGACAAAAATCTTCATGCGTAAAAAAGAGCGGGTGATAAGACGGACAATAGGCAGAGCGTTTTTTTTATGAGACTTGAAAAGTCGTTGCCCCGTCCCCATGTGGAAGTCAGTTTCATGATACGGCCTTTAAGGCCACAGCTAAATTTGCGGAGGGGCCTTCGGGCCTGTTAATTACATGACCACTCAGACACACGGTTTTCAGACTGAGGTCACCAAGCTCCTTGATCTGCTTGCCAACTCGCTTTACTCCAACAAGGAAGTTTTCTTACGTGAGCTTATCTCCAACGCTTCGGATGCCATTGATAAGCTGCATTTTCTGTCTCTTACCGATCCGGATCTGATTAAAGACGATCCCGTGTTCAGGATCAGGGTGCGCGCGGATAAGGAAAATGGCACCCTCACCATTTCCGATAACGGACTGGGTCTTACCCTTGAAGAGGCCAACACTCACTTAGGTACCATCGCCAAGTCCGGCACCGAGGATTTCTTTAAGAATCTTTCGGGGGATGCGGCCAGGGACTCGCAGTTAATCGGTCAGTTCGGCGTGGGCTTCTACTCGGCCTTCATCGTCGCCGATCGCGTGACCGTAGTGTCGCGTTCGGCGAAGGCTGCAGCCGAGGAAGGCGTACGCTGGGAATCGACTGGCAACGGCACCTTTGAGTCGGGTAATGTGGCCCGTGATGCCCGCGGTACCGATGTCATCCTCCACTTAAAGGAAGAGGCCAAAAACTTCCTTGACGAGTGGACGCTGCGCGAGGCCATCACCAAGTATTCCGATCACATCTCCGTGCCGGTGGAGCTCTACGTGGAGAGAACCGTGGAGCCTGCCGAAGACGCCTCCGAGGAAGAGAAGAAGAACCCGAAGAAGGAGTGGAAATACGAGCAGGTCAATGATGCCCGTGCTCTCTGGACCCGTCCTGCCAAAGAAATCAAGGACGAGGAGTACAAGGAGTTTTATAAGCACATTGCCTCGGACTTTGAGGATCCGCTCGCCTGGGCGCACAACAAGGTCGAGGGCGAAATCGAGTACACCTCGCTGCTCTATCTGCCTGCGCGTGCCCCGTGGGATCTCTTCACCAACATGGACAGAAAGCACGGCTTAAAGCTTTACGTGCAGCGCGTCTTCATCATGGATGAGGCCGAGCAGTTCCTGCCCAATTACCTGCGTTTCGTGAAGGGACTTGTCGATACCAATGCCCTGCCGCTTAATATCTCGCGCGAGCTCCTCCAGGAAAGCGCCGTCACCACTAAGTTAAAGAAGGCGCTCACCAAGCGTGCGCTGGGCATGATTGAGAAGCTCGCCGCTGACAAGGACAAGTACGCGCTCTTCTATAAGCAGTTTGGCGCGGTGTTAAAGGAAGGTCCCGCCGAAGACTGGACGAACCGCGAGACCGTGCTCTCCTTACTGCGCTTTGCCTCAACGGTGAGCGGCTCGGCTGAACCCACCGTCAGCCTTGACGATTACATCGGCCGCATGAAGGAAAAGCAGGACAAGATTTACTACCTGACCGCTCCGAGCTACGAGCAGGCCGCCGCCTCGCCTTACCTTGAGGCCTTAAAGAAGAAGGGTATCGAGGTGCTGCTCATGACCGAGCGCGTTGACGAGTGGCTGATGACCAACGTGCGCGACTACAAGGAGAAGCGCTTCATCTCCGTTACCGCCTCGGATCTGGAGTTAGGTGATCTCGAGGATGAGACTGAAAAGCAGGCCAACAAGGACGCCGAGAACGAGCACAAGGACTTAATCGAGCGCTTCAAGACCGCCCTTGGGGATAAGGTCAAGGAAGTGAAGGTATCCTCCCGTCTTACCGATTCGCCCGCCTGCGTGGTGGCCGAGGGCGGTCAGCGCCTGACCCCGCAGATGCGCCGTATCTATGAGGCGGCAGGTCAGATGCTGCCTGAGGATACGTGGATCCTCGAGATTAATCCTTCGCATGCCTTAATCGAGAAGGCCGCCGCTGCGGATGAGGAGCACTTTAAGCGCTACGCTGAGCTCGTCTTCCTGCAGGCGCAGCTTGCCGATGCGGGTTCCTTAAAGGATCCTCAGGCCTACGTGCAGTTAGTCAATGATCTGCTGTTAGGCAAGTAAGCCGCCTTTCTGACTTAAGGTGACGCCCTGAGGGCGTGACCTTAAAGCTTAAGTAAAAAATAGGGCGCGCCTCAGGGCGCGTCCGCTTTTTTAAGCTTGCCAAATTGCTTATAATTTCCTGTTACCCCATGGGGTTAATCATTATTTGAGGTTTTTTCATGCGCATTATCTTATTGGGACCGCCCGGTGCGGGCAAGGGCACGCAGGCTCAGGTTTTAACCCGTACTTACGGCATTCCGCAGATCTCGACGGGCGACATGCTCCGCGCCGCCATCAAGGCCGGCACTCCCTTAGGGCTTAAGGCTAAGGAAGTCATGGATCAGGGCAAGTTAGTCAGCGATGACATCATCTTAGGTCTCGTGAAGGAGAGAATTGCCAAAGATGACTGCCAGAACGGCTTCCTATTTGACGGTTTCCCGCGCACCATCCCCCAGGCCGAGGCCTTAGTGACCTCCGGCGTGGACATTGACGCCGTGGTGGAATTAGATCTCGCCGATGAAAAGATCGTGAAGAGAATGAGCGGCCGCCGTGTGCACCTCGCTTCGGGACGCACTTATCACATCGTCTACAATCCGCCCAAGGTGGAGGGTAAGGACGACGTGACCGGGGAGCCCCTCGTCATCCGTGACGACGACAGGGAAGAGACGGTACGTGCCCGCCTCAAGGTCTATCACGAGCAGACCGAGCCCTTAGTGGCTTTCTACTCGAAGTTAGCCGCCGAGGGCAAGGTGCGTTATCTCAAGGTGGACGCTAACCGCCCCGTGGAGACCATCGCCTCCGAGATCACCGAGAGCCTGAAGTAGGTCTCTTAAAAGGATAACAATAAGGAGAGTTTATGAAAGCTGTGTGGGTGGCCGCTTTATGCCTGCTGCCGCTGTGCGCCATGGCCGATCCCGTGGAGGTCACTGACTCCACGGCTCTTTTAAACCGCGGTGCGCAGCCCACTGAGAATCTGCCCTGCCCCAAGGGCTGGCGCGTGGAGGCCAATCCCTCCGTGGAGAACTCGTTAAGTTATCTCCACGAGGGGGGCGATCTGGCCGTTAACATTTCCTACGTGGCCGATACCTCGGGTCAGAACGTGCTGCCGGAGGCTTATGCCCGCGTGGCGGCCGAACAGATGAACTGCCAGATGCCGGTGGCCTCCAATCTCATCAGTAAGGCGTGGTCCTTTTACTGTGATAACGAGGATATTGAGGCTATCGTCTACGGCTCAGAGGGCAATTTAGTGCTCCTGGCCATTTCAGGACGCACTCCTGCCACGGAGCCCCATCTCATGGACTTCGTGCGCTTCCTTGCCAGTGAGGCCAGCCGCCGCTAGGGCTTAAGCTCTCCAGCGCTTATTAAACTCTCAGGCTCCCGCAAGCGCGGGAGCCATCAGGGTGGATTCATCACTGTGACTTGCCGCTCATCTGAAAACCGTCTGTTTAAACCTGGCTCAGCCCCTGCCGCGTAGAGAGCCCCTTAAGCGCCTATATAAACGGTCCGCGAAAACCGCGTCCCTTAGCTGCGCGGATGAAGCGGCTCCGGTGTGATAAGTTTTACAGGTGACGGACTATGCCTCCATGATTTGGTTACTTGGAGAGGAGTACACTTCCTCTCATGGATGGATCGGTTTCTAAACTGTATAATCCCTTAACTTCCAGTGATAGTGCCACTCAATAACACCTACACTCCGAAATCTGATCTCCTTCCACGACTAATCGTTGTTATTTAACAAAATTTGTAGGATCGCCTTAAACCGCCGGTTAGCCGCCTGACAAAGGCATTAAAGACTGCTGACTCTGACAGAGAAACCTCCGTCTTTGACACCCCTTTTGCAGTACCGTGTCCTGACCGCCTGATGTTTAATTCTCCCTAATCATGAAACTCCTTACGTATTTAAGTAACCTAACTCGCCGGGCATAATACATACACGCTGAACTCTCTCCGGGAAAATCTCTGTAAATCAATGCTCTTTAATTGTTAAATGTGATGTTTATCACATACTTCTTACGTATGTATTTGATATAATACATA
>DVOQ01000076.1 GCA_018713485.1 Candidatus Avisuccinivibrio pullicola
TGCTTTATTAGATGCGTTAGTTACTTTTGATTGAGGTTACATTATGCGCAAACTCACTTTATCCGTGTTAGCTGCCGCTTTCGCCTTCACCTTAGCCGGCTGTGGCGGTGAGAGCTCTTCTTCATCGCAGACGGCCTCCGCCTCTGCAGGTGACGCCGCTCCCGCGGCCGAAGAGCCCATCGTGCTGCGTGTGGGCTATGAGAACCACCCGGGCGAGCCCTTTGATTTAGGCTGCCAGAAGTGGAAGGAGCTTCTCGAGCAGAAATCGGGCGGCAAGATGAAGATCGATCTCTATCCCTCCTCGCAGATGGGATCCAAGGACGACATCATGGACATGATGGTCGCCGGCGAGCCGGTCTCCACCTTAACCGACGGTGCCTTCTACTATGACCGCGGCGTGCCGGATATGGGTATCGTGTTCGGACCCTTCCTCTTTAACTCCTGGGAGGAGGCCTTCAGGCTTAATGCCAGCCCCTGGTATCAGGAGCAGGCCAAGAAGCTTGAGGAAGTGGCCCACATTCACATTCTCTCCACCGACTGGCGCTACGGCGCGCGTCATACCCTGACCAAGAATCCCGTCACTAAGATCGAGGACTTCCAGGGCATGAAGATCCGCGTCCCGACCAATCAGATTCAGGTGAAGGGCTTTGAGGTGCTCGGCGCCACCCCGACCCCGATGGCCTTAGGCGAGGTGTACACCTCCATTCAGCAGGGCACCATTGACGGCGTGGAGAATCCGCTCGCCGTGCTCTACAACGGCAAGTTCCACGAGGTGGCCAAGTATCTGCTGCTTGACGGCCACGTCTACAACGTGACCAACCTCGTGGTGGGCGTCGATTTCTGGAACAGCCTGACTCCCGAGCAGCAGAAGTGGCTCAAGGAGTCCTGCGACGAGGCCGGTGCCTATCAGAATCAGCTGCAGGAGCAGGTCGAGCAGGAGCTCTTAAAGAAGTTCGCCGAGGAAGGCGTGACCATCACCGAGCCTTCGCCCGAGTTTAAGCAGCAGCTCGTGGACGCTTCCTTAAAGTTCTACTCGCTGCCTGATTTCAGCAGCTGGACCCCGGGTCTCTATGACACCGTCAAGGCCAACATGAAGTAAAGCCCTGTCCCCCATACCGTCAGGGGCGACCCTGACGGTTATTTCCAAGGTATGCATTGTTAAGGACGTGGTTAAGTCCATGTCAGGGAGTTTTTACGTGAATAAAAACAAAATCCTCTGCAACCTCGATCTGGTGTTAGCGGGTATCGCCTTCACCGTTCTGGTTGCAGTGACCTTCGGAGGCGTGATCTTCCGTTACGCCCTCTCAAGCCCCATCATCTGGGCCGAGGAAGTGCAGTTATGGTGCTTCCTGTGGATCACCTTCCTCGGAGCCGGCGCGGCCTTCCGCTACGGCTCGCACGTGGCCGTGGAAATCGTCTTCGACATTCTGCCCAAGAAGGTGCAGAAGGTGCTCACGGTCATCAACTATCTCATCGTGATGGGCATTCTGGCCTACCTCATGATCCTGGGATTTGACCTTCTGGCCCTCATGGTCAAGATCGGCAAAACCACCGCCATCCTGCGCATTCCCATGACCATCGTCAACGGCATCATTCCCGCAGGCTGCGTCATCATGATGATCTCCACCACCTGGGATCACTACGTCCGCTATATAAAGCGCCCTCAGGATCCTGAGCAGAAGGAGGATTAACCATGGATTTTGCAGTAGGTTTAAGTTCCGTTCTCATGCTGGTGTTTCTGTTCATGAAACTGCCGGTCTTCATCGCCATTCTCGGCGCGGCCGTGGTGTATTTCGCCATGCACACCGAGTTAAGCTCGGCGATTTTAGTCCAGCGTATTCTGGCAGGCTCCCAGTCCATCCCGCTTTTAGCCATCCCGTTCTTCGTCTGCGCCGGCGTGTTCATGAACTACACGGGCGTCACGAAGCGCATCATCAGCTTCTGCGAGTCGATCGTAGGTAACATCATCGGCGGTATCGGACATGTGACCGTGCTCGTCGCCACCTTAATGGGCGGCCTCTCGGGCTCGAACCTTGCCGACGCGGCCATGGAAGCCAAGATGCTCGTCCCCGAGATGAGAAAGCGCGGCTTCTCCAATGCCTTTGCCTCCGTTCTCGTGGCCACCGCCGCCATCATCACGCCCTTAATTCCCCCCGGGATCGCGATGATTATTTACGGCTCGATTGCCAACGTCTCGATAGGCAAGCTCTTTATCGCCGGCATTGGCCCGGGGCTCATGCTGTGCGTGGCCTTAATGCTGCTCGTGGGCTTTGTCTCCTACAAGCGCGGCTACGTCAATCCGCATAAGGTGGACACCTCCCCTGCGCGGATCTGGACGACCTTCAAGGGAGCCTTCCTCCCGCTGTGCCTGCCCGTCATCATTATCGGCGGTATCCGTATCGGTGCCTTCACCCCCACCGAGGCCGGTGCCGTGGCCATCGTCTACTCGCTCCTTTTAGGCTTCGTCTATAAGGAGATGCGCTTAAAGGACATCATCACCGGCATGAAGGAGACCGTGCTGACCTCAGCCTCCATCATGCTCATCATCGGTGCCGCCTCGGCCTTTGCCTGGGTGCTCACCAAGGAGCGCGTCCCGCAGTACTTCACCGAGCTCTTCATCAACAGCCTCGACAGCTCCGTGTTCTTCCTGCTCTGCGTCAACCTCTTCCTGCTCATCATCGGCATGTTCATCGAAGGCAACGCCGCGATGATCATCCTCGTGCCCCTGTTAGCGCCCCTGGCCCGTCACTTCGGCATTGACGACATCCACTTTGCCATGGTCGTGATCTTCAACTTCGCCTTAGGCGCCCTGTCGCCGCCCATGGGCACGCTGATGTTCGTGACCTGCTCCATCACCAAGTGCCCCATGAGCACCTTTATTAAGGAAGCGGTACCCTTCTACATCCTGTTAGTGGTATGCCTGCTCCTGCTGACTTTCGTCCCGGCCTTCTCGACCGGCCTTGTGAACCTGATTTACTAGTGAGGATTTAAACCATGAAGACTATCATCATCCCGGAACCGGGCAAAGTTGAGATCATTGACACCCCCATGCCCGTCGCTAAAGAAGGCGAGGTTCTCTTAAAGGTCTTATGCGGCGGTATCTGCGGTTCTGATCTCGGTACCTACCGCGGCACCTTTGCCTACGCCTCCTACCCGCGTATCCCGGGCCACGAGTTCTCAGCCGAGATCGTGGAGATTAACGCCGACGCCCCGCACTTAAAGAAGGGCATGGTGGTCACCGCCAATCCTTACTTCAACTGCACCGAGTGCTATTCCTGCCGCCGCGGTCTTGTCAACTGCTGTGAGCACAACGAGACCCTGGGCGCGCAGCGTGACGGCGCCTTCAGCGAGTACGTCGCCATCCCCGCCGAGCGCATTTACGACGGCAAGGGCCTAAGCCCCGACGTCCTTGCCGCCATTGAGCCCTTCTGCATCTCCTATCACGGCGCCGTAACCCGCGGCAAGGTCAAAAAAGGCGATACCGTGCTCGTCATCGGCGCCGGCACCATCGGTGTCCTAGCCGCCATCGCCGCCAAGAGCCAGGGTGCCAACGTCTACATCTCCGACGTGGCCGAAAAGAAGATGAACTACGCCGTGGAGACCTTCGGCCTTGCCGGCGGTATCTACAACGACGGCACCGAAAACTTCATCAAAAAGTGCTTTGAGGTGACCGGTGGGCGCGGTTTTGACGTCTCCATCGAGGCCGTGGGCCTGCCCTCGACCTTCCAGAGCGCCATTGACGCTGCCGCTTTCGGCGCCAACGTGGTGTTAATCGGCGTGGGCAAGAAGAACCTCGACTTCAACTTCACCCTGCTGCAGAAGAAGGAGCTCAACGTCTTCGGCTCGCGCAACGCCTTAAAGCAGGACTTCCTGAACCTCATCGATCTCGTCTCCGCAGGTCAGGTGGATCTGAAGAAAGTCATCACCAACACCTATGCCTTCAACGACGCGCCTCAGGCCTTTGCGGACTTCGCCGCCCACGGCGCGGACATGCTCAAGGTGGAGATTGACTTTACCCGTTAACACTCACAAAAGTGACTTATGCAAAGGGGCTGAGGCCCCTTTTCTGCGCCCCGCTTCGCAATTTAGCAAACTAGATTTTAATCGAAGGGCGTTTTGTGTCTACAATACCTACGGTATCAAAATATGAGGCTCGCATCTATATGCCAAGTTTAAATCTGACCTTAAAACCCGAACTTAAGAGTACTCTCCCCGTCCGCGTCCTGCAGTTTGGCGAGGGTAATTTCCTCAGGGGCTTTATTGACTGGATGGTCTTTAAGTGCAATGAGAAGGGACTTTTCAACGGCCGCATTCTCGCTTTGCAGCCCACGCCTAAAGGGCGCGTCGTCCCTAAGCTTTTAAAGCAGGACTGCCTCTACACCACCATTCTCCACGGCATGGTGGACGGTCATCCCACCGAATACCGCGAAGTGGTCAACGCCATCGCCGGAGCCTTAAATCCCTATTCCGAGGAATGGCTTAAGATTTTAGATGCCGCCTGCGCCGAGGAGTTACAGTTTGTCTTCTCCAATACCACCGAGGCCGGCATCGCCTACGTCAGGGAAGAGATTGAAGGCACCACTGCCCCCTCCTCTTTCCCCGCCAAGCTCACCGCCCTGCTCTTAAAGCGCTTCAGGCACTACGGGGATAAGGCCTCCGCCCATGGCCTTATCATCATGCCCTGCGAGCTTATCGACGATAACGGCACGAAGTTAAAGGAAATCGTCTTAAGGCACATCGCGGATCATAATTTAGGTGAGGACTTTAAGGCTTACGTGGAACAGGACTGCCGCTTCCTGAACACCCTGGTCGACCGCGTGGTCTCGGGCTATCCCACCGCCAATGAGGCGCATTATAAGGAGCTTTTAGGCTACGATGACGAGCTTATGACCTCAGGGGAGATCTTCGGCTTCATGGCCATTGAGGGCGGTAAGGATTTAGAGGATCTGCTGCCCTTTGCCAAAGCCGGGCTTAACGTGGTCATCGACGAGGATATCAGCAAGTACCGTCTGCGCAAGGTGCGCCTCTTAAACGGCGGCCACACCGCCAACGTGCCCGCGGCCTATCTCGCCGGCTTTGACACCGTCGATGAGATGATGAGCGATCCCGTCACGCGCCGCTTCTTCAATCACGTGGTCTTTGAGGAAATCATTCCCGCGCTCGATTTAGATCCCGAGATGCTCACCTCCTTTGCCAATGACGTGGCCGCTCGCTTCTCCGATAAGGACATGCACCATCAGTTAGCCTCCATCCTGATGAACTGCACCTCAAAGCTCAAGGCCCGCGTGCTCTCGAGTCTCCTGGACGCCCGCGCCAAAGGCCAGAAGCCGCGCGGACTGTGCTTCTCGGTCGCCGCCTACCTCGCCCTCTACATGAACGCCACCGGCGTGCCGGTCAAGGTCGGCCGCGCTAACGGCGTGGAAGGCGAGTTCCGCGATGATGAGGCCGCCGTCGCCATCTTAGTGGACGCCTTCAAAGGCTTTGACGCCTCGGACACCGCCTCCGTCGAGAAGACCGTCAGAGCCGCCCTCTCGGCCACCGCGCTCTGGGATCAGGATCTCACAGGGGACGAGTTCATCGTCTCCGAGGTGTGCACCGCCCTGACCTCCATTGCCCGCGTCGGTGTCATCGACGCCATGCCCGCCTATTTCTAAGGCTTTTTACCTGACTTACCCCATCCCCCGTCCGCGGGGGATGGTAAGAGGGTGAGGCAAGGCCCTGCACCTGAGAAAAAGACGCAGCTTCACCCCGGTTCCCTTTATTTACTGCTACACTGTACTCATTGTTTCGTACCACCTAAGGAGTTTTTCCATGAGCTTTACTCTTCCGCCTCTTAAATACGCCAAGGACGCTTTTGCAGGTTTCGTTTCCGAGAATACCTTTAACTTCCATCACGGCAAGCACTTACAGACCTACATCGACACCACTAATAAATTAGTGGCAGGTTCAGCCTACGAGGGCAAGAGCCTTAAGGACATTGTCACCACCGCCGAGGGCCCGCTCTTTAACAATGCCGCCCAGGCCATGAATCACGAGTTCTATTTCAACTGTCTCTCCCCCGAGGAGAACATGCCTGTCCCCGCCCCGCTCTTAAAGCTTATCGAGCAGAACTTCGGCTCCCTCGAGTCCTTCAAGGAGAAGTTTGCCGCCAGCGCCGTGGGCAATTTCGGCTCCGGCTGGACGTGGCTCGTGCACACCGGCGGCGAGAAGCTCAAGATCATGAATACCTCCAACGCCGGCACCCCCTTAGTCGAGGGCTTCACCCCGCTTTTAACCGTGGACGTCTGGGAGCACGCCTACTACCTTGACTATCAGAACCGCCGCGCCGCCTACGTCGAAGACTTCTTAAAGCATGTCGACTGGGACTTCGTCGCCGCGCAGCTTTAAGCCTGGTGAACCGCTTTCTACTGCATCCTAATCAGGGCCCGCCCCGCGCGGGCCCTGCTGTCCTCGGCGCTCCTGCCTCAGGAGAGTCCCATTACGGCAGCACGTCTTCAAGCGTCAGCGCCTCAAGATACACGTAACCCCGCTCCTCACCCGTCCCTACATCCGTCACGAAGAGCTGTTCCTCCCCGTCAAGGAGCGCGTACTTAAGCTTAAGGTGCAAAGAGGAAGGAGCAAGGCCCCTGACTTCCACCTCAGAGCTTTCCTCACCGGATGCGGCTATTTCCACTAAGGTGCGCTCACCGTCTCTCTCCACGTACGGACGTCCGGCACAGAGCAGCGCCCTGAAGAGTTCGCCCCGCTCTCCCTGCCACAGCGCGCTGACCCTGCCGGATATGTTATCGGGCTGTGAGAGAAGGCGCGCGGCCCTCTCCTCAGGATCAGTGCCGGGAGCTGTCTCTACGGCAGGGTCCTGACTTTCAGGGGCCAGGGCACGGGTACCCGTTAATGCCTCCGCTGCAGGGACGCGCTCCGCAGCCTGAGTTACAGCAAGCGTCAGTAAGGGCAGAAGAGCTAACAGCGCCGGATACTGCGTAAACTTAGGTTTCACCATTTACTCCTTAACGGTCGTTCTGCCCCATTATAAGGCAAAGGCACGCTGCTCTTGCACTCCCATGGCGCCGGCGTATACTGCCAGCCTTTGGAGTTAGCTATGTCCAGTACCAAAGCCGAATTTCTGATGCTGACCGTCACCTTCTGGTGGGGAGCGTCCTATCTTCTCATGAAAGAGGCCATGCACGGCATGGGCCCCTTTAATCTCATGGCGCTGCGTTTCGGCGTGGCCTTCGTGGTCATGACGGTGTGTTTCTTCCACAGACTGCGTCACTTAAACCGTGAGATCGTCTTAAAGGGCCTGCTTTTTGGCGTCATCCTCTATTTCGTCTTCTTTGGCATGATCTCGGGCACCAATCTCACCACGGCCTCGGCGGCGGCCTTTCTCACCTCCACGGCGGTGATCCTCGTACCCGTCATGGAAAGCGTGCTCCACCGCGCCCTGCCCTCGCGTCTTACCGTGTTAAGCACTCTCACGGCGCTTATCGGCCTCTACTTTCTTACCGTCACCGAGGGCTTTTCCATGGACGCAGGTTCGCTCTTCTGCCTCATGGGGGCCTTCTTCTACGCCCTCTATATCGTGGTGGTCGATCGCGTCCACATGGGCGACACGGTAGTACCGGTCATGATTATCCAGTTAGGCGTCACCTCCCTTCTGGGCCTTGTCACCTGTCTTCTCGCCGAGGATCCCGCGCTGCCTCACGGATCTTATGAGTGGGGGGCCGTCCTCGCCTTAGGCTTTTTCTGCTCGGCCTACGGCTTTGTGGTCCAGCCCATCGCGCAGCGCTACACCACGCCCGAGAAAATCGGTCTTATCTTCTCCATGGAACCGGTCTTCGGGGCCCTCCTCTCCTACCTCTTCCTAAACGAGATCCTCACGGGGCGTGAATATCTCGGTATCGTGCTTATTTTCACGGCCGTATTAGGCCCGCGGCTCCTGCATTTAAGACGCGTGAAACGCAATCTGTGATCTCTGACGCGGATTTGTTCCGCGGCCGCGTTTAAACTTCCCCTAACTTGTATAGACAACTTCTGGAGAGGTCATGGACAGTAAACCGGCCGTCTTCCGTGAAATAGCCGCCACCTTAAAGAGCGCGATTTTAAAGGGGAATTTTCAGGACGGAACACCCTTTCCCACCGAGCATGAGCTCAGCGCGCGCTTTCAGGTGACGCGCACTACGGTACGCCGCGCCCTCGAGCTTTTAGTGCAGGAAGGCCTGGTTATCAAAGGGCAGGGACGGCGCATTCAGGTGACCTTAAAGCCCCTCACCCGCACCTCATGGAATTTCTCCTCCTTCTCCGAGGGCATGCGCGCCATGAATGACGTCCCCTCCTCGCGCGTGGACGCGGCCGAGTGTCTTGACACCCCTGAAGGGCCGGTCTTTCACCTGGTGCGTACCCGCGGCATCGTGCGCGGCCGTGACGTGCAGTATTTAACGCGTGAGGACTCCACCGTCCCCCTCAGCATCTTCCCCGGCATTTATGAGCACGATTTTGCCGCGGAGTCCCTCTACGAGGTCATGCGCCGCGATTACGGCATCTATCCGTGCCGGGGCTTTTCCACCCTGAAAGCCGTCGCCGCGGATGAGAGCGTGGCGCGGGACTTTCGCGTCAGCGCGGGCACCCCGCTTATTGAGGCCACGCAGCAGATCACCGACGCGTCCGATCGCGTCATCGAAACAGTCATTATCACTTATGCCCCCGAACTTAAGATCCGCATTGCGCGGGACGCGGGGCACTGACAGAAACGGAGAGAACAGTCATGGATAAACAGATCTTAACTGATCATATCGCCGGAACCCTCGCGGGCATGGTACTGGGCGACGCCATGGGAGTACCGGGCGAACTGTGGCCCCGTGAAAAGCTCCGTGAGCGCTTTCACGACATCACCACCTTTCTTGACGGCCCCGCGGACAATATTGTCGCCTGCTATTTCAAGGCCGGCCACTATACCGACGACAGCTCCCAGGCCTTCGTCATTCTCGACGATCTTTTAAGATACGGCCGCGTCCCCGAGGTTAAAGTGCTCGCCTCCGATCTGATCGCGTGGGTCAAATCCATGAACGGCTTTGAAATCAATCTCCTGGGTCCGAGCTCCAAAGCCGCCCTCCTTGCCCACGTCAACGGTGAGGATTACACGCGCTACACGCGCACGGCTCTGACCAACGGCGCCGCGATGCGCATCGCCCCCGTGGGCTGTTTCTTTAACCCCTCTGAAATCGCCTCCCTGACCCGTACCGTCGCTAAGGTGAGTTCCGTCACTCACGCCACCGACGTGGCTCTGGCCGGAGCCTCCATGGTCGCTACCGCCGTCTGCTGCGGTCTTTACGGCCTGTCCCGTGACGAAACCTGTGACAGAATCTTCGAGGCCTATGCCAGAGCTCTTCCCTTAGGCGAGCGCACGTGGGCGGCCTCCATACAGGCGCGCTTTAAGCTCGCCCTTGAAAAGCTCGCCGCGCAGCCTGATGAGGAGGAGTTCAGCCTCTGGGTATATGAAGTCTTAGGTACCGGCACCATGACCTCCGAGTCGGTCAGCGCCGCCCTTGCCATCGCCTTTTTCTCCGATGACGTCCATCAGCTTGCGCACCTGTGCGCCAACTTAGGCGGTGACACCGACACCATCGGTGCCATGGCCTGCGCCATGGCAGGTTCCCGCGTGGGTATTTCCGCCTTTAAGAGCGAAGTCATCGACTATCTCGAAAAGACCAACGGTCTGAATTTCCGCGCGCTGGCTAACGACATCCTTACTGCCCGCGACACCTTTGTTAAGGAGTAGCCATGGAATTTACCTTCCTTGACCGGCTTCTAAATCCCGTCCCCAAAGCCCGCGTGCTCATCGTCGGTTCGGCCTTTGTCGATCTGCTCTTACGGGTAGATACCCTGCCCGTCTCCGGAGCGGATGTAAAGGGAGACTATCAGGACGCGCGCGTCGGGGGCTGCAGCTTTAATGTCGCTGACGTCTTCTTTAAGCTCGCGCTGCCCTGTGAATGCCTCCTCCCCATCGGCGAGGGCATGATTGCCTCCCTTATCGAGAAGGAATTTAACCGGCGTCACTATCCCCTGACTAAATTTCAGGGCAAGGGCGACAACGGCTGGTGCCTGACCCTCATTGAAAAAAACGGCGAGCGTTCCTTTATCACGCTGCCGGGTATCGAGCGCCGCTTTGAGCGCGCCTGGTTTGACGCCTTTGACATGGCTTGCTTTGACTACGTCTATCTCTCGGGCTATCAGTGCGTAGGCGACAACGCCTCCGTGATGCTTGAGGGACTGAGCCGTCTTCACGAAAGGGCCATCGTGGTCTTTGATCCGGGGCCCCTCTCCGCTTCCCTCGATCCGGCCTTTACCCGGGCTTTAGAGCGCCACCGCGTCCTGTACACGGTGAACGCCTCCGAGGCGCTTGCCCTAACCGGTCAGACTGACGTTAAAGCGGCCGCCCTTGCCCTTGCAGAGCACACCGCCACCCCCGCCGTGATTACGCATGGTGCAGAAGGAGCCTTCCTTGCTAAAGACTCTTCCGTAACCCTGATCCCCGGATTTAAAATTACCGTCGCCGATACCGTGGGCTCGGGGGACTCCCATACAGGAGGCCTCATGGCAGGTCTTTCCCTGGGTTTTTCCCTTGAGGAGAGCGTCACCCTGGGCAATCTCGTGGCCGCCTGGGTCACCTCCCGCACCGGGGCTGCCTGCGCCCCCACAGTAACTGAACTGAGAGCTTTTTCGGCTAACTTTAGAGGTTAACTCATGAGTACGTCTTCCATTGAACAGAACGGCATCAACGCCGTTCCCGATTCCGAACGCTACGGCAAGCCCGCGGGCCTCTTTCCCGTGTGGTTTTCGTGGAATATCTCCATTTTCGGCATTACCTGCGGCATGTACGTCTTTTCCCTGGGGCTCAGCGTTCCTCAGGCCATGCTCGCGGGCGTCTTAGGCTATTTCCTCTCCTGCTCGCTCGTGGGTATCCTCGCCGTGGGCTCGGTGCGCACCGGTCTTCCCACCCTCGCGCAGTCACGCTTCTGCTTCGGCGTGGACGGCAACCGCATCCCCGCCTTCTTCGGCTACGTCGCCAATATGGGCTGGAAGGTGACCATGCTCTCCATGGCCTCCACTACCTTAGCCGATCTGCTCTGCAATCTTATCCCCGCCCTCTCCGCCTCTGAGGGCGTGCCCTCCACCACCTGCCTCTTTGCCTCCTTTGTGGTGGTAATCGTCCTTACCATGATCGGCGCCGTCTACGGCTATGCCCTCATCCTTAAGGTTGAGCGCTACATCGCGCTCATCACGGGCGTCATGACCGCCGTCTATCTTTTCTTCTTTATCCCGCAGATCGACTTCTCGCGTTTAGGCAGCGCCCCCTCGGGCAGTCTCGCCGTCTTCGTAGGCGGTGTCGTGCTCGCCATGACCATGGTGGGACTGGGCTTTTTAAATTACGGCGGCGACTATTCCCGCTATCTGCCCCGCAGGAGTTCTGCCTCCAGCGTCATCTTCTGGACCACCACCGGTATCGCCCTCCCCGTCTCGGTGCTGTTAATCTTAGGCGTCATGCTCTCGGTGGGCAACGACGCGCTTTTAGACAAGGCCGCCCATGAACCTCTCGCCGCCCTCACCGGCATCCTGCCCTTCTGGTTCTACGTGCCCTTCTCCCTTGTCATCATCATCTCTCTCATCAGTGCCGGCATGACGGGCGTCTACAGCTCGGGTCTTGCCCTCCTCGCCGTCGGCGTCCCCTTAAGCCGTGTCTCCACCACCCTCCTAAACGCGGTCATCATCGCCTTAGGCTGTTTCTACCTGACCTTTATCTCTGACTCCTTCCTCTCCACCTTCTCCTCCTTCTTAGCCTCGATCTCCGTCATCATGGGTTCGTGGGGCGCCATCGAGATCGTGGATCTCTACCGTCAGAGAGCGCTTAACTGGGAGATCTCCATGGCTAACCGCTATGGCGAGGGCGGCCGCAATTACCGCTGGACGGCCATGCTCTCCCTGGCCGTCGCCACCTTCATCGGACTGGGTACCATCACCTCCTCCGATCCCTACATCGCCCACATCACCTCCTTCCTCTTAAGCGAGGAGGCCGCCGCCGGCACTTTCGCCAAGGCCAACGTGGGTCTGTTAGTGGCCATGCTCACCGGCGCGGCCCTGTACGCCTTTTTAACCTATGTCCTCAAAAAGGACGTACCGCCCGTTAAGCACTAATGTAGAACCGCCCTGTTCCGGCCCCCCCCCGCGGGGCCGGTTCCCTACTCTTCCCGGACCTTTTCGAGCTTTCTTTTTCTTCTGTCAGGACAGAGGGGATTGGGGCATTTGAGCACCGTCCCCGCCTTCACCTTTTTCTTATAGCGCAGAGGAAAGCCGCAGGTCGGACAGGGCTTTAACACCGGCTCCCCGGGTACCATAAAGGTACAGTGCGGATAGTTATCGCAGCCGTAAAAGAGACTGCCCCGCCTCGAGGTTCTCTCGCGCAGATGTCCCTTATGACAGATGGGGCATTCAAGATTCAGGCTTTCCCTGACATCGGTGAAGGTACACTCCGGATAGCGCGAACACCCGATAAAGATCCCAAAGCGCCCCCTTTTGACCATGAGCGTGGCCCCGCAGCGCGGACAGGTGCTGTTAAGGGGCAGGAGATCGCGCACGCTCTGATGAAAGCGGATCATGAACGTGCACTGAGGATAGTCCGAGCACCCCAGGAGCTCACCTTTTTCGGAATAGCGTACCGTTAACGGCGCTCCGCAGCGCGGACAGGGATCGCCCGGGTTTAAATGACTGTAGGTCTCAGAGTTCTGCTCTGCTTCAGCGCTCTGCGGCTCCGTATCCTCAGAGCTCTCCTCAAGGCCGGCAATGGCCCCTACCGCAGTCAGATCCGAGTCTAAAGTTTCATCAGGGTTATGCATGCGCCCATCATACCTTTTTAGGGTGCTGAATATGCTAAAATCAGCGAGTTTTTTAACTAATGCCGCGTAATTCCCCTTGCGTGAGCCCGGGGATGAAAGCGGCTGGTGTCGCACATTCTGATCATGTACAATACTCTCTAAGAATTCAGGAACGGGCTTTTTTGCTCCGACCTGACGGGGGCATTGTGGACATGCCCGTAAGTGCCCGGTAATGGGTGCTTACTAAAAGTGAGGCACCGTC
>DVOQ01000077.1 GCA_018713485.1 Candidatus Avisuccinivibrio pullicola
TAAAAGACAGCCATGTACTGTTTTGACAGAGAGGAGCAGGCCCGCGTGGACGCCATGCTCATGAATGAGGCCCTCAGAAAGGAAAAAGAAAGCGGCATAGCGATAGGCGAGGCCCGCGGTGAAGCTAAGGGCGCTCTGAGAAAAAGCTTCAGCATCGCCAAGAACCTGTTTAAGCTCGGTTTCACCATGGCGCAGATCAAGCAGTTCACGGGTCTTTCCGACGCGCTGCTGGAAAGAGCGCGGAGGGGTGAGGAGCTTACCGAGGCGGATTTTGATAGCCTCAGGCTTTAGGTGCTTCTCTCAAAGCCTGTGCAGACTTACGCGCGCACTTCATAACCAGAGAGCACACCCTGCGCCCCGCAACTCCTGAGCTCACCTTACTCTCCCTCGTGAGGGCAGAGACGCTTAAGACCCTCTCACAGTATGTATCCTCTCACGCTCCCTGATCCTGTGCAGGCATTATTCTCATAAGCTCTGCAAACCGATCACAGCTGTGCTATACATTAATCCATACCGGAGCCGGTCTGAAACACCTCAGAGTCATAGCTGACGGTGTCTCATCCCGGACAGAAAACGCAACCAGGAGATGAGCAGGTTTTCTCCCCTTTAACTAAGCGGAGAGAGCTGTGCCATGAAAAAGATGAGCGAACTTAACGCAGCTAAGCGTCAGGCCCTGCTTTTAGCGCGCCTTGACGCTGCCTTAGAGAAAATCGTCACCCTGAAAGCCGCCTGCAAGGACGTAAGTCAGGTGGTGGGGGATAAGGATCGCGAGCTTGCGGCCCTGCGCCGCGAGCTTATGCTCGCCAAAGCCGAAAACGCGCAGCTGCGCGAAAGCCTTACGACCTGGAAGAGTCAGCTTGAGAAGGTCTTAAGTCAGGCTTAAGCTTCGGCATTGACGGTAAAAGGCTCAAGCCAGGGAGCCAGAAGACACTCCGCCTTAAGATGACCGTGCGCGTCCGCACTGACATAAGCGAAGGAAACCCCCTCACCATCGCGCGCGTCCTCAAAGAAGGAAAGAAAACCGGGGCTTAGCGTTACGCCCGCGTCTAAGTCGGTAAGCCTCAGGCTTAACACGCGGCCTTTAACGTTATCCCGCGCCTCCACATGACGATCCTGCCAGCGCACCTTAAGGCCGTTAAGGCCCACGAGACCCAGACCCGAGGCCTTAATGAGGCACTCGCGTAAGGTCCAGCTGCGCGCGAACTCCTTTAAGCGGGTGTCAGGGTCTAAAGCGAGGAGATAATCCTGCTCGCCCTGACTGAGGGTCTTTTGAATGAGCTCCTCAAGACGGCGGCGCGGGCGGGTCATCTCTACATCCACGCCCTGAGGGTAATCCCCGACGCTTAATGCCACCAGGGAACCTGAATGGGAGAGGTTAAAGTGAATGGGACCTGCAAAATAGGGCTTGCCATGCTCACCGGTAAGCAGGGGAGGGAGAGAGGTAAAGCCCTTCGCATACACGCCAAGGGCAAAACTTAGCAGTCTGCGTCCCGCGACATAGGTCTCAAGACGCTTGCCCTTAAACCCGTCCTCGCGGCCAAAGCGCAAATGCGACAGATCGCACCTTAGGAGATCCTCAAGCGGGGCAAGGTAAATCCGGCTCATGCGGAGGTTTTCTCCTTCACGGCGTTTAAGTCAGCGAAAAGGGCCGGATCGGCGGTAGCCCTGCGGGCAGGAGTGTCTGCAGTCTGAGCCTTTTCCTCTGACGCGCTCTCAGGGTCCTTACCCTCCGCCTCAGCGCGCGGAGCGGGGGCGCGGCGGATAAAGAGAGCCGCTGACAGAAGGATGATCATAAGAGCGACGATCGCACCCCAAAGCGTGGCCCACGCCTCCACGGCGGCGGTGAGATTAAGACTCCCGGCAAGGGCGAGGGCGCGGCGGGGAAAGGCGATGGCCACGGCAAAACAGCCGTCACCCAAAAACCACGCCACGGTTCCGGCCTTAAACAGGCCGCGGCGGCGGATAACGAGCGACAGGACGATGGACAGGACACCCGCTCCGGCCGCGCCTAAGCCTGCCGTATAAAAGAGCTCTTCAATGGCTAATAAAGAAGTCACGGCTACCTCACATTAAGTTCGCGCTTATTATAGTAAAGTTGCCCTCATCTGGCACTTTAGAGGCCCTTAGAGCGTAAAGATTAGGCCCCATCCCGCTTTTGCCCTATAATCAGCGTGATAATGACTTGATTGTGGTGTTCTCATGCTGTTTTATTCCACGGTAGACCCCATCGCCTTCACGCTGGGCCCTTTAACGCTGCGCTGGTATGGACTGCTCTTTTCGCTGGGCTTTATCCTCGGCTACTTCATCATGCAGTATCTCTTCCGTAAAAAGGGCTATAACACCAGTGATTTAGACCGGCTCTTAGTCTATATCTTCGTGGGCACCGTGGTGGGAGCGCGCCTCGGGCACTGCCTTGTCTACGAACCTGATTTTTACCTAAGTCACCCCTTAGAAATCCTCTTTATCTGGCACGGGGGACTGGCAAGTCACGGCGGTACCCTCGGGGTGCTCCTTGCCATCTTCCTTTTCGTGCGCAAAAGCCCCTACCGCTTTTTAGAGTTAGGCGATCTGCTCACCATTCCCGTGGCTTTAGTGGCGACACTCATCCGTATCGGCAATTTCATGAACTCCGAGATCCTGGGCGTGCCCACGGGCGGGGATTTTGGCGTGGTCTTTTTACGCTTAGGCGAGACCTTCCCGCGCTATCCGGCGCAGCTCATGGAAAGCGCCGCCTACTTCCTCACCTTTATCATTCTCAGCGTCCTCTACCTGAAAAAAGGGGCGCGTCTGCCTGAGGGCTGCCTCTTCGCGCTGTTCTTTTTCTTCATCTTCACGTCCCGCTTCTTTATTGAACCCTTTAAGGAGGAGCAGGCGGATTATTCAACCGGCAGCATCTTCACGGTGGGACAGCTGCTTTCCGTCCCCTTTATCGTCGCGTCCGTGATCCTGCTCATCTACGTCATCAGGCGTCAGCGTCATTCGTCATCGGAGAACTAACATGGCCTTAGAAGTCGTCATTCTCGCAGCCGGCATGGGCAAACGCATGCATTCGGTCCTGCCCAAGGTTCTGCACCCCGTCGCGGGCGAGCCTCTGCTCTTTCATGTCATTAAAACCGCCTGCGCCTTAAACGCCGAGACGGTGCACGTGGTGACAGGCCATGGGGGCGAGATGGTGCAGAAGCGCTGTCAGGATTTAGACCCCGCGCTGTACGGAAAACTCTCCTTTCACACCCAGAAAGAGCAGTTAGGCACGGCCCACGCCGTCTCCTGCGCCATGGACGGCGTCAAAGACGGGAACACGGTCCTGGTGCTCTACGGTGACACCCCCTTACCCGATCCAGCGCTCCTTGAGCCTTTAACCCACGTGCCCCAGGAGGGTATGAACCTCCTCACGGTCAAGATGCGCCATCCCTTTGGCTACGGACGTATCGTCAGGGACGCTCAGGGTCAGGTGTCGCATATCGTGGAGGAAAAGGACGCCACGGAGAGTGAAAAGCAGATCTCAGAGGTCAATTCAGGCATTCTGGCCGCCTCGGGGGCGACCTTAAAGCACTATCTGCCCCGGATTGGCAATCACAATGCCCAGGGCGAGTATTACCTCACCGATCTCACAGGCATCATGGTCGCTGACGGCAGGACGGTACAGACCACCGTCACGGAGGACGAGGAGCGCCTCGCGGGGGTCAACAATAAGGTGCAGTTAGCCGACGTGGAAAGAACCTGTCAGAAACTTAGGGCCCGTAAGCTCATGGAAGAGGGAGTCACGCTTGCCGATCCGGCGCGTATTGACATCCGCGGCAGCGTCATCCACGGAAAGGACTGCTGTATTGACATCAACGTCATCCTTGAGGGGAAGGTGGTCCTCGGCGATAACGTGACCATTGGAGCTGGCTGCGTCATCCGTAACTGCGAGATTGGCGACAATTCGGTGATTTCCCCCTACACGGTGATGGAAGACAGCGTGCTTAAGGTTCACAACACCATCGGACCCTTCGCGCGCTTAAGACCCGGTAACCTCCTTGAGGATGAGGTACACGTGGGCAATTTCGTGGAGGTCAAGAAGAGCCACGTGGGTAAGGGTACCAAGGCCGGGCATCTCTCCTACCTCGGTGACAGTGAGATAGGTAAGGACGTCAATATCGGCGCGGGTACCATCACCTGCAATTACGACGGGGCCAACAAGCATCGGACCGTCGTCGGCGATGACGTCTTCGTGGGCTCGGACACGCAGTTAGTCGCGCCCGTCACCGTCGAGGCCGGAGCCACCATCGGGGCCGGCACCACCGTGACACGTACCGTGCCGGCAGGCTCCCTCGTCATCACCCGTGCCCGCCCCCGGATCATTGAAAACTACGCCCGTCCCGTCAAAGCCAAGAAGGAGTAAAGCATGTGCGGAATCGTCGGCGCTAACGCCAAACGTGACATTTTAGAGATCCTGCTTACCGGACTTCACGCCCTCGAGTACCGCGGGTACGACTCGGCAGGTATCTCCATTCTCCATAACGGAGCCTTAAAGACCGTCAAGACCGCAGGCAAGGTCGCGGCTCTTGAAGAAAAGCTCGCCGCCCTCGGGGATAACGCCCTTAGCGGCTCCATGGGTATCGCCCACACGCGCTGGGCCACGCATGGCGTTCCCTCCGAGGTGAATGCCCACCCGCACGTGGCCGGCACCATCGCGCTCGTGCACAACGGCATTGTCGAAAATTACCGCGCCTTAAAGGAGAAGCTGACCACTGAAGGCTACAGCTTTGAGTCCGAAACCGACACCGAGGTGTTAGTCAAGCTCATTCACAGCAAGCGTAAGCAGAGCGCGGATCTGAAGGAGGCGGTGCGCGCCGCCCTTCTGGAGGCGCACGGCTCCTTTGCCATCGCCGTTCTCGACAGTGAGGAGCCCGACGTCTTAATCTGCGCCCGTGAAAAGAGCCCCCTCGTAGTGGGACTGGGGATCGGGGAGAATTTCATCGCCTCGGACGTCCTCGCCCTGCTGCCCGTCACCTCGCGCTTTATATACCTCGATGACGGGGAAATGGCGACCGTCTACCGCGAGCGGGTGGAGATCTTTAAGGTCAGTGACGGCAGCCGCGTAGAGAAGAGCTCACAGCTGTGTACCGAGGGCCCCGAGGCCATCTCCAAGGGCCAGTACCGCCACTACATGCAAAAGGAGATCTTTGAGCAGCCCGAGGCCCTGCTCAATACCGCCTTAGGCCGTCTTACCGCCGACTCGGTGGAGGATGAGACCTTCCGCGGCTACCGTCCGGAGCTTTTAGAGGGCATTGAGCACATTCAGATCGTCGCCTGCGGCACCTCCTATCACGCAGGCCTCGTGGGCAGGTACTATTTAGAGGAACTCGCGGGGATTTACACCTCGGTCGAGATCGCCTCGGAGTACCGCTACCGTCATCCCGTGGTGCCTAAGAACTCCCTCTTTATCTCCATCTCGCAGTCAGGCGAGACGGCCGACACGCGCGCCGCGCTCACCCTCGCCAAATCCTTAGGCTTCAAGTCCACCTTAGCCATCTGCAACGTGGCCAACTCCTCCCTGGTGCGCGAAAGCGACATGGTACTCCTAACCCGCGCGGGCTCGGAAATCGGCGTGGCCTCCACCAAGGCCTTCACCACGCAGTTACTCGCCCTGCTACTTATCACGCTGCGCTTAGGCCGTGACAACGGACACATCAGCGCCGGGCGCGGGGCAAAGCTTGTGGAGGCGATCCGCTCCCTGCCTTCTCTTACAGAGAACGCCTTAAAGAGCGATCCGGAAATTCTTAAGATCGCCCCCGAGTTTGCCGGCAAGGAGCACACCCTCTTTTTAGGGCGCGGGCCCATGTTCCCCATCGCCCTTGAAGGAGCGCTCAAATTAAAGGAGATAAGCTACATCCACGCCGAGGGCTATGCCTCGGGTGAGTTAAAACACGGACCGATTGCTCTCATTGATGCGGACATGCCCGTCGTGGTGGTGGCCCCCGATAATGAGCATCTCTCGAAGCTTCTCTCCAATGTCGAGGAGGTGCGGGCCCGTGGCGGCATGCTTTATATTTTTGCCTCGGAAGGCGTCGTCATTCCGCCCTCGCCCTCGACGCGGGTCATTACCATACAAAGCGGGGATCCGCTTCTCGATCCCCTGCTCTTCACCGTGGCCCTGCAGCTGCTGGCCTATCACGTCGCCGTCATCAACGGCACGGATGTCGATCAGCCGCGTAATTTAGCCAAGTCGGTCACCGTGGAGTAAAAAACGCCGCGGCAGGCCGCGGCTTTAAGGACAGATATTGTGAAACAGGTATCCTTACGCGAAAAGCTTTCGCTTTTAGTCAATTTCACCGCCACCTCACTGCTCCTGCCGGGGCTGCTCGTCCCTTTAGGGATCTACAGCGCCACCGTGTTAAGGCTCTCTCCTGAGACGGGGCTCATACTGTTAACGGCGGCGATCCTCGTAGGGATATGCAGCGATCTTGGCACCGGTCTTCTCTGCGACAGGCTGCAGCGCACAAGCCGGATCCTCGCCTTAAGGCTGCTCGTGCCCGCGGGCACGGTGCTGTCCTTTCTCACGGTGATCCTCCTGACGCGCTTAAGCCTGCTGCCTGAAGGCGCGCAGCGCGTAACTTTCGCGCTGATCATCCTTGTCATGGTGGCAGGCTTAAGTCTCATCCGCGTGCCGCTTCTGTCCCTGCTGCCTTCCTTAAGCCTTGAGGATCGCGTGCGCGACAGGCTGTGCACCCTGCCCCGCGCGGGCATGCTGATAGGCCCCTGCCTGGGCCTCCTGCCCTTTCTTCATGCCATGTACGGGGAATATCTCACTCCCGTGCACTTTCCCATTTATCAGTACCTGCTCACGGCGGGGCTGTGCTTTGCCCTGTGCACACTGTTAAGCTACGTGGGGCTGTGGTCACGCTTTAACGCCACCAGGGTGAAAAGCGCGCAGCCGCTAAACTTCCTGAAAGCCCTTAAGGCTAACCGCCCGCTTAAGGTACTCCTTGTCATCCTCTTTGCCCAGGCGGTGGCGATCGCCCTTACCCTCACGGCCGTGGGCACGGCCCATCCGCACTGGCCGCTCTTAAATTCCAGGCTGTACGTGCTGTGCCTTGTGATTCAGCTTACCGCCCTGTGGGCGCTGCCGTCCTTAAACCGCCTCTTAAGCCGCCGTCTTACCTTTGCCTTCTCCTGCTTAGGCCTGGCGCTCGCGGCTTTGGGGCTTATCGTGGCCTCGCCCTCCGGCACCTTAAGCACGATGTTCTTTCTGGCCTTCTGGTTTCTCTTCTGCCTCTGTGCCGCTCTCTCTTTAAGTCACGGCGCGGTGATGCTCTCCGACTGCGTCGATTACGGGCAGTTTAAGACCGCCTCGCGCCATGGGGCCGCCTGCTTTGCCCTCTATGCCATCTTAGGCAAGCTCTGCGCCCTTATCTGCGTCATCGCCCTGTTAAGCGCCGTGCTCGCCGTACCGGCCCTCGATGAGAGTCTGCTGCCCACGGCCTTCTTTACCTTAAACACGCACTATCCCACGCATCCTTTGTGGCTGACCGTAGCCGCCCTCTGCGCCCTCTGCATGCTGTATCTTTACCGCAGATCCTATCCGCTCGATAACGACTTTTTCAAAGGCTCGCTCAATACCCTGGAGGAGGTACGCACGGACGGGGAGAACAGCGCCGATCCCACGCCCGTGGTGCGTTATGCCCTCGATCCGCATACCGTGCTCTATTATCCCGATCCTGAGGCCCTGACCCTTGAGGAGGCGGTGCGCGAGCTTACCCTGACTCTCGAGCGCGGCGGGATCCTAAGCGAAGGCAGTCAGTTTTACCGCTCCCTCTTAAAGCGCCTTAACGACGGCCCCTGCGGGATCGCCGAAGGCATTGCCTTCCCGCACCTGAAAAGCCCGCTCGTACTGCGCCCCGCCATCGCCCTCGCGGTATTAAAGCATCCCCTCAACTGCGGGGCAAGCGACGGACGGCACTGCGATCTCATCTTCCTCATCGCTTCGCCCTTAAATGCCACGCTGCATTTAAATCTCTTAGGTAAGCTCTCCTTAATGCTCAACGAGGACGGCTTTGCCGACACCCTGCGTCAGGCAGGCTCGGCCGAGGAGATCTACGAAAGACTCGTGCGCCACTCCATGAACCTGTGTGCCATGCACGGGGAGGAGAAGTGATGGGCCGCGCCTTAAAACAGATGCTTTACGCGCTGCTGACGTTAAGCGCGCTCTGTCCTTTCGTGCCCGCCCAGGCGGCGGCCTCTGAGGGTAAGCTGCAGATCTGCGCCGTGACGCAGCTTTACGACGTCCTTGAGGATTTAAAGCCCCTCGCGCCGCAGGCCTTTGAAAGCCACGTGGGCACCTCCGAAGAGCTCTATGCCTTAATTGCCAACGGCGATCTGCGCTGTGACGTACTGCTCTCCTCCGACGAGCGCCTGCCCGTGACCCTGGTGCGCGCCGCTAAGGCCGACGCCCTGACCTTAAAGCCCTTCACCCGCGCCGAGCTTATCTTATGGTCCCCTGATAAAAACTTCTTTAAGGATCCTGTGGCAAAACTCATGGAGCGTAATCTGAGATCGCTGGCCTACCCCGACGCAAGGCTAACGCCGGTGGGCTTTGCCGCACATGAATTACTTACGGATCGTCAGTTCCCGGGGAGCTACCTGAAAGACCGGCTCTATGTCGCCTCCCAGGAATACGCCGTGCAGGGCATGGTGGAGGCAGGCTACGTGGAATGCGGTTTTATCACCCGCCCGCTCATTACCGGACCTGATAAACAGCCCGCAGGCTCCTACTGGTTAGTGCCCCGCGGCTATTATCCTGATCTGCTCTACTACTCGATCATCCTTGAGGACAGCGCTAAGCGTGAGGCCGCCCTCGCCTTCACGGCGTGGCTGCGTCAGGACGTCACCGTCGAGGATCGCCTCTCAGAGCGCGGCTTTGCCCCGCTCTTAATCGACAACGAGCCCTACCGTGAGCTATTGCCGCATTTTAAAATCCGCCGCTAAATACCTTTCTTATGCCTCTTTCTCTCTCACGGGGCACACAGAAGCGCTTAACGGCTATACTTAAGACATGGTTTTAACTTAAGCTTCAGGATTTTCTCATGCTGGATCTTCAGGGGCTCATCCTCGCGCTTTACGCCCTGCTCTCCTTAGTGCTGCCGCTGCCGGTGCGCTGGTATAAGCGCCTCCTTTTAGTGCCCTTCGTGCTGGCCCTCGGGCTTAAGTACCATATCTACCGCGAGGTGGGCGGGGTGATGAGCCCCAACTTGCCCCCTTATGTCCTGCTCACGCTCGAAGCCCTCTACGGCTCCCTGATGCTGATGGTCTTTTTCTGCCTCATAAAGGACGTCACGGGGGTTCTGCTCTTTGTCCTGAAACGGCTCTTAAACCTTAACTTTAAGGTCCCGCGTCTTGCCCTGCACGCGCTCATTGCCACAGTAAGCCTTGCCCTGGGCTTTTACGGCACCTTTCAGCAGCTAAACGCGCCTGCCGTAAAAGAAGTGACGGTAACGTTTCCCGATCTTCCCCCTGAACTTGACGGTCTTAAAATCGTGCAGCTTACCGATCTGCATATAGGACCCATCCTGCGCGGTGATTTTATTGACGCCGTTGTAAGCAAAACCAACGCGCTTAAGCCCGATCTTGTCGTCATCACCGGCGATTTCGTGGACGGCTCCACGGAGCGCCTTGCCTCTGAGTTTGACGGCTTAAGGCACCTCAAAGCGCCCTTAGGGGTGTACGGGGTCACGGGCAATCACGAGTACTACTCGGGCGCGGGAGCGTGGGTTAAGGCTCTTGAGGAGCGTCAGGTGAGGATGCTCATGAATGAGCACGTGGTGCTTAAGCATCACGGCGCTGACTTTATCCTCGCCGGCATTGAAGACCGGCGCGGACGCCCCGATCTCAAGGCGGCCTTCCGCGACTCCCCGGAGGGACTTATCTCCCTGCTGCTATCCCATGAACCCAGTGACGGGATGCGCCACAAGGTGGCCTCGCTCACTCTCGCAGGACACACCCACGGCGGCACCATGTTCTTTTTACAGCCCCTCATCGCCTCCTATAACGGCGGTTTTGTAAGCGGTCTCTATGCGGAAGATCCTGAGCACCTTCTTTACGTAAGCAACGGCACGGGGATCTGGTCGGGCTTTTCCTGCCGTTTCCTCGTTCCGCCCGAGATCACTCTTCTGACGCTTAAGGCTAGCTGACCTTAAAGAAGCATGAGAGGCCCGAAAGGAGCAGGAGGAAATTGGCCAGACGGAAAAAGGCCCTGCCGCTGATTTTCTGATGGAGCTTATGGCCGATAAGTACCGCAAGGAGAGTGGGCGCGCCCACGTACAGGCTTAACAGGAAATTATCCGCATTAATTTCCCCGGCCATACCCTCTTCCATGAGCAGCAGGGTATTGATGATGACCCACAGCGCCGTCAGGGTGGCGCGGAACTCTTCCTTGTCCTCAAAGCGGTACAGGGCGTAAACCACCACGAAAGCCCCTCCCGAGACGAAGAGCGACTGCATCATGCCCGCGCAGGTCATGATCATAAAGGTCATGAAAAAGCCCATCCGGACGCGCTTCCTGCCCCCGATGAAGGTCTTTACCGCCACGCCCACGATCACCGCTCCGTACACGTAGAGCAGGAAATCCATGTCGAGGACGTAATACAGCCAGATACCGATGACCATGCCGGGCAGGATGAAGAGCGTCATCCTGCGCACTTCCTTAAAGTTAATCTTACGGAAGGTCAGGGCGAGAATGAGCAGGCTGTTGTAATTGCCGATTAAGGTGGCGATGATTTTAGCGTCCTGCATGCCGATGAGCTGAATGGTCCCCGGCATGGCGAGGAGATTACCGGCAAAGCCGGTGATGGCATTGATGATCATGGCGCCAAAGAAAATGACGCCCACCCCGATATACTCAGGACGCATGGAAACTCCGGAACTTTAAGGGCGGGAAAGGCCCCGCCCTCTCAGGCGTTTAGTATACGTCTCACTCCGTCCCGATGCCGCTTTGCTTTAAGAGCGCGTCCACCTGAGGTCTGCGGCCGCGGAAGGCGATAAAGCCCTCCATGGGATCCTCGGCCCCGCCGATGGCGAGAATGTGATCGCGGAAGGAAGCGCCGAGCTCCGGGTTAAGCACACCTTCCTCCTCAAAGCGCCCGAAAGCGTCCGCCGCGAGCACCTCGGCATACTTGTAGCTGTAATAGCCCGCCGCGTAGCCTCCCGCGAAGATATGCGTAAAGCTGTTGGGAAAACGCGAGAGAGCGTAACGCGGTACCACGGACACCTCGTCCCGGACCGCCTCCAGAGTTTCACGCACCCTTGCCCCTTTTTCGGGATCGTAATCAAGGTGCAGTCTGAAATCGAAGAGCGCGAACTCCAGCTGCCTTAACATCGCCAGCGCCGACTCAAAATTTCTGGCCTTTAAGAGAGCCTCGAGCTTTTCCTTGGGTAAGGGTTCTCCCGTGCCCACCTTGCCTGAAAGGAAGTTCAGGACCTCCTCCTGCCAGGCGAAATTCTCGTTAAACTGCGAGGGCAGTTCCACGGCATCCCACGGCACGCCGTTGATGCCCGAAACGTCGGCGATATCAATGCGCGTTAAGAGCTGATTTAAGCCGTGCCCGAACTCGTGGAAAAGCGTTACCACCTCGTCGTGGGTCAGCTCGCTCTCGCGGTTGCCCACAGGGGGCGTGAAATTACACACGAGATAGGTCACGGGCAGCTGCAGCGCCCCGTCCGAGCGGTAACGCCTGCTCTGACACTCATCCATCCATGCCCCGCCGCGCTTGCCCTCACGGGCATACAGATCGACAAAGAAGGTGCCGGTCTTCGCGCCAAACTCGTCATAGACGTCAAAGCATTCCACGTCCTTATGCCACGTATCCACGCCATAGCGCGGACGGAAGGTGATGCCGTACAGGCGCGTGGCGCATTCAAAGAGACCCTGCAGCACCTTAGATACGGGGAAATAGGGCCTTAAGCTCTCCGCGTCATAGGCGTAGCGCTCCCTGCGCAGCTTCTCGGCGTAATAGGCCACGTCCCAGGGCTGAAGCTCGCCCTCAAGACCCTGGGCCTGAGCGTATTCTCGGAGAGCGGCGATCTCCTTCTCACCCTGGGCGCGGGACTTACGGGCCAGATCCTCTAAAAAGCCCATCACCTCTTCAGGCGAATGCGCCATCTTGGTCGCAAGCGACAGCTCAGCGTAATTCTTAAAGCCAAGAAGCTGCGCTAACTCATGGCGCAGGGCGAGGATCTCTTCCATTAAGGGCGCGTTATCAAATTCCCCCGCGTTGGGCCCCACCTCCGAGGCGCGGGTCTGATAGGCCTCGTACATTTCGCGCCTTAAATCACGGTTATCGACATAAGTCATCACCGGCAGGTAGGAAGGCACGTCGAGGGTAAATACATAGCCCTCAAGAGAGCGCTTGCGGGCCTCCTCACGGGCAAGGCGCAGGACCCCCGCGGGCAGTCCCTTCACCTCCCCGTCCTCAGTGACGTTTTTAATGAAGGCGTGCGTAGCGTCGAGGACGTGATTGGCAAAATCGGACTGTAAGGTGGCTAAACGCGCGCTGATTTCCGCGTAACGCTGCTGCCTGTCCCCGCTTAGGCCAATACCCGAGAGACGGAAGTCACGGATGGAGTTTTCCACGGACTTGCGCTGGGCCCCGGAGAGCAGCTTAAAGCCGTCCGAGGAGGCGATTTTCACCATCGCGTCATAGAGGGGACGGTACTGACCCACGAAGGTCGAGAAATCGGAGATAAGCGGCAGGCAGGCGTCATGCGCGGCGCGTAACTCAGGAGTGTTCACCACCGAATTTAAATGCGCGACCACCGACCAGATCTTGGAGAAACGATCTTCCGCCTCCTCGATGGGAGCGATGGCGCTGTCCCAGGTGGGATGATCGCCCACGTTGGCGGTCACTTCCTTAATCACGCGCGTGGCGTTGTCAATCGCCTGACGCACCGCCACTTCCACGTGCTCTGGCTTCACCGCGCCAAAATGCGGTAAACCCTCGATATGTAAAAGCGGATTGTATTGTTCCAGATCACTCATCTTCCTTTAATCCCTGTCACGGTAACTCTAAACAAGGGAAAGTCTTCCCTGTAAAGTGATTGTACACAGCACCCTCTGTCCATGAAAGGGGAGCGCGCTCACAAAACGCGCCCTTAAAGCTAATTAGTTAGCTTCCTTCTCTCCCTGAGAGGCTTTCCTGCGCTGTGCTAAAATTGACTTTTCAAGATGTTTTGGGTTAGCAAACGTTATGACGGATTCTGAACTCAGTCTTAACCGCCGCCACCGCGAGGAAATTATCGCGGCGTTAAGCGACGCGTTACGCACCAGGGACTTAGATGCCCTGTTAGTCCCTCACGATGACGAATATCTTTCCTATGAGCTGACGCCTGACTGCGAGCGCCTCGCCTTTGTCACGGGCTTTACCGGATCAGCGGGCTTTGCCGTGATCACGCGCGACGATCTCAAAAGCGACACGCCTTTTGACGAGACCCATCCTTTAAGCGTGACGGGGGAAAACGGCACCCCCGCGGAAATTAAGCACCCGCATGCCGTGTTCGTGGACGGCCGCTACACGGTGCAGGTCACCGAGCAGGTGGATACGGAGCTCTTTGACTGCTTTAACGTGAAGAATTTCGATCCCTGCGCCTTTTTAAGTTCCATCCTGCCGCGCAACGCCACGGTGGGGGTGGATTTACGCTGCCTCTCCTACCGGCAGTATCTCAAAATGCGCGATACCCTCGAGATCTATGACATCACCTTACAGGGGCTTAACGAGAATCCCGTGGACGAGATCTGGGAAGAGCGTCCCGCGCCGCTGCGCTCGGAGGTCATTATTTACGTCGATGAGTACAATGGCTGTCCCTCGCTGCAGAAAAGGCAGCAGTTAGCCGCCACCATGCGCGACAAGGGCATTGACGCGACCATCATCACCTCCCCCGAGACCGTGTGCTGGCTTCTCAATATCCGCGGTACCGATCGCAAGGGTCTGCCCGTGGTCAACTGCAAGTTAGTCGCCTACGCCAACGAGGCTCTGGAGTGGTACATCGATAAGGAGCACTTAAAGGCGGACGGTATCGAGAGTGAGCTTGAAAATCACTGCGGGCATCTGGATATCTTCCCGGAAAACCGCTTTGAGGAGGTGCTCGAACGCCTGACCTCCTCCTCAAGCACCGTGTATATCGATCCCGACACCACCAACGCGTGGATCATGAATTACCTGCACGAGGGCGGGGCCGATGTCATGGAAGGGATTGGCCTCTGTGAACTGCCCAAGGCGATTAAGAACGAGGTCGAGATTGAAAACGAGGTTCGCGCCCATTTAAAGGACGGCGTGGCACAGTGCCGTTTTCTCGCGTGGCTTGACGATCTCACCGCCCTAAACGGACGGACCGATGAGGAATCCTATCTGCGCCGCGTCGCCGACGTGACCGAGGCCACCCTTGCCCGCAAGGCTGAAAGCCTGCGCAGAGTCGAGGGCGATTTCCTGATGCCCTCCTTTGACACCATCTCGGCCCTGGGGCCTAACGGCGCCATGTGCCATTACAATTACGCCACGGTAAGCGAGCCGCGCGCCATGGGTCAGGACGCGCTCTATCTCATCGACTCGGGAGCGCACTTTATCGAAGGCACCACCGACATCACGCGTACCGTGCAGGTGGGACCCAACGTCACCGAGGAGATGCGCCTTGCCTATACCCTCGTCCTGAAGTCGCATATCGCGCTCGCCACCACGGTCTTCCCCCGCGGCACCTCGGGCCTGCAGTTAGACGCCATCGCCCGCCGCCCGCTCTGGGATCACGGCATGGACTTCGCTCACGGCACGGGACATGGCGTAGGCCACCTCCTGTCCGTGCACGAGGGGCCGCAGGCCATTTCCTCGCGCTATTCCACGGTGCCGCTGGAGCCGGGCATGATCCTCTCCATTGAGCCCGGGTACTATAAGGAAGGGGAATTTGGCATACGGCTTGAAAATCTCGTGGTGGTCGAACCGTGCACCACGCCGCTCTTTTCACACATGCTCTGCTTCTCACCCCTGACCGCGGTACCCTTTGATCGCCGTCTCATTATGCGCGACATGCTCACCGCCAAGGAACGTGAATGGCTTAATAATTTTCATCAGCATGTTTATAATCTCATCATGGGTGCGGGAACCACGCTCTCGGACATGGAAATCAACTGGCTTACCGAAGCCACCGCTGCACTTTAGGTCTGGAGATCACCCGATATGTTCAGGTTTTTTAAAAAGCACACTCCGAGCTCACTGTACTGTCAGACCCGTCTGCAGCAATTACCCGTGATCCCCGTCAAGGCCTCCGCCTATGAGGTACTCGAGCGCCCCGAGCGCTTCCACGCGCGCCTCCTCACCCTCATCCGTGAGGCTAAGGAGCGCATCATGCTCACCGTGCTCTACCTGCAGGACGATGAGGCGGGGCGCGAGATCCTGAACGCCCTGTATGAGGCCAAGGCTAAAAATCCCCTGCTCCATATCATGGTCTACGTGGACTATCACCGCGCGCAGCGCGGGCTTATCGGGCAGGATAAGAGCCCGGGCAACGCCGGTCTCTACTACAGCATGGCCGAGGCAAGACAGCCCGCCCCCGCCATTTACGGCGTGCCGGTCAAAAAACGTGAGATCTTCGGGGTGATGCACTTAAAGGGCTGTGTCTTCGATAACACCGTGCTGTACTCGGGAGCGAGCGTCAACAACGTCTATTTAGGCGTGGGCGGACGCTACCGCCTCGACCGCTATCACGAGATCCACTCCAGGGAGCTCGCGGACACCTTCTGCCGCTACGTCAACGACGCCTTTCATATCAATCTGGCCGTCCAGGATTTCTCGCAGGGACAGGTCAGGCCCATCCGTGACATCCGCGACGCGCAGAAAACGCTGCGCCGCCATTTAACCTTACAGCAGTACACCTTCAGGGGGGCGCGCCTCAAAAGCGACGAAGTGGGCATTACGCCCGTGGTGGGTTTAGGCAAGCGCGGCAATCCCCTCAACCGCGACATCCTGTGGATGATCACGGGCGCTGCCGAAGAGCTCTTTATCTGCACCCCCTACTTCAACCCGCCCAAGGTGCTCTTAGGCGCCCTGAACGACACCCTCGCGCGCGGCGTGCACGTCACCCTGGTGGTAGGCGACAAGGTGGCCAATGACTTCTACATTCCCGAGACGGAAAAATTCTCCGCCGTGGGAGCGGTGCCCTATATCTACGAGATGAATTTACGCGAGTTCGTGGCCGCGCATGAAAAGGAGATCGCAGAGGGTATCCTCAACGTCATGCTGTGGTCGGACGGCACCAATACCTATCACTTAAAGGGTCTCTTCGTGGACCGTAACCTTGCCCTGGTGACGGGCAATAATCTCAATCCCCGCGCCTGGTCGCTGGACCTTGAAAACGGGCTTATCGTGCACGATCCGCACCACCTCCTGCAGGAAAAGTTCATGCATGAAAAACAGCATATCCTGAGGCACACGCGGCGCATTGAAAAGGCCACCGATCTCGAGAGCCTGGAGGACTATCCCGAGCCGGTACGCAAAATCCTCGAGCGCGTGAGACGCTTCCGCGCCTCCCTGGTCATCAAGCAGCTGCTGTAAAGGGGGCGGGCATGGGCTTTTTCAGGAACATGAGCTGGCAGGCACGCCTCTATACCTATGCCGGCTGCGTGGTGTTCACCTCGGCAAGCTACACCATGTGCGTTCCTTTTCTGCCCATCTACCTTCTGGATTTAGGTGCGCCTGAAGAGCACATCGAACTGTGGTCCGCGGCGGTCTTTGCCGTAAGCTTCCTCATAGGCGGCACCATGGCCCCCGTGTGGGGGAGACTTGCCGATAAAAACGGGCAGAAGACCATGGCGGTGCGCTCCTCGATTCTTTTGTGCCTGAGCTATACCGTGGGCGGTCTCGTGGCCTCGCCGCTGCAGCTTTTAGGCATGCGCGTGCTGCAGGGCTTTGCCAACGGTTTCCTGCCCGCCGTGCTCTCCATGGCATCCTCGATGGCCCCTAAGGATAAATTAGGCTCCTCCTTAGGCGTCATTCAGTCCGCGCAGCTCGTGGGCACGGTGTCAGGTCCTCTCATCGGCGGCACGCTCGCCCATCTGTTCGGGATCCGCGCCTCCTTCCTCTTAGCCGGGGCGGCGCTTTTCGCGGTCTTTATCATCAATATCTTCATGCCCTCGGACAAGAACGCGGGCAATCAGGCCTCGGCGGCCCATTCCTCGATCTTAAGCGATCTGCGCTATTCCTTTACCGAAGGCTCCATCCGCGAACTGCTCCTGCTCTTTTTCTGCTTTAACGCCGTGATGGTCGCCATTCAGCCCATCCTCACCCTCTACGTGGCGGAACTCTCCGGATCCCTGGATAACGTCGAGATCCTCTCGGGTATTGCCTGCTCGCTGCCTCCCTTTATCGGAGCCCTGACCGCGCCCCTGTGGGGAGCCTTCGGGCAGAGGCGCGGCTTCTTCCTCGCCATGGCCTCAGGCTTTATGGGCTCCTCGGTATTTATCTTCTCCCAGGGCTTTGCCCCCGACGTCACGGTACTGCTCATCGAATCGGGCTTTATGGGCCTCTTTATCGTGGGCATCGTGCCCTCGCTCAACGCCGCCCTGAGCCTCGCCACCCCCGCGGAGTTCCGCGGCCGCGGTTTTGGCATGATGACGCTCGCCGGGCAGTACGGGGCCATGGTGGGACCGCTCATCTCAGGCGGGATCGCGCACTTTTTAAATCTCTCCACGCAGTTCATGGTCTCAGGCACCTTCCTCATGGTGTTAGGGATTTACGCCCTGCGCCGCCATGTGCAGAAGAAACAGGCGCGGCGCGTATCCCTCAGGGAGAAAGCCTCTGATCTTAAGAGCGCGGGCTCTGAGGAGGACGCATGAGCGAGAGTGCCGAAAACCGTCTGCATACCCTCGGGGTGGGGCAGTTAAAGGGCGCGGGCAAGGTGATTGCCGGTAAGCTGCGCGCGCACCTTGCGTTAACCTCGCTTTATGATCTGCTCTTTCACCTGCCCTTTCGCTATCAGGATCGCACCCGCGTCACCTTAATTGCCGATCTGCCCCGCGAGGGCGGGCCCTTCTTAGTGGAAGGCACCGTGACGGGATCCGGCATGGCAGGCTCCCGCGTCTTTCGCGTCAGCATCACGGACGACTCGGGCAGACCCCTGGAGGTGGCCTTTTTTAACTTCCACCCCTCGTTCTGCGCGCGTTTTACGCGCCATACGCGCCTTGCCCTGTTTGGCTTCATGAAGCCCAATACCTATCTGCCCGCGGGCACCAACATGGTCCACCCCGAGGTGCAGTTTCTCCATAAGGAGCATGCTGAGTTAAGCGAGCGCCTCACGCCGGTCTACCATCTCACCGAGGGTGTAAGCCAGCGCCTGATGCGCAGTCTCACAAAGCAGGCCCTGAAGGCCTTAAGGGAAACGCCCTGCGCCGAGCTGCTGCCCGCCGCGCATAACCCTTATGGCATGAGCTTTAACGAGGCCCTGACATACCTGCATGAACCTAAGCCCTCCCCTTCAGGCAAACTGCCTTTGCCCGAGGAGCTGGAGGCCTTCAGGCGCCTCTGTCTTGAGGAAATCACCGCCTATCAGCTCTCGCTGCTGTCGCTTAAGCAGAAGAGTCAGAAGCCGCCCGTCATGGTGCTGAATTTTGACGCGGACTTTAACGCGAAAATCCGCAGGGCGGTGCCCTTCTCCCTGACCGCCGCGCAGCAGACGGTGCTTTCTGAAATCGTGAGCGATCTGGAACGCCCCTGCGCCATGACGCGCCTCGTACAGGGCGACGTGGGATCGGGCAAGACCATTGTGGCGCTATGGGCCGCGGCACTCATCTGTGCGCAGGGCGGACAGTGCGTGCTCCTCGCCCCCACCGAAATTCTCGCCACGCAGCACTATAAGAGAGCCTTAAAGCTCCTGCAGACCCTGGGACTTTCCTGCGTGCTCCTGACGGGAGATTTAAAGAAAAAGGAGCGCCAGACGATACTTGAGGACATCGCCTCGGGAAAAGCGCAGATCATCATCGGCACCCACGCCGTGTTCTCCGCCGACGTCAGCTATCATCAGCTGGCCCTCGTCATCTTTGACGAGCAGCACCGCTTTGGCATCAAACAGCGTCTCGCGCTCCTTGCCAAGGCACCCGAGGGCTATTCCCCCCATCAGCTCGTCATGACCGCCACCCCCATTCCGCGCACCCTGCAGCTGGCGCTCTATTCGGATCTCGACGTCTCTGCGATCACCGGGCTGCCGCCTGGCCGCACGCCCGTCATCACCGCTGTGCTGCCCGACACGCGCCTTGCGGAAGTCATTCAAAGGCTCAAGGAGGCCATTCACGCAGGACAGCAGGCTTACTGGATCTGCCCTTTAATCGAGAGCGAGGAAGACGGTCCGCTGTGCTCGGTCACCGAGCGCCTTGCCTATCTTAAGGAACAGCTCCCCGGGATCTCCATCGGCCTCATGCACGGTCAGCTTTCCACGGAGGAAAACCGCGCCGCCATGGAAGCGTTCCTCAATCAGGAAACCCCGCTCCTGCTGGCCACCACCATCGTCGAGGTGGGCGTGGACGTGCCCAACGCCACCATCATGATCATCGAGGGCGCGGATCGCTTAGGTCTCTCGCAGCTCCATCAGCTCCGGGGCCGCGTCGGGCGCGGCAGCCGTCAGTCCTACTGCCTTCTCGTGTACAGCGATCCTCTTGTCAACCCGATCTGCGCCGAGCGCCTTAAAGTGATGCGCAACGAGACGGATGGCTTTAAGATCGCCGCGGCCGATCTCGAATTAAGGGGACCCGGCGACATCGTGGGTACGCGCCAGAGCGGCTTTGATCTCTTCCGCGTGGCTGAACCCGCCCGCGATCACGAGCTCATCGCCCCCGCCCGCGCCTGCGCCCTTGATTTAAGGGAGCACGCCCCCGACACCGCCCGCGCCCTCATCGGGCGCTGGTTCCCGCAGTACCTGTAGGAGGACGCCATGGCCTTACGTTATCATCATCAGAGCCGCCGGCAGCAAAGCCTCTTCTCGGGGGCCATCGGCCGTATCGTGGCGGTGCTGATCGCGGTTCTCGCGCTCCTTACCCTCCTTGCCCTCGTCCTCGTCAACGGCGCGACGATCAGGGGCCCCCTGGCCTCGCTGCTTTCGGACCGGCTAAACGCGACCGTGACCATCGAGGACGCCGCCTTCTCCCCTCTGTACCCGGACACGCTGAAATTAAACGGGGTGAAGATCCGCGCTCAGGACTTTGAGGGCGTCATTGACGAGGCCTACGTGGAAATTGACTTAACGCGCAGCCTTTTTTCCGACACCCTCTACGTGGACGATCTCTACCTCAACGCGGGGGGAGCGGATCTTGGCCCCCTGCTTAATAAAGCCGTAGGGGCGCTGCCCTTTACGTCCGCCTCTCTTAAGGCCCTGCGCCTTGATAATCTGCCCCTCAACGGGGAGAGGCTGCAGGCTCACCAAAGTAGGCTGCGCTTTCAGGACGTGACGCTCGATGGCGGCGGGGCCCTCGGTTTTAAGGAAGGCACGCTGCAGCTTGAAGAGGGGAGCATTTTACAGGAGCTCCCCTTTAAGTCTCTGGAACTTACCTTAAGCGAGGAGGGCTCCTCCCTTAACTTAAAGCGCTTCACGGGACAGCTTTTGGGCGGCACGGTCTCAGGCGCGGGGGTCTTTAATACAGAGACGCAGAGCCTTGCCTTAAGCACGCTCAATCTAAGTCAGAACGTTTTAAAGCTCACTGCCCTGAAGGCACTGCCCTTTACCCTGAGCGCGGAAAAGGGCTTTTTAAGTTCCGTGCTGCTTGACGTGCAGCCTCAGGGCACGCTCCTGAGCGGTCTTACGGGAAGTCTGGACGCTTTAAAGTCAGATCCCGCGGGCCTTAGCCTTAACTTCAGGGGGGAGGTGGCGGAGATCTCCCACCCGCAAAGCGCCACCGTGCTTACGGACAATGAGGGCTCCCTGAGCGTAAGCCCCGCGGAGCTGCAGGCCACCTTACAGGGCCATTACCTTGAGGGGGACTACACCTTAAAGGCCCGCTACGCAGCGGAAAGCTCCACCCTGACTTTGGAGGAACTGACGCTTGCGGGCGGCAAAGTGGAGTTCGGGGCCGCGCAGCTTGCCCCTTTACGGCGCTTTCTTAAGGAAGGACGGATTAACCTTGAGCACGTGCGCTTAGATAAGATCTCCCTGCTCTCCTTTATGGATAATCTCCCCCTCTCCGCAGAATCCCTGACCCTGAGCCTTGATGGCTTCAGCTTAAGTAAGGACGGTCTCCGTCACCATCCCACGGGAGTTTTCAACATGGAGGCTGGCAGCCTGCTTATAAGCGATCTCTACGTGGCGCGCCTCACCGCCCTCGGGACGCTTGATGATAACCTTCTCACCCTCTCCCTGCCGCAGCTTACCTTCCGCGAAGGCTCCGCGCTCACCCTCTCGGGCACGCTCTCACGCCTTCCTGACGGGCAGAGCTTTATCTACGCTCTCACGCGTAACTTTGATGTAAGCGCGCTTAACTCGCGCTTAAGCCCCCATCTTTTTGCAGGTAAGGTCAACGCGGAGCTCTCGCTTACCTCCACCGGCAATACGCCGGATGCGCTCTTAAAGCACCTTAAAGGCAAGGTAACGCTTACCTCAGACAGCCTTCTCATCTCCAGCTTCGGTCTTGATCTTATCAATGGCGGGGGCAGAGAGCGCCACGAGCTTAACCTTACGGAGCTCCGCGACGCCCTGAGCGTCGCCGACGGCGGTTTTTATGACACCTTCCTGCAGCTTACCTTTGATAACGGAGAGGGACAGCTGCGCGGCAATACCGTCCTGCCTACCGCCGAGGTTTACCTCAATCACCGCCTGAACCTTGAGGATCTCACCCTCTCAGGGCGCTCGCTTTTCACCTCGCCCTCCCATGACAGCGTCACCTATCTTACGCTCTCGGGTCCGCTCACCGGACCGCACTTTAGCTTACGTCCCCAAAAGCGCGGCGAACCACGGCCGGGGATCGGCGCTAACTTTAACGCCCCGAAGATTGAGGCGAACGCGCAGGCTAACGCGGAAAGTAAGCTAAGTACCGCCCCGGAAGAGGACACGGGATCGGTGCCACTTCCCCGTCAGATCCCTGAGAGGAGCGCTGAGGCTGCGCCTTCTCAGGAAGTGAGGGCCGTAGCGGATAGCGCAGTAAAGCAGATGAACGGGCCCTCTCCCGACCTGAAGGACGTTGCTGAAGAGACGTCCCGTCAGGGCACGGCAAACTGGCCTTTAAAGGCTGAAAATACGGGGACGCGTATAAAGGAGGCTCAGGCGGATCCTGAAGAGATCCAGGCGACCGAGCATACTGACGTGACCGCAACCCCCGTGGCGACAGAAGAGACAACCGAGACTGAAGAGACGCAGGAGACGGCGGAGACTGAGGAGACGGTGTCCCGTTCCGTGAACTCTCCTTCATCACAGGACGCCGTGGAGAGCCGGCAGGGCGAGGATCAGAGTCAGGGAACGGAGCTTAAGAATACGACACCGTCTTCCCCGGAGAGCCCCGCTCCGGTCACGTCCTCCACAGCCGCGGCTTCCGCGGCCACAGCTTCTGAACTGGGACCGTCACATGGCGTGAGCTCTGCGGTTAAGGCACCCGCTCCCAGCAGGGAGAGCGCTTTAGAGAAGGACTCTGAAACGGGGACGCTCACCGAGGGACAGGAAGACTTGGAAGCTACGCGCGCCGCGGCACAGACTCCCGCTCACGGTGCGCATGAGGTCGTATTACCAGAGAACTGGCCGCAGAGCGGACCATAAAGCACGGGCGCTTACGCGCCCTTTCCTTTAGCTTTGCTTACTTATCACTCTTATGTCTGGCTGATGCTGCCCGTTACTGCTGTACCGGCACGGCACGCTTCACGTCAATGTTGATGCTCATCAGATCCTTGTCCACCTCGCCGTATATGTCGATGAGCTGATCCTTGGCGATATTGCTCCAGTTCCTGTCATCGTCGAGCTCGACCTCGATGGTGTCACCGGCCTCGTCGGTGAACTCGTACATGTCCTTGCCCAGGTAATTGGTGAGACGTCCGCG
>DVOQ01000078.1 GCA_018713485.1 Candidatus Avisuccinivibrio pullicola
GGGAGCTAAAAGCGCAGATGACCCTAAGGCCATCCCCACCATCAGCGCCAGGGCCTTCTTACGTAACGCTCGCATAAATGATGTTTCCAATAACTAACTTACAGGGCACGCAAATCATTGAATATGGCAAACAATGACAGGGTGACCAGAAAACCGAATCCCAACGCTGTCAGCGCCGTCTGCACCCTGGCAGACGGTGCCCTTCCAGTCAGGGCTTCGTAGGCCAGAAAGAGGAGCTGCCCGCCGTCTAATACCGGCACGGGTATCAGGTTGAGGATACCTAAGTTTACACTAATGGCAGCCAAAAAGCTTATAAAGAATGTGAGCCCCACGGCGGCGGACTGACCGGCACCGCGGGCTATGGAAATGGGTCCTGAGATGTTGGCAGCCGAGATGGTTCCGTCAAGGAGCATCATGGTGGAACGGGCGATGAGCAATGACATCGCGGCCGTATCGGTGACGGCCTTGCCTAAGGCCTCGCCTACCGTAAAGTCGCGGTGAAAGGTGAGATTGGACACCGGAATTAAAGACGCCCCGACACCGATCAGAGAACGGCACTGTCCCTTTGCGTCGCACTGTGTCTCAGGGTATACGGGAGCGCGGTAGCGTTCTCCCGCGCGCAGCACCGTAAGCTCCACCTCAGAACCCGCGGTCGCGATTTCTTTCTGCACCGCGTACCAGGTGGGCGTCAGCTGACCGCTGACGGCCTCGATACAGTCACCTTCCTGCAATCCGGCCCGCGCCGCTGGTGAGCCCTCCTGCACTAAGGTCACGATATTGGGGGCAAGACCCCGCATCATGGTAAGACCGAGCTTCTTAAGCAGATCCTCGCCCTCGCCTAAGGTCATCTCCTGAAGGTTAAGGGTGAGAGTGCGCTCTGAAGGAGCTTCAGGAATAAAAGGAGCGTATCCGGCGTACTGTGCCTCAAGCTCGGCCTCAAAGGGGCGGACCTCCACCGTCACTGCGGAACCTAAATTCTCCACGAGGGCAAACAGGGCCTCGGCCAGCGTACTGACCTCACGGTCATTGACCTTCACAATCTCATCGCCCGCATCAAGCCCTGCCCCGGCCGCCACCGATCCTGCCAGGACATCACCCACCACGGGACGCAGCACCTGCTGACCGTTTAAATTGACAATAAAGTACAGCAAAAAGGCCAGAAGGATATTGCAGGCAGGCCCTGCCGCCACGATAAAGATGCGCCGCCACACCGTGAGAGCGGCAAAGGAACCTTCCTCCCTGTCCCCGTTCTCGCCCTCGCCCTTCATCTTGACGTAACCGCCTAAAGGGATCGCCGACAGGGCGTATTCGGTGCCTTTTTTATCCTTAAAGCGCCACAGCACTTTGCCAAAACCGATGGAAAAGCGCTCCACCGTGACCCGGCACACTCTTGCCGCCGCAAAATGTCCCCATTCATGCACCGTGACCAGAATACCGATGGCGACAGCAAAGCAGCCTAAATTCCACAGTGCCCCTAACATGCTTTCCTCGCGCCAAGAGCCTTCCCGGCACTCTCCCGCGCCTGACGGTCACAGTCGAGGATTTCCTCAAGACTCTCCGCCTTAAGGGACGGCAGTTCAGAGAGCACCGTCTCCACGGTGGCGTAAATATCCGGATAGCAGATCCGCCCCTCAAGGAAGGCTGCCACAGCCACCTCATTGGCCGCGTTTAGCGCTGTCGTCGCCCCCTGTCCCGTAAGCGAGGCCTCAATGGCCAGCCTAAGGCACGGGTAGCGTCTGAAATCCGGGGCCATAAAGCTAAGACCGCTTAAGGCCGTAAAATCGAGGGGATCTACCGTAGCCGCGATGCGCTCAGGATAGGCGAGCGCCCTGGCAATCGGGGTCTTCATATCGGGGCGTCCTAGCTGCGCAAGTACCGCACCGTCAATGAAGCTCACCATGGAGTGCACCACCGACTGCGGGTGAATGACGATCTCCATCTCCTCGGGGGTAGCGTTAAAGAGATAGCGGGCCTCGATGTATTCAAGACCCTTATTCATCATGGTCGCTGAATCCACGGAGATCTTGGGTCCCATGGACCACACGGGATGGCGTATGGCATCCGCGGCGGTCACAGAAGCCAAATCCTCAAGGGGCGTATTGCGGAAGGGACCTCCCGAGCCGGTGAGCAGAATGCGCCGCACTCCCGCACCCTTTAAGTCACAGGCGCCCAACTCCCTCTGACAGCTTTCGGGCAGACACTGAAAAATAGCGCTGTGCTCGGAGTCAATGGGATAGACCACTGCCCCGTGCGCTTTTAAAGTGTCAAAGAACAGCCGTCCGGACATGACAAGCGCCTCTTTATTGGCAAGACCGATGGTGGCACCGCGGCGCGCCGCCTCGAGCACCGGCTTTAAGCCCGCTGCGCCCACGATGGCCGCCACCACGTATTCACCCTGAGGATCACGCGCTAACTCGCATACTCCGCTCTCGCCCTCGAGGATCTCCGGAAGAGGAGTAAGCCCGCTGAGCTGCAGGCGCTCCTTAAGCATGCGTGCCGCACCCACGTCGGACATGGCGACCTTGCGCGGAGCAAAGGCCCTGACGATTTCCTCCATGCGCTCCACATTGCGCCCTGCGGCCGCCGCGTAAAGGGTATATTCCCGGGGATGGGCCGCCAGCACCTCTAAAGTCGAGGTGCCAATGGAGCCGGTGGCCCCTAAAAGAGTCAGAGCTGTCATGCTTCCTTATGCCTTAAACAAGCTGTCCGGACACGAGAGCGTGCACGGAGACAAAGAGCGGCAGGGCCGCTAACTGCGAATCGATACGATCGAGCATGCCACCGTGCCCGGGAAAGAGCCGGCCGGAATCCTTCACCCCGGTCATGCGCTTTAACATGCTTTCCACGAGATCGCCTAACACGCTAAAACCGATGGCGCATAAACCCGCCACCATGAAGGCCAGCTGATCGTCCGCGTAGTGCGAGTACAGTCCCAGCCACTCGCCCAGCATCATGACGAGAATGGCCGTAGCCAGTCCGCCGTAAAGGCCTTCACGGGTTTTATTGGGGGACACCGCCGGAATGAGCTTGTTCTTGCCCATGGCACGGCCCGTGAAATAAGCTCCGGAGTCCGCCGCCCACACTAAGGCCATGACGGCGAGCACCAGATTGGCGCCCTCGTAGTAATTGTCATTAAAGTTAGTGGCTCTCAGAATGAGCAGCGCCTCTAAAAACGGCACGAGGAGCATGAGCCCCACCACGAGATTGAGAGCCTTGTTTTTATGCCAGCCCGTCCCCTGAGGATAAGCGCGCACCACGGGTAGCATCACCACCCAGAAGGGAATGCTCAGGGCCGTAAGGTATAGCATGGGACGGGGCACGCCCTCCACGATGTAGAGACCGGGCGGCGCGACATAGAAACAGGCCGAGGCGGCTGCCGCGGCCACGAGCAGAAACGGCCACGGACGCTCAAAACCGAGTAAGGGGCCCATTTCCTTAGCGGCCACGGCATACATGGCTAAGGCGCCCACGGTGTAGATGGCGAAATCAGCCCAGTAGAGCCAGCCCAGCACAATGGCGATCAGTACCAGTGCCGTGACGATACGCGTTTTCATACTCCGTCCTTATCTTTCCGAAGCTGGGATGACGTCATGCCAAAGCGCCGCTCGCGCCTCTGATAGAAGGCGATGGCCGCATCGAGGGCCGCGCCGTCAAAATCCGGCCACAGCGTTTTAGTGACATAAAACTCACTGTACGCGCACTGCCAGAGCAAAAAGTTGGAAATGCGCATTTCCCCACCGGTCCGTATGAGTAAATCCACGTCCTCGGTCAGGGCTAATTCATTGTGAAAGCTTTCCTCGCTGATGTCAGCAGGTGTCAGCTCTCCTGTCTGGATTTTGTGAGCGAGCGCACGGCAGGCCTGCACAATATCCCACTTACCCCCGTAATTGAGGGCGATGTTAAGCTTAAGACGGGTATTCCCGGCTGTTAGTTCCTCAACCTCGGCGATCTGCTTTTGCAGCGCGGGAGCTAAGGCACTTTTTTCCCCGATCACGCGCACGCGCACCCCGTTATCATGCAGGGCTTTACTTTCACGTTTAATGGATTCAGATAAAAGCTGCATTAAGGCGCTGACCTCGGCACGCGGGCGTTTCCAGTTCTCGGAAGAAAAGGCGAAGAGGGTCAGGGTCTTAATCCCGAGACGCACGGCCTCGGTAATGGCGGCGGTGACGGCGCGGGCTCCGGCCTGATGTCCGCGCACGCGGATCATTCCCCTGGCCTCTGCCCAGCGGCCGTTACCGTCCATAATAATGGCGACATGGCGCGGCACAGCGTCCGCGCCCTGTAGAGAGGTGGACTGCATGAAAGGGAATTAGACTTCCATGAGCTCTTTTTCTTTGGCAGCGCTGATTTCATCGCACTGCTTGATGGAAGCGTCGGTGAGCTTCTGGATCTGCTCCTCGCCCTTACGCTCCTCATCCTCGGAGATGCTCTTGTCTTTCTGCAGGCCCTTTAAGGCGGTATTGGCGTCACGGCGGACATTACGGATCTCCACCTTGGACTGCTCAACCTCACCCTTGACGACCTTGACTAACTCGCGGCGGCGCTCCTCGGTTAACGGAGGTAAGGGCACGCGGATATCGGTACCGGCAGTCACGGGGTTTAAGCCTAACTCGGACTTCTGAATGGCCTTCTCCACGTCCTTGACGGCATTGCGGTCAAACACGGTGAGCTTCAGGGTACGAGCGTCCTCGACATTGACCTGGGCCACCTGACGCAGGGGAGTGGGCGAGCCGTAGTACTCAACCATGATGCCGTCGAGGATACCCGGCTGGGCACGTCCGGTACGGATCTTGGCTAAGCGGCTGCGCAGAGACTCAATGGCCTTCTGCATACGGGAAGTGGCGTCCTTAGTGATGTCGTTTACCATGGTAAGACTCCTTAATCGGATACGAGGGTGCCCTCGTCACTGCCGGTGGCAGCGCGTAAAAGAGCGCCCGGTTTTTGCATGGAGAACACGCGGATGGGCATGGAATGCTCACGCGCCAGGGCAAAGGCGGTTAAATCCATGACTTGCAGTTCCTGTGCAATAACCTCTTTGAAAGTGAGGCGTGAATAGCGGATGGCAGTGGGATCCTTCACGGGATCGCTACTGTACACACCATCCACCTTGGTGCCCTTGAAAACTTCGTCGCAGTTTAATTCCACGGCACGGAGCACTGCGGCGGTGTCCGTGGTGAAGAAGGGGGATCCGGTACCGCCCGCGACGATGAGCACGGAACCCTGATTTAAAATCTGGCGGCCTAAATTGGCGGCATACTGAATGGTGATCTGGGGAATGCCGCAGGCACTCATGAGCTCGCAGCTGCCCCCCTGACGGAGGATCTCATCGCGCATGGCCAGACCGTTCATCACGGTGGCGAGCATGCCCATCTGATCGCCTGCCACACGGTCAAGTCCGGCTTTCTGCAGCGCCGCCCCGCGGAAGATATTGCCTCCGCCGATGACTAACGCCACCTGGACTCCGGATTGCTGCACGGCGCGGATTTCCTCGGCCGTCTTTTTTAAAGTGGCCGGATCGATACCAAAACCTGCCTCGCCTCCCAGGGCCTCGCCCGAGATCTTGAGGAGAATGCGGTGCGTGTTATTCTGTTCGAGTGACATGGGCTCCTCCCTCATCTGGAAACACCACACGGGGCCGTAGCCCCGTGCGAAGATTACTTGTTGGAAGCGGCGATCTGAGCCTGAACTTCCTCAGCGAAATTGGCCTCTTTCTTCTCGATGCCCTCACCGACCTCCAGGCGCACGAAGCTCTTGGCATCGGCACCCTTCTCCTTGAGCATCTGGCCCACGGTGATGGAGGGATCCATGACGAAGGGCTGACCGGTTAAGGACACCTCGCCGGTGAACTTCTTCATGCGGCCCTCAACCATCTTCTCGGCGATCTCCTTGGGCTTGCCGGACTGCATGGCGATCTCGATCTGGATCTGGCGCTCATGCTCCACGGC
>DVOQ01000079.1 GCA_018713485.1 Candidatus Avisuccinivibrio pullicola
GGCGGAATTAGGCGCCATGCAGAACCGCCTTGAGTCCACCATCCGCAATCAGTCGAGCATTTCCGAGAACACCTCGGACGCGCGCTCGAGGATCCGTGACACCGACTTTGCCGAGGAGTCAGCCAACCTCACGCAGCAGAACATCATTCAGCAGGCCTCGCAGACCATCCTGACCCAGGCCAATCAGCGCCCGCAGATCGCCCTCTCGCTCCTGCAGGGCTAGGCGGATTAAGTGATCTCCCCTGACGGTGGAAGGCTCCCTTCCACCGTTAAGTGAGATAGGAAATCCGTCTCCTATCAAGGAGAGCACCGGTACCGCGCTTCAGACTCCGTCTTTGGCGTGCGTTCTGCCGTGCCTGCCATCAACGTTTCCGCACCGCGTATCCTCAGCAGGCTGCAGCGGAGCTGCTGTTTTCGTTCAGGATCTTCCGTTGTTTCATTTTCTCACTCTTTAACCCATTAACATATACGACAAACGCACCTGGCGTGAGTGATCACATTTTTAGTTAGCAACAACTAACCTAATTGCAAATCCTGCTCAGAACTGCAGCTATGTTGTCCTCATTCCCAAAGGAGGGCAATCTCTGTCCTTAAGCTCTTAAGCAGATTCAAAAATTTGCCATACCGATCAAAATTAACAAAATTACGGGTCTTGCACACTTTGTGTAGGATCTGAGGTCATGCGGGGTACCCTCGGCTGGCATCCATAAGCCTCAGAAAGAAGTAGTCAGTGTCCTTAAAGCCGTACGCTGAGCGGCGTACGGTCCTGATGAGATTGACAGTGCCCTCGCATTTGCCTGAGGTCACCCTGTGCTTCGCGTAGGCCAGAATGCCTTCAATGTGTCCTGTTATGAGCCGTGCAAACCATTTAAAGTGCTCATTGCCGGTCTCGCGGCACACCGTGATGATACCGGCCATGATCTGTCTCATGCCTGCCACTGCCGTCTCCCTGTATGCCTGCCTGAGCTGTTCCTTTATGATGTCAATGGCGCTCAGAAGCGCATTGTCCCTAATCAGCCCGTCCAGTACTGCTGTGCGGTTATCCCGCGGCGGTACGGGTTCACGCAGGGATTTAAAGAGTTTCTGTCCCTGCTTAGCTGCATCCGCGGCACCGCTCTTTATGGCCGCTGCTCCCTTCTCATCCTCTGCCTTAAGCGTGTCCCGGGATGAAGTGAGGATATATCTGTTCCTTCTCAGTCTTTCCGCCCCGGCGTGACGCCCTCCGGCCCTGAGGCGCTTCTGCTCTTCAATCCTGACCGGGGTGATGACCTTTTCGTTAAAGTTCTTAATCAGGTGGAAGCGGTCATAGATGATTTCAAGGTGAGGGAACGCTTTCTTAAAAGCCCCGGCGAAGTCCGCGTTCATGTCACAGGCTATGCCCTTTACCCCCTTCATGAACTCCTCCCCGGCATGGGCGGTGAAGTTTCTCACCACTTCAGCCTTTTTGGTGTCCTGTAGCCAGAGGATATGCCCCGTATCCGGGCCGATGATGACCGTGGCGTACTGATTACCGTCATGCAGCTTCCATTCGTCTATACCGAGGTACCGGGCCTGCCTTTCAGGTTTTATCAGCGTACCGCCGTCCGTATAGCTCTCCGTGAGGTGTGCCTTATGCACCTCCATGACGATATTGCGGTTAATGCCCGTGTCCAGTGCCGCCTTCTTTAACGTCCCGCCGTTCTTCACTGAATGCAGTATGCAGGCAGCTGCGGCTTTGGTAATACGGTGGTTACCGTCGCGGAAGGGAATGCGCTGCGTCACGGAATACGTGCATGCTGAGCAGGCCATCCTCAGCCGTTTCACCTCCAGTTCCGTGTACTGCCCCCCGAAGGGCAGGTGCTTAAGGGTCACGGTGTCGCTGCCGTGCAGGTGCATGGACGCTCCGCACTCAGGACAGAGCCGGTGTCGTTTAGGAACTCCTCATTAAGCTCTCCGGGCAGTCTCCCGCGTACTCTGATGAGCGCCTTTGTTTCAGGCACGGGCTTAGTTTCCGTGCCCCGGTTAACGGTGACGGTAAGGAGCTGCGCCTTTCCCTCCTGTATGAAGCCCGGGGCAAATGAGGGAAGCCTCAGCTCATCAGAAAGGTCTGCGGATAATTGAGAAAGGACGGAGGTTTCTTTATAATTCATGTTAAGGCCTTACCTGCTTCAGCAGGCTTTTGTTTTTGTGTTTCAAGGCCTTATTTTAAACATCACCGCCTCTAATCCTCAACCCTATTACCGGGTGCGGCCTGCGGCCGCCTGACACCGTGCTCCCTTACCATTCCATAAGGCTTAGGAAAGGGAAAGGCTCTGTACCCCTTTTCACCCTGCAGTGCACTCTGACCTCCACGGAGCAGGATTAGCAGACTTAAACCATGATGTCAATCGTCTTTTTCCCCTGATCGGAGGAACCCACACAAATCGTGCATGAACTCTAAAAATACTATTCCGCATCAGACCGTGAAGATCATGCCAACCTCCTGAGCCAACCTGAATATTTCACTTTCAAGATTGTTTCTGGCCTTTTTGATATCTGCCAACAGGAGATCTGAAACGGCAAGCTGTGAGAGTTGCTTCCATCCAGCATCAAAGCGGTTCAGGCACAAGGGCTTCTCTGAGCTGTTTCTCTGCGGCATGGTTTCATCAAGAACTTTGAGCGCCAGTACGTAGATCTCCTTGAATTCCTTGGTGATCGCGTTCTCCGCTTCAAGACGCTGGATGTATGAGACCATATGCGGAACCTCAGAACTGCGCGCTATGCAGTCCTCATAAACCGCATTTGAACCCTGAGCGCTGCGTCCTGCAAACTGCTTAATGATGTCAGGGGTAAAGAAAAAGAGGTGGTTGGCAAGTGCGTACTCTGCCTCATGCCAAGTAATATTTATCGAAGCCTGATTGCCGGCATTAGCAAAGAAGGTATAGGCGGCGCTGTCGGCGGCAAGCTTCCTGTATAAGGGATGGTTTTCATCTGGCACGTGAAACTCGTCTTTATCGTGGATAAAATCGGAAAGATACCCAGCCGAAACATTCCTCACGGCGAAATTGACAAGGCAGCGCTCAAAATTCTCTGGGCAGATGCTGACGCCATGCCCCTTATAGGCGGCCGACGAAACGATCCACACGTCTCTTGCTGAATTGTAGATATTATTGGCCACGTTGACCATGTAGCCGAGAGCTCCTACTTTAAGGACACCGCTCGGCTTACCCTTGGCTGATGATATATTCAGGGCAGAAGAAAGCTGTGGATAATCCCCCGATATTGCCGGCAGCTTTTCCACCGGTTCACGGATCCAGCATGAGCAGGACTCTTTTTCAGGCCAGCATCTGAAAATCTTGTTTGGGCACTCCTCATAGGATTTCGCGTTGCCGGTCTTCTTATCAAAGGTCATCACGTCAAAGCGCCAACTGTGAGACTGAGCATCGTTATAGGTAGGATCTCCTGCAGTGCTGTCAAATACGCCGAAAGCCACGCCCCATTTGACGGATACGCTGCTGAAATCTCCGGCTGGAAAAAGAAAACCTTTTTCATACCCAAAGTTCTTGAACAGCAGATCTCTGAACTCGGCAAAATAGGCGGAAGGCGTCAGAAATACCGGCTTGAAGAATGAACCAAGGATCACTCGGCCAAGGTTAAAGTCCCGCTTAATCTTTATGATGCGGTAAAAGAACTGGCACAATAGCTGCTGTGACGCCTTGCCCATGCCGTCTTTGAGCATCTGATCATTAATACCTGTCTTAGCCACGCTGGCTTTATGTTCTCCCTTAGCGCCCATTTCGTTGGCAGTAGCAAAAGGCGGATTGATGAAGAACACAAAATCGCGGCCTGCCTTCAAGTCTTCAAAGAGCTTTGCCGGCATCTTGAGATGCGCCGGATTAGAGTACGGCGACAGCTCGGGATCATCATTCAGGAAATCATACTGAAAGGAGCAGGCATCTTTATTGTAGCGATCTGCCACCATCAGCTCCTGTCTGTGCAGGGTGGAGCAGTAAAGATGCTTGAAGCTGAGATCACGAGTGAGGTTTTTGGTTCCGCAGCAGCAGTCCCAGACAACAAATTCATCGCGCCAGTTCGGGCCGGCGATCCTAGCGATATAGTCGGCGCCAGCCTCTGCCCACACTGCAGGTGTCCAGAAATCGCCTCGGTAGCGCCTTGTGCTGTCCTCGATGATCGAATCCCCAATCTCCGTAAACTCCCGCAGCTCATCCTGACTGTACACGGTTTCATAGCGTAGCCAGAACGACTTCCACTCATCAACGTTGATGTTATAAGCGTGCGGGATGTAATTGCCATCCGCATCCTTCTGCAGTGAGGGCACCATCAGGCGATCTTTTTTCTTGGGATGAGGGTAGGTTTCGCCAGGATAAATGAGCGAGGCCATAAATATATGAAAGATCTCGAGCATACAATGCTCAAGTTCTTTGTCGAGTTCTTCGGAGCTCTGCTTTAGGGCATTCGCCCTAATCATGCTGATCTTCTTTCCTGATGAGAGGAGCAGATTTTTATTATTGTCGATAAGGCAGCGCAGGAAGCGGTCAAAGGCTTTGCGAAAGTTGTGGCGATCAAGCCTGATGCGGTCGCCGCCACCTTCACTGGCAAGGCGCAGAATGTCTTCAAAGAGGCGGTTCAGGCTTTCATCAGCAACCTTGTAGACATAGGGCATGATGCCACTGTCGTCAACCATCTTGACAAGTACTTCATCCGATGAAGGATCGCTTGAAGCAGACGAAGGCGGCAATGCCCAGTTAAGCTTTTCGTCAAGGTATTTGTAAAGCGCCGAACCGTGCACAATGAAGCATTCATTGCGATCTGCGATAAAGACAATATTCGGCAGTTCCTCGCCGTTATCTTTGAACTTTCGGATGTAGTAAAGGGCCTGGAGCAACGTAGAACATTGCATCCTTTTATCCAGATAGTTCTCGTCAAGCTTGCACTCCATCAAAAGGCGAATGATATTGAGGGCATTGTTTGAGAAGAAGCCATCACACTGATAAGGAGAAGTCCATACATAGCACTGGCCTAGGAGCTTATCTTCATCATGGCTGAAAGCATCGCTTAACAGGGAGCGGTAGGCGTTTTCAATATCCTTTTCAACTACAGCTTGTCTAAGGGCGGTTTTAAACTCTTCAAGGCGGGAATTGCTGACACGGCGTTTGCGGTATTTTGATCTTAGCTCGTTGGGAGAAAGTGAAGTAAGGCTGTTTTTCCCGAGGGTTTTATTAATTATGGATGTAAGATCTTTCCCCCCCCCCATTATTAGTTAAATTATTATCCGTATTTTCGGCATAAGGGCCGAAATCGAACTTATCGTCATGCTCACTCATATCAATTCTCCAAATGTAGATAGGCAAACGGGCCAAATCTTAACACACAAAAGCAACCACCACAGCTCCAATTTAAAACCTAAATTTCGGGTGAAATGTATAGTTCATGTACGAAATTTGAGTTCATGCACAATTTGTGTGGGATCCTCCGATCAGGGGAAAAAGACGATTTACAGCATGGTTTCAGTCTGCTGACCCTGCTCCGTGGGGGGCAGCAGTCTTTAAAGCCTTTGTCATGCGGCTAACCGGCAGTTTAAGGCGATCCTACAAATTTCATGCACGAACTATTTTTTTACCCTGCCATGGCCTGATTACACCGCAAAAGTCACCTGACGGTAAGCAGGTGACAAAAAAGTGTCTTCTTGTGCCCCTTCTCCACCGCGGTTAGGATGCCAGCAGACAGGCACAAAGACCAATTAAGGAGATTTGCTATGAAAACCTCAAAAACCATGTTAGGCGTCCTCTTATCCATAAGCCTCAGCACTGCGGCCTCAGCCGGCAGCTTTCAGAGCTACGGCCTTAACGGCTTCACCCTGCACGTGTACAGGAGCGGAGATGTCATGGACGACACGAGCTACATCGTTGAAAGCAGTGACGCCCTTGTCACCCTCGAAGAACCTCTCTTTAAGGTCAATGACGCAGAATTTGACACCTATGCCGAGAGGCTCGGCAAAAAGGTGGCAGCCCGCATTACCGACTACCATTTAGGAGGTACCGGCAGCTTCAGTCTCACTATGCCTGAGGGCATGCCGGCCTTCATTAGCGGCCCCGTCTACGGCGGCATGATGCAGGGCTTTCAGCGCAGTTTCGGCGAGACCATGGTCGCTCTCCCTTCCGGCACAACTCAGGAGGTACCCTTTGAGAGCGTGCAGCAGCTTGCAGGCGTAGACTATGCCTTTGAGCACGGCGCCGCTTCCGACTTCCCAGCAGCCTCCATCCTGATCGGCTCTCAGGTTTATCTGACTCACTGGGCTCCGGCGATCGCTCATGCCAGTGCCCTGCAGATCTCCTCACGCGAGGCCGTTACCGCGGAGATCGCTGAGGCCAGGGAATCCTTAGACTCCGGTGCCGTACTCTTTGCCGGCAGCCACGGCGGGGTGGCCGGGCGCCGCGCTGTGCAGTTTAAGATAAGCTACCTTGAAACGGTGGAAAGGCTCCTTGATCTCTATGACACGCCGGCAGCCTTCAGGGCTGCCCTGCTGGAGGCTTATCCGGGGCTTCCAGGCGCCGGGGGCGTTGATGCGTTAGCGGCTGCACTGTATAAGTAGGTCTGAGGCCGGCCGGTATCAGGGTAAGCTAAATGACGGTACAGCAGAGTGATGCCTGAAATCCCGTACTGCCGCGCCCTTACAGGGCCTGCACCGCTCTTACCTGCTTCACTCCCGCAGTCAGAAACCCCGCTGATCAGGCTTAACCCCTGCTCCGCCTCAAACCTGGCGCTGCGGCTCTGCCTGATGACCCTGCTCTCCTGGCTTTGCCTGTAAGCCTTACCGGCGCAAAGCCTGAATAGCGCGATCTGTCTTGCTGGGAGGAGCGGCAGAGGCTGAGTCTAATTGTTATTAGAGAGTTTATGCTGTCCAGAAAGGGGATCTGTACCTGACGCTTTTTCCCCAAAGCTGGCCCTTCTGCACCTAAGCACGCCTCTTTGGCAACTTATACCCCTCCCCGCGCTCTAAGGAACGATGGCGAAAATCCCGTAAACCATCCGTTCACAGTCAGCTGCCTGCCGCTTCATCAGGCAGCAGGGCACCGCACCTTAAGAGAAGCTAAGACGCGGGGCTCCTTACAAAAATCCCAAAACATGAGGAGGCGGACTCTATGCCGCCTCCTGAGTTTAGCCTCGGTTTAAGTTTCATTCCATCCTCGCTCTTGTGAAAAGGAACTGCGTACCTCTTTTAAGGAAAAAGACCGTGCGTCACGCTCATGATAGGCCCCCTTCAGGGGTGCATGAGAAAAAGCGTGATAAAACAGCTCTTTTTAACAAAAAAAGCCCGCTTCAGGAGTCAGAAGCTCCCGCTTTTTAGCAAATCGTTTATACTTTGGGATATGAAATCTCTAACCGGACTCTTAGCGCTGGGTATGGCCATCCTGAGTACTGATGTCTTAGCGGACTCGCAGTGCGAAAGGATCCTGCGCCCTCAGGCAGGCGAGGTGGCCTTCGTGACGCCGGGCGCTCCCTTATTTAATGTCTCCGAGCGCTGCCTTAAGGAAGTGCTCATCATTCCCTACGCGCAACACGCGGGGGCGGTGAGCCTTGAGGAAGGTGCCTATCCCCTGATAAGGCGCGAGGGGGAGCGCAGTATCTATGCGCTTTCAGGTACGGGCGGCAGGGGAGAGATTAAAAGCTGTCCCCTCTGCGATCCCCTAAAGGAGGTGAGCGTCTTCAAACGCACTTCCCTGTGCGTACTCTCGGAACTGAACGTGCTCTCCTGCGCTGCCCCCGGGGCCTTAAGTTTCGTGTTCGGCTCTGAGGTGTCGGAGCGGGATGACGCCTCTGGCGATAATCTCGTCTACGCAGGACGCGAGGGCGAGATCCTGCGCTTTGAGGCCTATAACGCGGCGCGGGAAAAGGTGGCGACGGTAAGCTACGATTTACGGGAAGGCAGGGTGCTGCGCTATCTTACGCAGCGCTTTGAAGTGATAAGCGCTGATAATCAGGGCCTTTATTTCACGCGCCGCGAAAGCCCGCCTGAAGACAGGCATAACGCCCCCTCTGAATAAGCGGCAATCATCTCCCGCGCCTTAGGGTGCACGGGTGCGCCAAAGAACTCTTCCACCGGGGCGTACCTGGCTATCCTTCCCTTATCCAGGAGCGCCACGCGGGTGCAGAGATGGCGCACTAAGGCCAGATCATGGGTGATAAAGAGCACCGTAAGCCCCTCACGCGCGTTAAGCTCCAGAATAAGATTGACGATCTGCGCCTGCACCGTGGTATCTAAGGAGGCGGTGGGCTCATCGGCAATGAGAAGCTCGGGACGCACGCTTAAGGCGCGGGCTAATGCCACGCGCTGCGCCTGACCTCCGGAAAGCTCGCCCACGCGCACGGACATAAGTTCCCTGGGAAGCTGCACGCGCTCCATTAAGGATGCAATCCTGGCAGGAAGCTCCGCTTTTTTGCAGAGTCTCAGGGAAAGAAGCGGCTCACTTACGGCCTTAAAGACAGTTAAAAAAGGATCAAGAGCGCTACCTCCCTGAAAGATGAGCTGCACGCGCCTGCAGAGTTCGCGTCTTTCCTGTCCCTTAAACGAGCTCACCTTTCTGCCGTCAAAGTACACCGCGCCCTGCCGCACTCTCTGAGGCAGCAGCAAGGCGCCTGCGAGCGTGGACTTACCCGCACCGCTTGCGCCCACCAAGGCGCAGATCTCGCCTTCTGGCACCGTGAAGGACACAGAGGAAAGCACGTCCCCGGCGCCCCCTGCATAGTTCACGCAGAGATCTCTTACCTCAAGCAGGGGCCTGCCCTTTCCCTTAAGCTTAAGCTTAATCTGATCCTCTGCTAAAGGCTCAGATACAGACCTCCTGAAAGTCCCGGCCGGCGGCCCCTGCATGCTTTCCATAAAGTCACGGGGCACAGAAGGAAGCGTCACGGGAGCCTCCCCTTCCTTTAAGGGACAGACCCTGCCTGAGTAAGCCTCATGGTACAGCCACGAGCGCACCTCGTGAGCGGGGGTGACAAGATAGCAGGGAGGCTCTTTCAGGCAGTCGATATGCAGGGCCTGCGGGTTTCTCAGGGAGAAGAGATCGCAGGGAGCAGGATCCTGCAGGAGAGGCGACACACCAGGCAGGGACGCAAGGGGAGTCCCTGGGTCACTGCACTGCGGTAAAGCCTTTAACAGCGCCCGGGTGTAAGGGTGCAGGGGGTGGGCCAGGAGCTCCTTTACGGGCGCGCATTCGACGATGCGCCCCGCGTACATCACGGCACAGCGCGTGGCAAGCAGGGCGGCATGCGGCAGCTGATGGGTGACAAAGATGACGCTCATACCGCGGTCTTTAATCTCGCGCTCAAGGAGTCTTAAAAGGCGTAAGGCCACGGGTTCGTCAAGAGCGGTGGTGATTTCGTCAAGGAGCAGTAAGGAGGGACTGACGCAAAGGGCGAGCGCGAGCGCGAGGCGCTGCAGTTCCCCGCCTGAGAAGGCGGAAGGATAGTCGTCACAGCGCTCTGCGCAGTCCCTTATTTCAAGGCGCTCAAGGAGCGCGATAGCCTCGGCGCGGGCCTGTGCGTAACTGAGCGCACGGGCACGGCGCATGCGGGAGATGATGACCTCCCCCACGCGTTTTACGGGGTTGAAGGCCGTCAGGGGATCCTGCAGGACATAACCTGCCTCTTTAAGCCTCAGTGCCTCTAAATCCCGCTCTCCAAGGGCAGTAAGTTCACGGCCCTGAAAGAGGATCTCCCCTGACTTAAAGCGCGCGTGGGAAGGCAGGAGCCTTAAGAGGGCCTTTAAAAGCACCGATTTGCCCGAGCCGCTTTCCCCCACTAAAGCCAGGCACTCTCCTTTTGCGAGGGTAAGGGAGAGATTCCTTAAGGCCTCGCAGATAACTTCCCCGCGCTTAAAGCCAAGGCTCAGATGCCGTACCTCAAGGCAGGGGTCATGGCCCGTCCTGCTCTCACTCACCTGAGACAGCCTCTCTCTCTCTCTCTTTGCTCCGTCGGAAGCTTCAAAATACCAGTCCTCGACGTTCCAGAACACGCCCGCGGCGTGATGCCCGAGAAGCCTGCGCGTATCGGGGCCTTTAAGGGCGGCTGCGGCCACGTAATTGCCCTCGAGGTAGACCAGGGGCACGATCCCGGGGTGTCTTGCGTAGAGCACCTCAAAGTCACGGTAAAGGGCCATGCGCTCCTTAGGATCGTCCGCATGGCGGGCCTTCAGTAACAGCGCGTCCACCTCAGGATGAGAGTACCCCATATTGTTATCCGAGCCGCCCGTGACCGTGGCGCTGTAAAGCGCGTCGGGATCAAAGGGATAGGCCATGCCCGAGAGATAGGCGTTGTAGCCTTTCTTAAAATCAAAGCGCCTCACGCGCACCACCTCCATTTCCACGCCCGCGTCCTTAAGCATGGCGGACACGAGGGCGCTTAAATCGACGCGCTCTTCCTCATAATCGCGCACCTGAACTGTGAAATGAAAGCGTTCCCCGTTATGCACATACACCCCGTCCGCGCCGCGTCTCCAGCCTAAAGCCTCCATCGCCGCATGAAAGCGCGTCACGTCATAAGGATAGAGATCGGCCCTGACATTGCGCGAGGCCGGAGAAACCTGCAAAAGGCCAAAGGCGCGCTCCCCCCTGCCCTGAAGCACTGCGGCGACGAGGGCGTCCTTATCCAGGGCGTAATTTAAAACCGCGATGGAATCAGCGTTATGCTGCCAGAAAGGCGTGTGCATATCCATGGAGAGAGCGCGTAAGTCAGCGCTTTTAAAATCCAGGGACTGATAGCCGGGCCGTCCCCTGAATTCCGCGGCGTAGCGGGCGTTAAGCCACGCCAGATCCGCCTCGCCGGAACTTAGGAGCACGCTTTTGACGCTCTCCTCGGCGACCGTGGCGTAGACAAGCTCCTTTATGGCCGGCACCTTCCCGTAATAGCGCTCATGCGCCTTAAGCACGATCCGCCCCGCGGCCCTGTCCCAGCTTTCCATGGCATAGCGCCCCGTGCCCACCGGATGCTGATTGAAGGCCGTACGCTGCAGATCCTCATCCCGTAAAAGATGCTCAGGCAGAAGTCCCAGGGTAAAGTAGGAGGCCAGGGCCACGTTAGGGGCCTTTAAACGGAAAATCACGGTTAAGGGATCGGGAGTCTCAATGGCGGACAGATCCTCAAACTGCGAGGTGACGGGACAGAGGAGCGGGTTATCGCCCATTAACGTCCCGTAGGTAAAGGCCACGTCCGCGGCGTCACAGGGCTCCCCGTCCTGCCAGAAGACGTCATCGCGCAGATGGAAGGTATAGGTGAGCGCCGTTTCTTCATAGTGAAAGTCCAGGGCGATGTCAGGCACGGGCGTACCCGTGACGTCATACTTTAAAAGACCCGAGAAAATGAGCGTCGGCAGCTCGTCGTGAGCGTTTAAAAGGGGATTTATCGTCGTCACCTCCTCGCCTGCAAAGACAAGACGCGAAGGGTGCGCATCTGGTGTTACCCTACTCTCCACAGCGGAAGCGCTCTCTGTCATCTCAGGCCCGCCGCAGGCGGTCAGGGCGTTAAGGAAAAACACGGCGCACAGCGCAGGCAGAGCCTGTCTTAAGGAGCTTAAAGCGTGCACGGAAGAGGTGGTAAGCATGACATCAAACCTCACAGATAGGAACAGCGGCGGTTAACCTTAGCGCACAGCGCGAGGGACAGAGCGCTCAGGGATAAGAGAGTCAATACTAAATACGCCCCCGGGAAGACCACTACCCACCACGCTCCCGTGAGCAGGGCACGGTTGGCAAGGGAGAGCAGCGTTCCCAGGGACAGCGTATCCGCGGGAAGCCCCAGTCCTAAAAAGCTGAGGGTGGCCTCCAGGGTAATAAAGCTTCCCAGGGCTGCCACCGAGGCAAAGGAGAGCGCCGACACGAGCGCGGGCAGGAAATGCAGATAGATGCGGCCTGAAAGCCCCGTCCCCATTAAGGCCGAGGAGATAAGGCGCGGGCTTTCCTTAAGCCTCAGCACCTCAAGAAAGCACAGCCTCGCCATCCCGAACCAGCCCGTAAGCCCCATGAGCGCGGCGAGCGTGAGCACCGAGGCCTGCTCGAGGAACACACTTAAAAAGAGCAGTACCAACACCCGGGGAAGACCCGACAGTACCTCGATAAGACGCAGCCCCGCGCTGCGCAGTGCCGGCGGCAGACAGGCAAGCACGGTTCCCGCGAGCACGCCGGTCATAAGCGCCATGCAGGTGGCCATAAGCCCCACGGCAAAGGAGGGCAGCGCCCCCCTGCAGATGGCATAAAGGAGATCACGGCCCAGGGGATCGGTGCCTAAGGGGAAGTCACTGCACGGGGCCACGCTTAGGGAAGCATAGTGAAAGCGCCCGCCGTCCCCGCCATAGCTTAAGAGCACGCCTGCAGTCAGGACGCCAAGGAGCGAGAGTACCGTCAGCGCAAGACACGGAGCAGTCAGCTTAAATCTCAGGGCACACCGCGGGGCCCTGCATTCCTTACGCTTTAAGGCACGTGCCTTAAAGCCGTCCAGGGAAGCGGGACTGAACAGCCATAAGCGCGCGGCCCTCTCCTCAGCGCTCTCTTCCCCTGATACAGAGAGAGGCTTGCCTTCGCTCATACGCACCTCTCCCTAGCGCTCCTTTTAAGGCGCGGATCGAGCCTGCCGCCTGCAGATGCGCTTAACTGAGCCGCGGCCACCACGGCTAAGGAGGTAATGAGGATGAGCGCGAGGAGGAGACTGTAATCGTGATTGCGCACGCTCTCCACCGCCATCGCCCCTACCCCGGGGTAATTGAACACTGCCTCCACCACGAAGGTGCCGCTCAGTACATGCGGGATGGCGATGGCCATGACGTTAAAGAGCGTGGGCAGCACGGCAGGCAGGCACTCCGTGACCAGCACTGCCCAGCGCCCCTTCCCTGCGGCTCTCATGTTCAGCACGTAGGGCTCGCGCACCTCATCGGCCAGACGGTTTCTTAACAGTGCCCCGAAATACCAGAGGTGACTTAGCACCATCACCGTTACGGGCAGAACTAAATGCGTCAGGCGCGAGCTCAGGGAGTGAGACTCACCGGGTGCATAGGCCCCGGAAGCGGGCAGCCATTTTAAGGTGAGCGCAAAAATTAAGATGAGGATAAGCCCCACCCAGAAGGAGGGCAGCAGATAGGTCACGGTCCCTGCCGCGCGGATCGCCCTGTCAATAAGCCTCTCCTCATAGCGCACGCACAGAAGCGCCAGCAGGAGCGCCAGGGCAAAGATGATAACGAAGGACAGAGCGCCCAGAAGAAGGGTATTGATAATAAGCGGCGCTAAAAGCTCCGCAACCGGCATGTGATAGCGGTAGGAAAAGCCCAGATCTCCCTGCAGGGTGTGAGACAGCCACGTCAGGTACTGCGGAAAAAGCGGCGCGTCGAGATTGAGGTAGGCGCGGGCCCGCGCCAGCTCTTCATCTGAGAAAGTATCCGCCACATCCCCGTAAAAGGCCGTCAGCGGATCGCCTGGCATCAGGCGCGAGAGGATGAAGACGGTCAGGGAGAGGATAAGGAGCGTCACGCTCAGCGAGACAAGCCTGAGAAGGAGGCTTTTAAGCATGCGCATCTGATTTACTCCGCAGAGATGGGGAATACGGTAAAAAACGCCTTCAGTATAGCAAAGGCTGTGTGCGGGGCCGGAGTCTTTAAAGAAGAGCGCAAGAAATCGGCACAAAGAGGCAAAAATTCCCCTTAAGGGAGCTGACTGCAGGTAAAAGGCTTTAAAACAGAAAACATGCGGGGCCGCGAACGCGGCCCCCGATAAAAGAAAATCGCTTCTTATGCGTAAGTTCTCTTACAAACCGTGCCCAGGGGGCACGGTCTTAAGCTTTTCTTACGCGAGATTAGAAGGTGTAACGGGCACCCACCTGATAGATGTTCTCCTCGTAACGGGCATTGACACCGTTGGTGGCAGCGGCGAAATCGCTGTCGGTGCCGGCATCAAAGGCGGCCTCAACCCAGATCCTGAAGTTGGGGTTGATCTGCCAGCGGGCGTGCACGGGAATCACGTAGCCGTTAGAATCGAAGCCCTCAGCGCCGTCCATGTCGACGTTCATCCACTCCCAGCCGGTCATTAACTGCACGCCGTTGGCAAAGCAGTAGGAGATGACGGCCTCGACACCGGTCACGGTGTAGTCATCAATGGCTACAGCATCAGCACCATACTCTGCACCGCTGAAGACGTCAAAGTCACGGGCATTGCCCATCACGGCTAAATAGAGACCGTCGGAGAGAGTACCCCACGACACGGAAGCGGCCCAGTTGGTGTAGCTGTCATAGATATTATCTTCGTAAACGGTAGAACCGTTAGCACCGGCATCCCTGTCCTGGAACTGGGCACCGCCGAAGGCGGCCTTGACACTGATGGGTCCGAAGAGCACGGCCGGGGAGGTGTAGCCCACGGAAACAGCATAGGCAGACTCGATATCCACCTTCTCAGCGCCGCTGGCATTGGCATTGGCAACAACGCCGTTAGCGCCCCACCAGGCACCATCGACCTGCTGATTATCCTTGCCGGTACCGTAGGTGAGGTTGACATCCACGCCATAGCCCGACCAGGAGTAGCCAATCATGCCGTCACGGCGGTCATCGTTGCCCATCTGGCCGTTGCAGCCCCAGTCCTCGAAGATATCGGTGGGAGCGACGGCGTACTTGACGGCATCCTCGAACTTACCGGCCTTCACGGCACCGAACTGACCGAAGTCCACACCGACCCACACGTAACGGGAGTTGAACTCATTGTTGAGGTCATCATCGGCGTTCTGCCACTCAACCTTGGCGAAAGCGGCCGCCCAGGAGGAGAGCTCGGAGCGGAAGTCGAAGCCTAAACGGCTCTCGGCGTTTAAGTTGGCGTCATTGGCGGCGGACTGGCCGGTCTTGCCGGAATCCTGAGAGAAGAAAGTGGCGTCGACACGGCCGTACACGCCAACCGAAGTACCGTCCTTGTCATAGACGGTGGCAGCGGAAGCCACGGTGGAAACGGCCATGGCGGCAACGGCTAAAGCTAAAAGAGACTTCTTCATTTTATATGTCCTGTTTTTTTGTCTGTTGCGGAGATCCCATAAAACTCCGCAGTACAAATCTTTAATAGTCTGCGCGGGTATTCTTATACTGTCCGCGCGGAATTAAATATAAATCGGTTCAGGACGGATCGCAAGCCTTAAATATGCGAAAAGGCTCTCATTTTTCTTTATAAAACAAAGAACTGACTAACATTTTGCATATATTTTACTGTTCAATACTGAGGAAAAAGCGCCCTGTTTAAAAGCAAACGCTTTGATTTAAAAGGATTTTTAAAGAAAGTTCCTGATGATCTTGTATTTCAGTACGTCTAAAAATGACGTGATCTGCTTCACATAAATTACAAATATACCCGGTTCCTGCAAGAAAGTTTTCACTCCTCTGCCTGTAAGCTGTCAGCTTACTGTCAGCCTCTCAGAGCTTATCAAACCATCTTCACGCCCCTCTCCGACCTTTTTCCTCCGGAGGTCTGCAAAAGCGGCTACAATGGTGACGGTATCACTTAAGGAGATCCTATGAACGTAGCTATCCTCGGTGCCGGTGCCATCGCCCGTACCATGGCCGACACCCTCACCCGTTTACAGCACCCCGAGATTAAACTTGCAGCCATTGGCTCGCGCTCTCTGGAGAAGGCCGAGGCTTTTGCAAGGGAGTACGGCCTTTCTAAAGCCTATGGCTCTTACGCGGCATTAGCCGCCGATCCTGAGATCGACCTTGTCTATATCGCCTCCCCCCACTCCGAACATGCCGCCCACGCCCGTCTCTGCCTTGAGTCCGGCAAACACCTTTTAGTGGAGAAGGCCTTCACGAAAAACGCCGCCGAGGCCCTTGAGATCCTGGCCCTTGCCAAAGAAAAGGATCTTCTCGTCACCGAGGCCATCTGGACGCGCTATATGCCCTCGAGGCGCATCATTGATGAGGTCATTGAGAGCGGAGCCATCGGCGAGGTACACTCGGTGCAGGCTAATTTAGGCTATCCCATTACCCATAAGGAGCGCATCATGCGCCCGGAGTTAGCCGGCGGTGCCTTACTTGATCTCACCGTCTATCCCATCAACTTTGCCTTAATGGCCATTCACTCAGGCGTCAAGGATCTTACCGGCACCTGCGTCAAGGCCGACACGGGCGTTGATCTTTTAGATAACGTCGCCATCACCTTTGAAAACGGAGCCCTTGCCTCCATGCATGCCACGGCCTATAGCCCCACCGATCGTATGGGCTATATCTACGGCACGAAAGGCTATCTGGCCGTCACCAATATCAACAATCCCGAGAAGGTGGAGCTTTTTGATAAGGAACACCGCCTCGTGCAGCGTTTCCCCCTGCCGCAGCAGGTCACGGGCTATGAGTATCAGGTCATCGAATGCCTTGAGACCCTAAAGGCCGGCAGGAGAGAATGTCCTTCCATGCCTCACGCTGAGACCGTACACGTCATGGAGCTCATGGACAGATTGCGTAAGCTCTGGGAAATTAAGTTCCCCGGCGAATAGTCATGATGCGGGAACGGGGTTGCAGTACCGTTCCTGTATCCTGAGAAAGCCTTGGCCTCCTTTTAGCAGTCTTTATCATAGTTACGTTTTTTCTTTCTGCTGGAACTCTAGCGGTCGGTACTCCGCTCTTAGAGAGAATATGCTAAGCTGTTCTCAGGGTCTGAGTTTAAGTCCCCAACCGCCACGGATATCATGACACCCTAAAAGGGGGTAGCTCGGAGGAAGGAAATCGTGTCAGAACAGGATGAAAATTACTACTGCACGGACCGCTCTTTTAACCGCTTTAACGAATGCTTTTTTCAAGTATCTCATGGCCACGGAAAAGCACAAGGAGTTCCTTCTTGATCTCATCAATGCCGTTTTCGATGACAGAAGGCCGGACTGTGTACATGGAACAATCACGGACTTAACACTTGAAGACCGCGAACTTACCGCGGAGCACGCACATGACAAACAGAGCCGTCTCGATATTCGCGCTACTACGTCAGAAGGTCAGCTCATCGATATTGAGGTGCAAACCTATCCTGACGATCTTGGTGAACGCAGTCTCTATTACTTTGCCAAACTCTTCGGTACGCAGAGCGCTAAAGGCAAATCGTATAAAGAACTGAAACCGGTCGTGATCATCAATATTCTGTCCTTTGACCACTTTAAGAGCTCTCATAAATACCATTCCTGCTTCACCCTGCGAGAGGATGATGAGCATGCCCTTGTTCTTACGGACAAGATATCAGTGCATTTCATAGAGGCTAATAAGTGCGAACACCTTTCTGACAAGAATAAGAATCGCCTTATTAGGTGGATGAGCTATTTAAACAATACTGAGCCTGACGAAATTATGGAAATGGCTCAAGAAGACGAGATCTTCAAAAAAGTTCTGGAGGCAGAAAAAATGTTCGTCAAAGATCGTCAGGCTATGCTCATGTACGAGGCCCAGGAGCGCTACGAGATGGAAATGGCCACGCGTTTTAAATCGGGAAAAGCTGAGGGTATAGCTGAAGGTATAGCTGAAGGAGAAAAACGGGAGCGTCTAAAAGCGGCTAATACCCTGCTTGAAGATCGTCTGCGTATAGCCAGAGAACTGTTCGACAAAGGACTATCGCCTGACTTTATCAGGAATACAACAAAACTCAGCGACGAGCAGCTCGCCTCCCTGAGAAAAGCATAATGTTAGTCAAAGATCGTCAGGCTTTGCTCTTGTAGCAGTCGTGGAGATCCGCGGAAGGAAAGGCCTCTCTCCTCTGCCGGGGAGGAATGACAAAGCTTCCCCGCGCAGTGATTAGGAGGGATTCGTTACCTAGTGGAAGGAAAACCATTTAGACTAAACGTCAAAACACGGGCTGAAAGATGCGCCGGTCTTTAAGAAGAGCAACGGGCGCCGCAGACGCAAGCCACGGCGCGTCTTAAAAAGCTTAAGCCTCGTCTTCCTTATAGCCCTGATACTTATCGGTGCCGATCAGCGTCTGGGCGCGTTTAATCTCCTCTTCAGAGGGCGAGGGGGTATCCTTTAAGGTATAGTTAAAACCTAAGGTCTCCCACTTGAACATGCCAAAGGAGTGATAGGGGAGGATCTCAGCGCGGCGCACGTTCTTAAGCGTCGCGATAAAGTCGCCAAGGGCCTTTAAATCCTCTTCCCCGTCTGTGACGCCCGGCACCAGCACGTGGCGGATCCACAGCTTCTTGCCAAGGGAGTCGGTATAGCGGATGCAGTCAAGGATATTGTCATTGGGGACGTGGGTGAGCTCGCGGTGCGCGGCATCGCGGATGTGCTTCACGTCAATCATGAGCAGATCGGTGTACTTTAAGAGCTCGTTATACTGAGAGAAGAATGGCTCCTCGCGGGTAAAGGGGCCTGCCGCGGTGTCGATGGTGGTATGCACGCCCTCGCTCTTGCAGAGCTTAAAGAACTCCACCATGAAATCCATCTGTAAAAGTGGCTCGCCGCCTGAGACGGTAATGCCGCCGCTCTTGCCCCAGTAGGAGCGGTATCTTAAGGCACGGTTTAAGATCTCCTCGGGGGTGTGCACCTCACCGCCGCCTAACTTCCAGGAGTCGGGATTGTGGCAGTAGCGGCAGCGCATCTGACAGCCCTGCATGAAGACCACGAAGCGCACGCCGGGACCGTCCACGGAGCCAAAGGTTTCAAAAGAATGCACGTAAGCCTGAGTCATAGCTGTTTTTTCCTGGTTACTAAAAAGGCCCCGCAGGGCCTCTTTATGATCTGACTTAAGGATCCCGCAGCGCGGGATCCGCTCTGAAAGCGTACCTTACATGCTCTTGTGGCAGGTACGGGCGATCACGTCGAGCTGCTGCTCGCGGGTCAGATCGATGAACTTCACGGCGTAACCGGAGACGCGGATGGTGAAGTTGGCGTACTCGGGCTTCTCGGGGTGCTCCATGGCGTCGATGAGCTTCTCGGTACCGAAGACATTGACGTTGAGGTGGTGAGCGCCGCGCTCGAAGTAGCCGTCCATGACGCGCACGAGGTTACCGGTTCTCTCGCCTAAGTCATGACCTAAGGCATCCGGAGAGATGGTCTGGGTATTGGAGATACCGTCTAACGCATACTCGTAGGGGAGCTTGGCCACGGAGTTTAAGGAGGCTAATAAGCCGCTCTTCTCAGCGCCGTAGGAGGGGTTGGCACCCGGGGATAAGGGCTCACCGGCCTTTCTGCCATCGGGTAAGGAACCGGTGGCCTTACCGTACACCACGTTGGAGGTGATGGTAAGAATGGAGGTGGTGGGCTCGGAGTTACGGTAAGTGTGGTACTTCTTAATCTTGGTTAAGAAGGTCTTGAGCAGCCACACGGCCATCTCATCGGCACGGTCATCGTCGTTGCCGTAACGCGGGAAGTCACCCTCGGTCTCGTAATCGACCACCACGCCCTGCTCGTTGCGGATGCACTTGACCTTGGCGTACTTGATGGCGCACAGGGAGTCCACCACGTGGGAGAAGCCGGCGATACCGGTGGCGAAGGTACGGCGCACGTCGGTGTCGATGAGGGCCATCTCGGCGGCCTCATAGTAGTACTTGTCGTGCATGTACTGAATGAGGTTGAGGACGTTGACGTAGAGGCCGGCTAACCAGTCCATCATCACGTCGTAGTTGGCCATCACCTCGTCAAAGTCGAGGTACTCGGAGGTAATGGGACGGAACTTCGGGCCCACCTGGACTAAGGTCTTCTCGTCCACGCCGCCGTTGATGGCGTAGAGCATGCACTTGGCGAGGTTGGCGCGGGCTCCGAAGAACTGCATTTCCTTACCGGTCTCGGTGGCGGACACGCAGCAGCAGATGGAGTAGTCATCGCCCCACACCGGACGCATCACGTCATCGTTCTCGTACTGGATCGAGGAGGTGGTGATGGAGATCTTGGCGGCGTACTTGCGGAAGTTCTCCGGCAGGTTGCGCGAGTAGAGAACGGTGAGGTTCGGCTCGGGGGACGGACCCATGTTCTCTAAGGTGTGCAGGAAACGGAAGTCGTTCTTGGTGACCATGGAGCGGCCGTCCATGCCTAAACCGGCAACTTCCAGGGTGGCCCACACGGGATCACCGGAGAAGAGCTGATTGTAGGAGGGAATACGGGCGAACTTGACCATACGGAACTTCATCACGATGTGGTCAACTAACTCCTGGGCCTCGGCCTCGGTTAAGGTGCCTTCCTTTAAGTCACGCTCGATGTAGATGTCAAGGAAAGTGGCGACACGGCCCACGGACATGGCGGCGCCGTTCTGGGTCTTGATGGCGGCCAGGTAACCAAAGTACAGCCACTGGAAGGCCTCGCGGGCATTATTGGCGGGCCTGGAGATATCAAAGCCGTAGTCGGCGGCCATCTGCTTCATCTGGCCCAGGGCGCGGATCTGATCGGATAACTCCTCGCGCTGACGGATGATGTCATCGGTCATGATGCCGCAGCCGCAGTTCTTTAAGTCTTCCTTCTTCTTGGCGATGAGGTAGTCGATACCGTAGAGGGCCACACGGCGGTAGTCGCCGACGATACGGCCACGGCCATAGGTATCGGGAAGGCCGGTGATGATCTTGTTCTTACGGGCAGCACGCATCTCGGGGGTGTAGGCATCGAACACGCCCTGATTGTGGGTCTTGTGGTACTCGTTGAAAATCTTGGTGAACTTGGGATTGGGGGTATAGCCGTAGGTGGTGCAGGCTTCCTCAGCCATCTTGATGCCACCGAAAGGCATGAAAGCTCTCTTTAAGGGCTTGTCGGTCTGAAGGCCCACGACCTTCTCTAAATCCTGAGTGCCCTCGCCGATATAGGCGGCCTTGTAGGCGGTGATGCCGGAAACGACCTCGGTCTCCATGTCGAGGACGCCGCCCTTGGCGCGTTCCTGCTTCTGCAGATCCGAAACCATGCCCCACAGCTTGTTAGTGGCATCGGTAGGACCGCTAAGGAAGGACTCGTCACCGTTATACATGGTGTAATTGTTCTGCACGAAGTCACGAACGTTTACATCATCCAGCCAGTGGGTTCCTTTGAAGCCACGCCATTCTGCTCTCATATTAAAACTCCTGTTTTAAAAACCAAAACGGTAAGCCACGTCTTTCTTTTTGCGAGATTTACCGCGCAGGGGATGAGAACCTCTGCTGTTCATCCTAAGTCGGGAGCATGATACCCCCATTTAAGGTACAAAACAACGTAATTTTTTCGCAGTTGAGAGGATTTTTCACCAGTCAGGCTTTCACTTTGCCGTAAACGTTTTCGCCGGCATTTTCCCGTGGGCCGCAGCGCAAGCCTGCCGCCAGATTTTTTATTTACAGATCAGTCTGTTACTTAAAAACGGACATTAATGGCCTGCACTTTCGCGCAGCGTTTATGCAATTTTTTTGCAACCCTCTTGCGCTTTTTTACGTATACCTGTAATGGTACCCCGTGTTTCAGACAGGGAACATCGCCTTTTTAAAGGCATCGTGCACTATTTTAGAGCAAAGGGTACGCTCTTTTTCTACTTAGTCAGCGGTTATGACCCATAAATCCGCGCCTTACCACCTTCAGTGCTCTTTCTCCGCCTTATCCCTCTTTTGGTGCACACTGCACCGCAGACGTGCCGGAGCCTACCGTGACAATCCGATCCCGATCACACTTTTAAACCGGAGGCTGTTTACACCGCAAAAAGGTCAATAGAGTGTAGTTTTTGTAAAATCCGCCCCTCCCTCCTCCCCCCATATTAAAGGAGCTTTAAAAACTCCCTTTTGCAACTTTACACGCGGAGTTTAAAAGGAGATAAAGGGCTTGTCTTAGCCCCTTAGCGATAAACTTATATACAACCCCTCTTCCCGCTTTACCCCGGAGATTTGCGTAGAGTGCCGCGTCCCTTTGTGTAAACTCTTACATACAAGATTTAACAGTAAGATAAAAAATATACGTATTCTGTTTTCGGTTTCCGCAGGAGCTTAACCCCGTTTTCTGCCCCCCAACGCCTGCAAGCTTAGGCTCCTTATCTGAAATGTGAGCTGTCAGCTAGTCAGAACCCCTTCTTTTTGCGATCATCTTTTTAAATTACTTAAGGTTTACGCATGACGGACACGCTTTCCAACGCCACCTTCAATCTGCTGGCTCTTAAAACCCTGCCCGCCCTGACTTACGCCACGCTGCAGCGGCTAAGTCAGAGCACCGATCTGCATGCTCCTTTAGAAAAGGTGCTTGAGGAATGCAATGCGCTTCAGAAGCTGCTGCCTCACGACGCGCCCTTTCCCTTAAGTGAGGCCGATGCCCTTGAATTAAGACAGAGCGCGGTCAATCACGCCTTAATGGCCGCAAGATTAGGCCAGCGTCTTATCTCGCCTCTTGACAGCGACTTTCCCACCCTCTTAAGGTCAAGTCCCTACTGTCCTCCCGTGCTGACGGTGGGCGGGAGCGCAGCGCTCTCGGGTAAGTCCTTCGCAGCTATCGTGGGCTCAGCGCAGCCTACCGCCCACGGCGCGGAAATCGCCCGCAGGCTGACCCGCTATCTGTGTCTTAACGGCTTTACCCCCGTAACCACGGATGATACGGGAGTAGCCGCGGCAGTTATCGAGGAGGGACTTGCCTTACGCGCCTCCCCCCTCATGATCCTTAAGGACAGCCCTGATCATCTCGCCTCTCATCCTCAGGTTGGACTTATCGGGGATCTCATTAACGAGGACGGCTCTTTTATCAGTGCCTGTCTCTATGGACATCTGCCCACGGAGCAGGACAGTTATTTTCAGCACTGTCTTCTCTCCGACATCTCAGATTTTCTCATTGTGGTACAGTCAGGCAGGGACAGTCCCTGCCTCATGGCCGCTGCCGCGCAGCTTAAGAAGGGCGGCTCCGTGGCTGTGGTGTGTCCCACCGTCTACGACACGGAGCGCTACGCCTCCCGCGTGGAGGGCAACCTTATCCTGCTTGGCAGCAACCCTGAGGCTAAACTGAGGCTCTTAGGCCTCTCCCATCACTACGCACCGGCCGTAAACGACCGGCTCATTGTCATCCGCGACAAAAACGCTTATCCGCTCTTAAAGCGCCTGAGGATCGCCCGGGGACGCAACAGCGTAGCGCCCCCTGCAGGCGACGCCTCAGAAAGTGAAAAGTAGCTGACGGGGAGATAACTCTCCCCGCAGAGGTTTAGTAGAGATGACTGTCAAGCAGCTCCGTTAAGGCGTTCATAAGCCTTTCCGTGCTCTTTTCGAGGGCGTTAACCGCCTGGGCGTGCGCGATTTCAGCCGTGAAATCCCGTGTCAGCGCCTCATGCAGGGCGTCATACCAGAGCCGGATATCCTCAAAGGTGGGCATGAGGGTCATATCCTCCATACAGGCGCGTGGTAGCTCCACGGTAAGACCGGCCCCCGCGATAGCCTCGGGCAGACCGCCACTGTCGGTACAGACCACGGGAATACCGTTCATGATGGCCTCAATGGCGTAATGCCCGCCGTCCTCGTTCCATAAAGACGGCATGAGCAGTACCCGGGTCATGGCGAAAATGGAGCGAAGATCGCCCGGGTTATCCACCACCTCGACATTGGGCAGATCGCGCGCCGAGATATCGAGGGGCGAGCCGTCTGACCAGCGCAGCGCCTTAATCACCTGAAAGAAGCGGCCGCGGGTCTGCACCACTAAAAAGCGCACCGGCACTCTCTCGCGGTGACAGACCAGGGCGAGGCGCACGAAGACCGACAGACCTTTGGAGAACGAGGAATTGATCAGGGTCACGTAGGTGGGACGGCGCTCGGAGACGAGAATTTCGTCCTTTTTAATAAAGGGCCCTGCCGTGACCACGCGTGCCCCCGCGGCGTTCAGGCCGTAGGCGGTGGTGCGCGAGGCGGTAACCACCATGGCACAGTCAGCAAACTCGTAAGCGCGGTTAAGGCTCGTCATCAGCACGTAGACATAGGGCAGTCCCGCAAGACGCACCTCGCGGCGCAGCATTTCCGAGACATTGTCGATATCCGACCCCAGCACCACATCGGGGCTGAAGGCGCGCAGATGATATTTAAGCGCCTCGATTATGAAACTGAGATCCGCGCCGCCTAACCGGCTCAGATCGCGCTCCTGCGTGGCGATAAGGCTGGTGCAGAGCTTCCCGTCCTCGGCATAGACCACATTGGGGGCGGGACGGGAGATCTTCAGCTCAGGAAAGTCTTCCCACGGCAGTGTGGTGGAGGTCGGATAATCGCGGTAAATGCAGGTCAGGGATCTTACCTCACAGCCACGTTCAGTCAGGGCCTTTAGCATGGTACGCACGCGCGAGGCGCGCACCGAGCCACGGTCATAATAGGTTCGCAGGGAAAACCACAGAATCTTAAGCGGTCTCAGCCCCGCCTGATCCCTGGCATCAGACTGCTACCGTACCGCTTCTCTTAACATCTTGCTCCTTCACTAGCCCTTTAAACTGCATCTTAGGCTACAGTATTGTAAAACTGCAATAAACCACCGTCAATTCCGCATAATGTAAAACGTGCTCAGAATCAGACACACCGGCACCTGTACACCGGAAATGCTGAAGCGGGCGCACGACTGCCTAGACGCGGCGCGTTTTTTCAGGGATCTTGCCTTCACGGAAAGCCTTCAGCAGTTTTCTTAAAGATTCAATATTCTCGCGGATCTCCACCCCCACATCGCAGTCGGCCACCATGCGCCGGCTCTCAAAGCTTTCCACCTCGTAGGAATCGGACCTGATATCCATATTGCCCTTTAAGGCGTTCTCCAGTCCCGTGAAGGGCCGGTGCGCCTTCAGACGCAGCTCATGCGAATTGAAGATGAGGGTATAGCCGGCGATCCCCGTCGTCTTGTGATAGGCGTGGCAGAAGCCGCCGTCAATGACGAGGAGCCTCCCGTTACCGCGTATAGGGCTTTCCCCTTCCTTTACGCGGATGGGCGTGTGCCCGTTGATGATATGCCCGCGCTCCGGGTCTAAACGGAACTCCTTTAAAATCATCTTGCACACCTCTTCCTTGTGGTAGTGGGTGTAGTAATTGTCGCGGGGTTCCTCGTAAATGGAATGATCCTGACACAGGGCCCGCTCAAAGGTCTTGATGACGCGCCCCGAGAGCGGCGACCATTTGCCGCACCAGAAATACCACATGTAATCGAGGGCATCCTCGTCGCGCTCGGCAAAGCCGCGCCGCGCGATGGCGTCGGCGCGGTCTAAATAGTCCTTACCCTGCACGAAGCGCCCGTCACAGAAGACGCGCGCGAAGGTGCCGTCGGCGTTTAGGGGAATGCAGCCGTGAAAGAGCAGATTGCCGTTATAGACGCGGTACATCGAGCCGTGACTGAAAAGAAAGGCGATATGCTTCTGCAGGCGCTTAGAGCCGAGGAAGGCCTGCCTTAACTCATGACAAATCTGCTCTTCCTCTTCAGAAAGCCTGTAGGGATCGAGCCTGTCGATGGTCGGGAAATCGCACGTCTTTAAGGCATACTCGCGCCCGTCATAGAGCACGGTGCCCTTTTCATAGTCGATTTTGTCAAGAAAGAGCCTGTCCTGCATGTCAAACTCGTCATGGCGCCTGATGACCGCCCCCTGCAGCTTGAAGACGATGACCGCTATGGCTTTGGCAAACTGCGAGATCCCCTCTTCCTTCTGATAGGTTTTCTCGGCGAACATGGCAAGGGAGCGCATCGAGATCCCGTAGCCGTTCTCTAAAAGCTCATAATTGCCATAGGAGATATTGTTGCGGATGAGGGTTGCGATACACAGAATGGATCCCGCCGCCGCCCCCATCCACAGCATATCGTGATTGCCCCATTCGATATCGAGGCTGTGATAGTCCATGAGGGCGTCCATGATGGCATCGGGATGCGCGCCTCTGTCGAAGATATCGCCCACGATATGCAGATGATCGACGGCGAGACGCTTAATGAGGGCGGCGAGGGAATTGACGAAGTGATGGGCCGAACCCGTCTCGATGATCGAGTCGTAAATGCGCGAGTGATAGCGCTGCCGGTTATTGTCCTCGTCGGCCTGCGCGTGTAACAGCTCGTCGATGATGTAATTGAACTCGCGCGGAATGGCCTTTCTTACCTTGGAGCGCGTATAGCGCGAGGAAAGGAACTTGGTAAGCTCAATGAGCTCCCTTAGGGTCTTGCGGTACCATTCCTCACTGAGCCTGCCCTCTTTCTTTAACAGTTCCTGCTTTTCGTGCGGATAGTAGATGAGAGTGCAGAGATCGGCCTTATCGCTCTCGCTCATTTCCTTAAAGATGGCGTCCACCTTCTCGCGGATCACCCCCGAGCAGTTATTGAGGATATGGAAAAAGGCCTCGTATTCCCCATGCAGATCGGAAATGAAATGCTCCGTGCCCTTGGGCAGGTTTAAAATCGCCTGCAGATTGATGATCTCGGTAAAGGCCGCGTAGCGGTTGGGATAGTCACGCGCCAGGAGCTCTAAATAGCGCCTTTCAATCTGGGGATTGGTCTCATCAAAAACGTCGGCCGGAGTTCTCGTGTTCACTTTAACTTCCTTAACTTGAATCTGCCTCAGATCTCATCCCTGCCCTGAGGTAACGTCTCATTATAGTAAGCCGTGCGCCTTACGTAAGGAAGAGCCCCGTCTTTGTGCGAGTATTTTTCCATTTTGTGATGGAGAACTGAAATTTTACTCCATACCGGAAGTGTATCGCCGCGCCCTTTGCAACTCCGCCTCCCCCTTCGTACAATAGGCTATCTCAACAAGGGAAATACTATGCGCCACACATCGGAAAAATACTTTGAGTTTACGCTCCTTGCCCTCATCCTCGGGATCGGCCTGCTGCTCTTTTTAGAGGTACGTACCTTCATCAACGGCATCCTCGGGGCGATTACGCTCTATATTCTCTTAAGACGTACCAATTTCCGCCTTGCCCGCCGCATCGGTCCCGTTAAGGCCGCGTGGCTTATCGTTATCGCCCTGACTTTCTTTATCCTCATTCCCCTAAGCCTTGCCGTATGGTACGCCATTGACCTTATCGCGGGCTTTGACTTAAGGCCGCAGCTTATCATTGACCGCCTCACCTCCGTCGTACAGTACATCGAGGCGCGCTCGGGTTTTGATCTTATCTCCGAGAACTCGCTTGCCTTCATCACCTCCCGCGTCACGCGCATTGCCAATCTCCTCATGGCGGGGGTCAACAATTTTGCCATCAATCTCTTTACCGCCCTGCTGCTGCTCTTTTTCCTTCTCGATGGCGGCATACGCATGGAAAGCTACGTCGCCCGCCTGCTGCCCTTTTCCAGGGAGAACAAGAAAGCCGTCGTCGACCGCATCAACCTCATCGTCAAATCCAATGCCATCGGGATCCCTCTTTTAGCTCTCCTGCAGGGCGTGGTCGCCACGGCGGGTTATTCCCTGTGCGGGGTCAATAATGCCCTGCTCTTTGGTTTAGTGACGGGCTTTGCCTCCATCATCCCCATCGTGGGAACCATGATCGTGTGGATCCCGCTTGCCATCGCGCAGTATTTCGAGGGTACGCTCCTTTCCACCGTGGGACTTGTCGCCTACGGCGTCATCATCATCTCGCAGTGCGACAACGTGCTGCGCATGTTCCTGCAGAAGAAGATGGCCAACACCCATCCGCTCATCACCATCGTGGGCGTGATCGTGGGCCTGCCCCTCTTTGGCTTTATGGGGGTCATTTTCGGCCCGCTCCTGGTGGCTCTCTTCCTGCTCTTCACCGACATGTTCGCCCGTCAGTACTTAGTCGCGGACGAGGACCTCCCCTTAAGCCTTGGCGCCGGGGCGGAGCAACCGGACCGTCAGCCCGAGGATGCCCGCTTTGAGGAGGAAAGCGTCAGGGGCGGTAAAGATGACAGCACGGAGCGCTCCTGACCTTCCACTGTGCAGACAGGGCGCAGATCTGTCCCACCGCGGTACTGCGCCTCAGATCTTTTCTTGACACTGCCTTTACCTTTTCTGCACACGGTTTTGCATACAGCCTGCTAAAATGGGCTTAAATTCACAGAATATGCGCCCTTTTTGTCTTATGCTACAAGAGTTTTTAAAGAGCCTTCACACCCCTATACCGAGCTTAAGGATATGACATGACCGATTTGGTCGCTAAAGAAAGCAAACTGCAAAATACCCTGCGCCGCCTTTCCCTCACCGGCTATTTAGGCCTGGCGCTCGCCTTAGCGGCCTTTATCTTCACCCTGTTCACGGTGACGCGCATCTTTACCGAATCCTATGCCGCCCACGTGCGCTCCTATATCGATCGCTATAAGGAAGCTATCGAGCAGCAGGTAAGCTCCGATTTCAATACTCTGCGCACCATCTCGCTCTTCTTTGATCCCGACAATCCCCTGAACCGCACCGTGGTGCGTGAGGCACAGAGCTATAACGGCTTTACCTATATCAATTACTGGGGCACCGACGGTTCCTATGGGTATATAGCCGCCCGCGACAGCGAGGATTTCCGCGTACTCTCACTCCCCGATGATGCCCACCGCGAGGTCATCAATCTCGCCCTCTCAGGTCAGAGCGCCGTGTCCGTGCCCTTCCATTCCTCCACTCTAAAGCGCGATGTCATCGCCTACGCCGTTCCCGTCTATAACCGAAAACACGAAATCAAGGCCGTGATCTCCGCGGTGAAGGAAATCACCCATTTCAGCGAAATCCTCGAAAACCTGCCCACCAATCTCCACTCCGTCGCCCTCTATTTAAGCGACAGCCAGGGACATATTTTCGCCGATGACGATCCCGAGTGGCATGAACATGAAATTCACTCCCTTACGGGTCTCGACTTTTTAGGCGGAGCGCAGCGCCTTATCTTAAAGAACGCCCTGCAGGGCAATGAAAGTGCCACCATCGACTTTATCTGCATCCGTCATGGCGATGAATGCACCATGCAGGTCATTCCCGTCAATGTCAATCACTGGAAGATCATCGCCGTCGATCATCCCGATCTCACCGCTGCCCCCGTCTCACATGCCGTAAGAGAACTCACTTTCACGCTGTTCGGGATCTTCGTCATCACCCTCGCCATGGGGCTCGTGGTCTTTGCCATGATGCGCCGTAATTACCGCAGGCAGCTGCGCCTGACCCTTACCGATCCCCTGACGGGCGGTTATAACCTGCCCAAATTCACCCTTGAGCTGCAGCGCCACGGCTATATCCGTGAAAAAAGCAGCACTCTTGTGGTCTTTAACGTGCGTGATTTCCGCTATATCGCCGATTTTGCCGGCAAGGAACTCTCCGACAGTCTCCTCACCTATATCTACGGGGAATGTAAGCGTCATCCCCGAATCATCTCCGTCTGTCATGACAGAGACGCCCTCTTTTACGCTCTCATCCATGAAAGCGACGAAGCGGCCTTACGCGCCCTTCTCACGGAGCTCTTTACCTCCATCTCCAAGGCCTTTAAGCTCTCCTTCTCGCTGTTTCCGGCCGTCTTTTACGCCGGTGCCGTGCATCCCGGCCAGGAAAGCACCCCGCAGTCCCTCTTCCATCAGGTGCGCTTTGCCCTGAGGTTAAATCCCAGAGGCTACAACCATTCCGTAACCTTCTACGATGAGACGGCCTACCGCAAGGAGCTTCTGAACCGCGACATCGAAGGGCGTATGCGCGAGGCGCTCGCCAGTCACGAGTTCAAGGTCTATCTGCAGCCCAAGTACAGTCTCGCCCTGAAGCGCACCGTCGCCGCCGAGGCCATCGTGCGCTGGGTGCGTCCCGACGGCTCCGTGGTCATGCCCTCCGATTTCATTCCCCTCTTTGAGCAGAACGGTTTCTGCGCCGAGCTCGATCTCTATATTCTTGAGGAGGTCTGCAGGCAGATCCACGAATGGCTTGAAAAAGGCTACCCGCCCCTTCACGTCTCGGTCAATCAGTCCAAGCTCCTGCTCTTCCGCTCCGATTATTTAAGTATCGTGCAGCATCTTCTCGATAAATATAAGCTTCCGGCCAGGGTCATCGTCATCGAGGTGCTTGAGACCATCCTCGCCCAGGATCTGCCCACCCTCAATCCCTACTTAAAGAAACTGCGTCAGGCCGGCCTCTCCATTTCCATGGATGACTTCGGTTCCGGCTATTCCTCGCTCAACATGCTCTCCTCGCTTGAAATCGACGAGATCAAGTTCGACAAGGATTTCCTCATGGAAAAGGACGAGGAACGCAAGCATAAGAACCGCGTTATCCTAAGTCAGCTTTTAAGCCTCATCCGTGCTCTCAATATCCGTACCGTCGTCGAGGGCGTGGAAAACCGCGAGGATCTGCTCTTTTTAAACGACGAGAGCGTGGATTTAGCCCAGGGCTATTATTTCAGCCGCCCCGTCTCCCTCAGCGAATTTGAGGCCCTGTATCTCCGTCCCGCCGTGGAAGGCCATCCCGCCCCCACAGAGCCCCTGCCGCAGGATCACGAGGCGGCCGCCGCCCCTGGCCGCGATCGCAGCTATGACGCCACCGACACGGTTAACCGCTGGGATGCAGCCGATCTGCCCTCCTTTAAAACCAGAACTCCCGGGGATGGGCGGGGGCGCTCCGTTTAAGAAGCCGCGTACCTGAGAACTCCCTTTGCTTTTCGGGCCCCGTTTTCAGGGCATAAGGTTAAGGTAAGACGCGTCCCGGGGAGCGCCCTGAGGCTTACGCGCCCTTTTTCTTTGCAGCCGAGAGTAGCCTGTCGCGCTTATCCATGAGCGACTCATAATCCTTTCCAAGGCGCGGCGCACGGGCCTTAACGCAGCTCCGTCCCCCTGCGGGGCGTTTTTTCCTGCCCGCATCCCTCTTTGCGTCCGCCCTCTCTGAACTCTCCCCCTTAAAGCCCTTAGCCCCCTTACGGGCTTTTTCCGCCCCGGCCGCATACGTGCCTGCTTCGCGGGCGAAGAGCCTGTCTTCATAATAAATGCCGTTAGCGGTCAGATCCTTTAGCACCGAACGCGCCCGCGTCACCGCCACGTAGTAAAGATTGAGCTCCTGCTCGAAGGCCTCGGGACTCATGGCCTCCTTATCCTTATGCGTGAGAGACAGATAGGCCGCTGGCAGATCAGGAAAATCATCATGCAATGTCACCGCGTCCCATTCAAGGCCCTTGGCGCTGTGCGCCGTGGTCAGAACATGCAGGGCGTCAGTCTGTCTGTCAAGCGTCAGGGCGCGCTCGCGGATCTTTCTGAGATCGCCTCCCCACTTGTCGATGAGCTTTAGGGCCCCGCTGACCTCGAAATCGTGGCAGTCCTCGGCATAATCGGCCAGCTCTCCCGTCCCGTCAAACTTGCAAAGCCATTTATAGGCAGGCTCGATGTCCGCTTTGCGTCCTTCCTTAAAGGCCAGCACGCTCATGGTGCCCGCGAACACCGCCTCGGCCGGACGGGTCAGACGGTAATCCTTTAAACGGGCAGGGTGCACCGCAGCGATACGCTCCACGATCCCCGCATTGGTACGGGCGATAAGCGCCTCGCTCTGCACCTTTGTCACGGGACGGGCCTTCGAGGTCATGGGAATGAGGAACTGCCGGTCCGGCGCATAGCGCTGCAGGAAAAAATTTGCCCGGTCGAGAATGGTCTGCTCCGAACGGAACGAACAGCTCAGATGCACGGTGCGCGCCGCCCTGATCTGTCTTAGGGCATTGACCGCCCCGCGAAAGGCGTAGATCCCCTGATGGCTGTCGCCCACCACGATCTTGCGGCAGGGATTATCCATAAAGATCGCCATGGTCACGGCATTGGTATCCTGCGCCTCATCAAGGAGCACGCAGTCGTGATTGCGGAACTTGGGCTGAAACTCCAGCTGATAGCGCTTTAGATAATAGTCATGGGTTAAGGGCAGTTCCCCTTTTTTTACCGCCTCCAGAATGCGCTCCACCTGGGGAGGCGCCTCCGTCAGCGCGGACTGCAGGTAGGCGCGGTACTGCCTGAGAATATCGGTAAGTTCCCGCTGTGTTTTGCCGGGGAAAAGCTTTTCAATATCAAAGACGCGGTACTCGCGTGCGGCGAGATTACGTACCGCCTCCCTGCCATAGGCATAGATATACCAGTGATAGGCAAGAGAGTGCGTGGTAAAGATTCTGACGTTGGGCGGAAAGCGCCTGCGCGCCTCCTCCACGATGGCGCGGTTAAAGGCGAGGTAGAGAAAGCGCCATTCAGGCCTTGATTTGGCGATCTCAATCAGGGTTGAGGTCTTTCCTGAACCTGCGCAGGCCTCAATTTTGAGGATCTCCCCTTCCTTTAACTCTGCGGCCGCCCTGAGAGCCGCCTCCTGTTCCTCGGTTAGCGCCATGTTTCGTCCTGTTGTCTTTACGCTCTTCATATCCATAGCTTGGCTTGCCGCTTAATATGATACGGGTTTTACCGCCGCTTTTTAAGCTATTCCGCTGTCCAGCAGGATATAAAGTTTGAGGTACCTAGCATTTTCTGTTTTTTTGTCAGTCTGCCGTGCTCAATTTAACGGTCAGACGCCTATAATGAGGGCGTTCACTTGCTGAGAAGGAGAGATCCGGAGTGCCTTTATTGCTGCTAAAGGTCTGAGCTTAAGAGATCTCGAACGATAACAACGATAACAATGAAAACACAGAACACCTTCCTTAGCGCATTCACCCGCGAACTGCGCATGCAGAAGCGTCTGCGCCATATCACGATCGGTGCCACGATCGCGGGACTTATCATGGTCAGCGCTTTCCTTGTGACCCTCTATTACGTCAACCGCGTTTTCAACGATTCCTATAACGCGCACGTCACCGATTTCATAGACAAATTCTCCATCGCCGTCACGCGGCAGGTCGAAGGAGACATGAATGCCCTGAGCACCCTCTCGCTCTTTATGAATGACGTCAACAGCGTCAGCGACGAGGTGATCCGCAAGACGCAGCATTTAAACAATTTCGGTGTCATCGCCTACTGGGGCAAGGACGGGATCAATTATCACCTCAATATCAAGGGCGTGTGGAAAGATTCGCGTGCCAGCCATCTCCACCCCGAGCACAAAGCCGTCATTGACCGCGCTCTTGCCGGGGAGACCTGTATTTCAGCCCCCTTCCACTCCCTGTACCTTGACGAGGATGTCATCGTCTATTCCTCCCCCGTGCTCTCGCATGACGGCAAGAGCGTGGTAGGTGCCGTCTCGATTTCCAAATACCTCTCCGCCTTTGAGCCTCTGGCCACCGAATTAGGGGCCGATTTAGAGCACGTGGGCCTCTTTCTCGCGGACGCCAGCGGCGTGCTCTTTGGCGAGAGTACCCACAGCGTCTTTACGAACTGTTCATTACAGAGTATCTGCGCTTTAAATCTCCTCAATCCCGAAGAGCAGACCATCGTGCAGGACGCCCTAAACGCCCACGAGCGCCTCACGCTGCACTTTACCTATGAGGGCGAGGACTACAATCTCTTTATCCGCCCCATCGGTATCAATGACTGGTCGGCCCTGGCTCTCGACAGTCCCGATTTCTCGAAGGCCCCCGTCTTCGGTTCCATCCGTACCGTCTTCTCGATGCTCATCGCCCTGTTCTTCGTGAGCATTCTCGTCAGTATCTTCGTCTATACCCTGCTCCGTGACGCCTTTATCCGGCAGATGGCCACCACTTATTACGATCCCGTAACCGGCGGCTACAATATGCGCAAGTTCCTGAACAACCTCTCCACGCGCTATCTCCATCACGGCGATCACACCTTTGTCTGCGTCAATATCAAGGATTTCCGCTATATCAACGATTACGCAGGTCACGACAATGCCGACATCCTCCTGAAGAGTCTTCACGATGCCCTGCTGTCCTCCGATAAGGTGCTGCTCTGCTGCCGCGATCACGCCGATCTCTTCTTTGCCCTGATCAACTCCGATAATGAAGAGGAAGTCCGCACCTTCCTCATCGACGTCTTCAACAAGGTCAGCAATGACTTCAAGGAGTATTTCACCCTCTTCCCAGTCATCTTCTACTCAGGCGCCGTAGTCATGCGCCGTGAGGATGATACCGATACCCTGACCCACAAGATGCGCTTCATGCAGCGTCAGATCCGCCCCTCCTACATTCCCACGGTGGTCTTCTATGACGAAAAGGCGCATTTGAGCGAGCTTAAGTACCGCAACATCGAGACCTATATGCGCGGTGCCCTCGCCAATCACGAGTTCAAGGTCTACCTGCAGCCCAAGTGCCCTCCCCACCGCACCGAGCCTACCGCCGCCGAGGCCCTCGTGCGCTGGGTCCGCCCCGACGGCTCACTGCTCTATCCCAATGACTTCATTCCCGTCTTTGAGAAGAACGGCTTCTGCATGGAGCTCGATCTCTATGTCCTCGAGGAAGTCTGCAAACAGGTCCGCATCTGGATCGACAAGGGCTATCCGCCCCTTCACGTCTCGGTCAATCAGTCCAAGCGCCTGCTCTTCCGCCCCGACTATCTTGACCGCGTCCGCGAGATGCTGCAGCGCTATGCCCTGCCCTCGCACACCATCGTCATCGAAATTCTGGAAACCATTCTCGCCCAGGATATTGAGAGCCTCAGCACCTTCGTGCGCGAAATGCGTGACTGCGGCCTGGCCGTCTCCATGGACGACTTCGGTTCCGGTTATTCCTCGCTGAACATGATCTCCTCTCTCGATCTCGACGAGATCAAGTTCGACAAGGAATTCCTGCTTGAGTCCGATCCCGTCAAGAAGGCCAAGAACAAGCTCATCTTAAGTCAGATGTTAAGTCTCATCCGCACCTTCAACATCCGCACCGTCGTCGAAGGTGTCGAAACCGAGGAGGACGTGGACTTCCTCCAGAAAGAAGGCGTGGATCTGGCCCAGGGATATTACTTCAGCCGCCCCATCCCCATGGAGCAGTTTGAGGAACTCTACCTGAAACCCTCCTCGCGTACCTGAGTTCACCATGCTTACCCTGTAAATGATCTTTCCCGGGGCGGCAAAGTCACTTTGCACCCTTAAACGCACCTTTTAGGTGCGTAAAAATCGCCTTACTGTGATCAGAGTCGTACGGAAGGGGCACCATCCCCGCCTAACTGTTATAATTCAGCTCTGTCCCGCTTAGCGGGAAGTGATAACTAAACTTAGGATGATCATCATGGTAAATGAAAGCACCTCAGCCACGACCCGGCTGCGCATCGCCATTCAGAAATCCGGCCGTCTTACCGACGAGACCGAGCGTCTTTTTAAAAACAGCGGTATCAAGATCACCGAGAGCCATGATCATCTCCTCGCCCATGCCGAGAATCTCCCCATCGACATCTTAAGAGTGCGCGACGACGATATCCCCGGCCTTGTCATGGATCACGTCGTGGACTTGGGTATCGTGGGAGAAAACGTCCTTGAGGAAACCACCATGCAGCGTGAGGTGGACGGTCTTTACACCGGCTACCGCCGCATCATGCAGTTAAATTACGGTGACTGCCGTCTTTCCGTCGCCATCCCCGCCGAAAAGGAGTGGCACGGTTTAAAGGATCTTGAAGGCCTTAAGATCGCCACCACCTATCCCTTCCTCCTAAAGCGCAAGCTTACGGAAATCGGAGTTAACTTCAAAGCCGTGCTCCTGACCGGTTCCGTCGAGGTCGCCCCGCGCGCCGGCCTTGCCGACGCCATCTGCGACCTGGTCTGCACCGGAGCTACCCTACAGGCCAACGGCCTTAAGGAAGTGGAGACCATCTTTGAGTCGAAGGCAGTCCTCATTGCCCGCGATCAGGAGCTCTATCCTGAAAAGCAGGCCATTCTCGATCTCATCCTGCCGCGCATGCAGGGCGTGATGGCTGCGAGCGAGAGCAAATACATCATGATGAATGCCCCGCGCGCCAAATTAGCCGAGATCACCGCCATTTTACCCGGTGCCGAGAACCCCTCCATCATCGAGTTAGAGGGATCTCCCGACCGTGTTGCCATGCACGTCGTCTCCCGCGAAAAGGTGTTCTGGGAGACCATGGAGGAATTAAGGCGCTTAGGTGCCACCTCCATCCTCGTGGTGCCCATTGAGAAGATGCTGGGATAAAGTCATGGAAATCAAAGTCTGGAAAGCATTAAGCCCTGAGGAGCAGGAGGCGGTCCTAACTCGCCCCGCCCAGGGCGACAGCGCCCGTGTCGAGGGCATTGTCCGCGACATTATCGCCGCCATTCGTAAGGACGGAGACAGCGCTCTTAAGAATTACGTTCAAACCCTCGATCGCTATGAGGGCGCCCTGGAGCTTACAGGAGAGGAGATCCAAACCGCCTGTGAGCGTCTTGATCCCGCTCTTAAGGAAGCCATCGACAGGGCCTACGCCAATCTCTACGCCTTCCACAAGGCCCAGGAGCCCTGCCACGCCCGCGTCGAGACCGTCCCCGGAATTATCTGCGAGTGCGCCTCGCACCCCATTGACGCCGTCGGCCTCTATGTCCCGGGCGGCTCCGCCCCCTTAGTCTCCACCGCGCTGATGCTCTCGGTGCCCGCACAGATCGCAGGCTGCCCCGAGGTCATCCTCTGCTCGCCCCCGCCGGTCAGCGACGCCATCATCTACGCCGCGACCTTAGGCGGCGTGAAGCGCATTTTCGCCATGGGCGGCGCACACGCCATCGCTGCCATGGCCTATGGTACAGAGTCGGTCCCCAAGGTCTTAAAGATCTTTGGCCCCGGCAATCAGTACGTGACCATGGCCAAGCGCCTCGTCGCCGATGATCCGCGCGGTTCCGCCATCGATATGCCCGCAGGTCCCTCCGAGGTCCTCGTCATCGCCGATAAGCATGCCTGTCCTCAGCATATCGCCGCCGATCTGCTCTCCCAGGCAGAGCACGGCCCCGACTCCCAGGTGATCCTCCTCTCCGATGACCGTGAGGTGATCGAAAAGAGCCTCGTCTTTGTCGGGGAGTACTTAAAGACCCTGCCCCGTGCCGAGATCGCCCGCAAGGCGCTCTCCAGGAGCACCGCGCTTCTCTGTGAGGACATGGATACCTGCGTGACGATTTCCAACCGCTACGCCCCCGAGCACCTTATCGTCGAGGTGGAGAACCCGCGCTCGCTCGTGCCCGTGCTGCGTAACGCAGGTTCCATCTTCTTAGGCGCCTACACCTCCGAGTCTTTAGGCGATTACGCGCAGGGCACCAACCATACCCTGCCCACCTACGGCTATGCCCATACCGCCTCTGCCCTGGGTACCGACGACTACCGCCGCCGCTACACCATCTCCGAGGCCACCCCTGACGGCTTCTTACGCATCGCCCCCGTGGTCAAGGTCTTAGCCGACGCCGAAGGCCTCGGTGCCCATAAGCTTGCCGTCACGGTCCGCGAGAAGACCCTCACCGGCAAATAGCCTTAAGCGCCTGAGAACTCTCAGGCGCTAAGCCCGTAACAGGATAAAGGCATACAATAGATATAAAAACTCCGTCTAGGTGCTGCCATCGGACCTACATCAGTCCATGAGATCTAAGGGCCCGGCACAGTGAGGCAGCTTAGGCCCCCCTCTTCGGAGGTTACGGAGTACGACACAGATTAAAGGAGACAGCATGGCCTTAGATATTCAGCAGTTAGCCTGCGCCCACGTCCGTGAGTTAGAGCCCTATCAGTCCGCCCGCCGCATTGGCGGTCACGGCCACACCTTCCTCAATGCCAACGAATCGCCCAGGAGCGAACTCTATTTCTTTAACAGCACCACGCTTAACCGTTACCCCGACTGCCAGCCTCTCGAGGTCGTGCAGGGCTATGCCGACTACGTGGGTCTGCGCCGTGACGAAGTCCTCGTCACCCGCGGCTCGGATGAGGCGATCGGTCTTATCGTGCGCACCTTCTGCGAGATTGGCGAGGGGATCGTGATCGCCCCTCCCACCTACGGTATGTACGCCATTGCCGCGCGCACCAACCGCGCTCAGGTCTTTGAGGCCGAGCGTGAGGCGGGCTTTAAGCTCTCCGCCCAGTGCCTCATTGACGCCTGCGATAAGGCTCCCTTTAAGGTCAAGGCGGTGTTCATCGACAGTCCTGCCAATCCCTTAGGCGAAATCTTCCCCCGCGAGGAGCTCCTGAAGTTACTTGAGGCTCTCCCTGAGACCCTGATTGTCATGGACGAGGCCTACATCGAGTTCTCATCCGCTGCCTCGTCTGTCGGGATCCTGCGCGAGCACCCCAACCTTATCGTGCTCCGTACCCTCTCCAAGGCCTTTGCCCTGGCCGGTATCCGCTGCGGCTTTGCCCTTGCGCACCCCGATATCGTCGCCCTCATGACCAAGGTTATCGATCCCTATCCCATCCCCGATCCCGTGGCCCAGATCGCCCGTCAGGCCGTGGCCCGCGGCGGTATCGAGCTCATGCGCGAGCGCGTTAAAGGTGCCAATGAGCGCCGCGAGACACTGCGCGGCCATCTTAAGTCCCTGCCCATTGTCGAGGAGATCTTCCCCTCGGAGGCCAACTTCCTTCTCGTGCGCTTTAAGGATGGACCTGCCGTCTTCGGGGCTCTGGCCCAGAAGGGGATCATTTTGCGCTCCTTTGAAAACCGCAAGGGCCTGCACAACTGCGTGCGCATCTCCATCGGCTCAGCTGAGGAGCTTGACGAGGTAATGCGTACTTTGACCGCGCTTGCCGGTGGCGAGGCCTAGTGCCTTGCCTGAATCAGGTGCTGGACTGCCGGCACCGTGATGGAGGCGGACAGCAAAGAGGCCGAGATGCCTGAGAGTTCTGTGAAACCGAAAGGCTTCAGCCGGTTCGCCTTCCCGTATCTGCCCTGTATTTTCGGACCCTGTAATGGCTAAAAAATATCTCTTTATTGACCGTGACGGCACGCTCGTCAAAGAGCCTGAGGATTATCAGGTCGACGCCCTCTCCAAGATTGCCTTAACCGAGGGCGCAATCCCTGCGCTGCTTAAGCTTAAGGACGCCGGTTATACCTTCGTGATGGTGAGCAATCAGGACGGTCTTGGTACCGCCTCCTTCCCCTTAGATACCTTTACCCACGCGCATGAGTTCATTTTGGACGTCTACGCCTCCCAGGGGATACATTTCGAGGAAGTGCTCATCTGCCCCCATAAGCCAGAAGATCACTGTGAGTGCCGTAAGCCCAAGCTCGGGATGGTTATGGGGTATCTCAAGGACACCGGCTGGGATCGCGCCGCCTCCGCCTTTATCGGCGACCGCGATACTGACCTTCAGATGGCGGACAATATGGGTATCCGCGGCTTTAAACTTAGCGAAACGTGCTCCTGGGAGGACATCGCTAAAGCCCTCACTACCCCCTGCCGTCAGGCACATGTCACGCGCAGAACCGGTGAGACCGACATTGACATCTTTGTCGATTTAGACCGCTCCGGCGGCTCCTCTTTTGAGACCGGCATGGGCTTTTTTGACCACATGCTAGATCAGATCGCCACCCATGGCGGCATCCACATGGAAGTGAAGGTTAAGGGCGATCTTAACGTTGATGAGCACCACTCCATCGAGGACACCGGTCTTGCCTTAGGTCAGGCGCTGCGTCAGGCTCTGGGAGATAAGCGCGGTATCGGGCGCTTCGGTTTCTGCCTGCCTATGGATGAGGTCTACGCCGCTGTCTTTGCCGATAAGCTCAACCAGGATAACGTCACCGTGGCTCTGGATATCTCGGGCCGTCCCCACGCTGACTTTGATTTACGTGCTTTAGACAGTGCCGCGGACGCCGATGGCCCTCATGCCACCTTAGAGGGTACCTTTAGCCGTCCCTATACCGGCACCATGCCCGTGCAGATGGTTCCGCACTTCTTTGAATCGCTTGCCATGGCGATGGGACTTACCCTGCACCTGTGCGTCACGGAGGGCAACTGTCACCATCAGGTCGAGGCGCTGTTTAAGGCCTTTGGCCGTGCCCTGCGTCAGGCGGTGCGCATTGAGAGCAGGGAGCTGCCCTCCTCCAAGGGCACTCTATAGGGACTAATGTAGCGCTGAGCGTTGATCTACGCTCTGCGCTAACCTGCTCCAGTGCACGGATCAGCTTAAAGCAGGATTGAATAAGTTGCCCCTTCTAGTGCTCCCTCTATCCTGCAAAGGAGTATCCTGTCATACAGGACATTTACCTCCTGTAACAGTCCTACTATTTAAAGAAGGAGCTGACATGCGCACTCTTAATACACTGCTCTCAGTCATGGGCTTAAGCGCCCTGATCGCTCTCCCCGTAGCGGACGCCACGGATTACACCTACCTTGAGATGTCCGGCAAGCTGACCCTTACCCAAGTCTATCCCAACAATCCTGAGTATTACCAGGTGGATATCTTCACCTCGACCGCTGACGGCAATACCTGTGAGTACAGCGGCAAGGGCTACCTTGCCAATAACATCCTCTCCTGCGTATCGGACGATGATAGTGGTAGCGATGTCTACATTGAGGTGATCGCCCCTGAGGTACTGCGGGTTATCAATATGCCGGCAGAAAACTGCGGTCTTAAAGCCGTTGCGACAGGGTTTTACGCGCTGTTTCCGGCGCAAAATGTTCAATAAACAAAAAATTTACCAAGCAGTAAGAAAAAGCTTAGGAGAGTTTAGCGAAACAGTTGCCTGCAGAGAAAACACAGGCACCAGAGCTACTGACTCAAGTGCCTGATACATGGTGAGTTAAATACAGATTATCCACATATCTTACATACCAGAGTTTATTTCCTTTCCATACTCTGGAAGTAAATAATACTTAGCTAAGTTTAGTACTTATCGGTCAAACAATCAACAATTTATTGAGCAATAGCCTTAATTTCTAAATATTTGATATCTGAAAATATCCGACTGTATCCCAGACCTCTTAGTGATCTCACGTGGCAGCATGACCTTAGTTATGCACATGTGCCAGAAAGTCTGCCACATCTGCATATACTCCGACAGCCCGCAAAGCCTCTACCCGCTCTCGTTCAGACACCGGCACTATCCACACATCATGGGGGGCATTGTAACGTGCTCCCTCAATACGCCCTACTGCCAGTTCCGTATTTGAGTCTGCCGTCATAATCTTCACAAATAACACCCCCTTGAGTTTTCTGATATCAAAATTAAGACTGGCATTATGGTAGTCTCTGATAAAAGACTCCATCTGGACTGTCAGGGCCTTGGATAAAAATTGTCTGAAGGCAGTGATTCCCTCGCCCTGGCAATAGCTCTGAATAGCGTCCATATAGATTTGGATATCTGAAGTACCTGATCTTATGTCCAGCATGGGAAATCCATCATTCATGAGAGACAGATTCATAATCAGTCTTGCCGTTCGTCCATTCCCGTCAGGGAAGGGGTGAATTCTGACAAACTCGCAGTGCGTATAGGCGGCTTTTTCAAGCGGATCCGCAAAGCGGTTCTCCCTGAGAGTTTCAGCATATCTCTTCATTAAAGAGAAGATCTCAGTGTAATCGGCTACTGACGTTATAGAGTTTTGTACTCTGACATTGAAGTTTCTATAGATTCCGGCAAAACGTGCCGGATAAAGCGCTGCACGATGAAATTTACAGATTACCGATTCAGTGACAGGCTGCTTTATCTCTGATAGCTCATAAAGCAGCTCCACTGCTTTAGAGCTCGCTACGATGTCTAAAACATCACATAGACGCATGTTATTAGGCAGCGTAGAGTAGCGGAGTATCATTTCAGCGTCGAGAACAGTGCTGCGATTGCCTTCGATCGCTACGGTATTATGGGTGAAACTAAACGACAGTGATTTTATGTAATCATCTCGGACTGCGGTATCCAGCCCTTCCATAAGCCTGCGATATTCCTCCCGCATTTGCATGAGAAGAGCAAAATCATGATTCTCTTGCATAGAACCTCCCTCACCTGCTCCTGTTTCTTATCGTTAAACCAATATCACGTTGCTGTTTTTATACAGTTACTCCGGCAACAGCGTTATTGCGCACTTGGTGAACTCACCCACAAGCAAACGCCTGTGGGCTTCGTACTTCATCGAGGACTAGTCAGGTTAGTCTGACTATGTCTTCCTCTCCATACGCTTAACTTCGCTGCGTTCCTACAGCTAGTACTATGATAGTAACCTTTGCTAAGCATCTCTAATCCTGCCGCTTTTATGACTTTGGCGGCATTTATATCTCTTTGATGTACGGTATGGCA
>DVOQ01000080.1 GCA_018713485.1 Candidatus Avisuccinivibrio pullicola
TGCCGCCCTCAAAAACGACATGATCGGGGAAAGGATGTTCTCCCACAGTTCTAAGGGATGGCAGGGGAAGCTCCCCGTGGTGTTCGCCTCGCTGGCGGTGAGAAAGTCGCTGTACCTTAAGCTGAGAACATGGATAAGACAGAAGCGGGTTAATCTGGAATACGCCTTTGAGGTACTGGATGAACTCAGGTGCCGTAAAAGAGGAGATCACTGGGTAGTGGAGAACACTCTTACTAAGGAGCAGAAAGAAGTCTGCGGGGCACTGGGACTGGACATGAGTATTATGGAAAAAAAACGCTGCACGGCAGCTAAGCATAAACCGTGCCAGCATTCAGAATGCCGGATGAGTATGTATTAGACCCGGCGAATTAGGTTAATAAGGCATTATCCGGTCTTAAGGGAGTGCTCGGCTAAAGACGGTGGGCAGGCGCCGGCATGTACATTGAGGAGAGTGCTGAAAAGACTGGCTCTGACAGTAATGTCGGAGCTGTATGCTACGACGGACTTCCTGCTACGGTATAAGGTCCGCTTGCGGAAAAGACTGGACAGCGCCTCTCCATGGCAGCACAAAACACTTTGGCCAGGCGGGCGTGCGTGTCCTGCCGCCGTAACTAAGCCCGTAGTTTCTTTATCTCAATCTGTGAGATCTCTCCTCATGGGTGTTCTTCAGGGACGTCAGTGCGGTGGGCGTTGAGGGCCAGAAGGAGGCGCTTTAAGAGCGTGATGCGGCCTGTTGTCTCATCTTCCTTTAAGTTGTAGCGCAGGGTTGTGGGGGAGCGCATGACGTACTCGCCGTGGCGGCACTGCGTGATGAGAGTGACTAAATAGCGGCTGTCAACGGTACTGTGGGCACCGAACTCGATAATGCCGCCCTCTCCGTCACCGGCGATGCGCGTGATCCCCAGTCCCTGGGCGAGCGTCTTAAGCCACGAGATCTGGAAGAGATTCTCCGCGCCCTCAGGGAGCGTGCCATAGCGATCGATAAGCTCGCTTTTGAGATCACCGAAGGCCTCCGGAGTGGTACAGGAGGAAAGCCGCTTGTAAAAGGACAGGCGCACGCCGATATCGCCGATGTAATCGTCAGGCAGTAAGGATGGCAGATGGAGATCGATGTCGCAGGAGTTGAGGGTGAGCTCGTTAAGCGAGGGCTCGCGGCCTTCCTTCAGGGCTTTGACGGCGGCCTCTAACATGTCCATGTACAGGGAAAAGCCAACCGATTCAATCTGACCTGACTGCTCCTCGCCCAGAAGCTCGCCGGCCCCGCGGATCTCCAGATCGTGGGTGGCGAGGATAAAGCCCGAGCCTAATTCCTCCATGGAGGCGATGGCCTCCAGACGCAGTCTGGCGTTCTTGGTAAGCTGCCGCTCCTTAGGGGTAAAGAGGTAGGCGTAGGCCTGATGATGGGAGCGGCCGACACGTCCGCGCAACTGATGGAGCTGGGCAAGACCGAGGCGATCGGCCCTGTCGATAATGATGGTATTGGCCGAGGGGACGTCGAGGCCGTTTTCAATGATGGTGGAACAGAGCAGGAGATTAAAGCGCTGATGGTAGAAATCGCGCATCACCTTCTGCAGCTCGCGCTCGCCCATCTGGCCGTGACCGATGCCGATTCTGGCCTCGGGGACTAAGGCTGCAAGCTCCTCGCGCTTGTGCTCGATGGTGGCGACGTCATTGTGCAGATAGTAAATCTGACCGCCGCGGCGCAGCTCGCGCATGATGGCCTCGCGGGTAAGCTCCGCGCTGTCCTCGTGGACAAAGGTGCGCACGGCAAGGCGGTGCTCGGGGGCGGTGGCGATGACCGAGAGCTCGCGCAGACCCTCCATGGCCATGTTGAGGGTGCGCGGGATGGGAGTGGCGGTTAAGGTGAGAATGTCCACCTCGGCGCGCAGTTCCTTGAGGCGCTCCTTCTGCCGGACACCAAAGCGGTGCTCCTCATCTACGATAACGAGACCTAAGCGCCTGAATTTAACGGTTCGTGATAAGAGCTTGTGGGTGCCGATGATGATGTCAATCTGGCCTGCCTCCAGGGCTTTTAAGGCCTTAGTTTGCTCGGCGGCGCTCTTGAAGCGGCTTAACACGTCCACGTTGATGGCGGTGGAGGCAAAGCGCTCCTTAAAGTTCTGATAGTGCTGCTCGGCCAACACCGTGGTGGGAACGAGAATGGCGACCTGATAGCCGTCATGGGCGGCGACAAAGGCGGCGCGCAGGGCCACCTCGGTCTTGCCAAAACCCACGTCGCCGCAGATGAGGCGGTCCATGGGAGCGCCGCGGGACATGTCCTGTAAGGTGGCGTCGATGGCCGCCTGCTGATCGGGGGTGGTCTCGTAGCCAAAGTGCGAGGCGAAGGCGTCAAGGGCGGTTTCGTCAATCTCGAATTTAACGCCCTCGCGGCTTAAACGGCGCGAGTTGAGATCAAGGAGCTCGGCGGCGACGTCACGGACCTTCTGCGCGGCCTTGTGTTTGCGCTTGCCCCAGTTATCGGAACCTAACTTGGAGAGCGGCGGATTGTCGCTGCCCGAATACCGGGCCACCTTGTTTAAGGCGGTGATGGGGATATTGAGAATGTCCCCGTCCTGGTACTCGATGGTGAGGTATTCGCCCTGAATGCCGTTCATGGTGAGGACTTTAAGCCCTAAATAACGGCCCACGCCGTGATCGATATGCACCACGGGATCGCCCGGTGTTAACTGCGAGAGATTCTCGACGATGGCGTCGGCAGAGATCTGCCGTGTGCGCCGTCTCTGACGCTGACGGACCACCTGGAAGCCTAAAATCTCGGTCTCGGTTAAAAGGCAGAGTTTCTCCTTATCAAAGATGACGCCGCCGTCAAAGGGCGAGAGCGAGAGCATTAAGGGGGCGTCCGAGGTGAGAAATTCCGCGTAGCTCGAGGCCGGGACAGGGCTGTAGCGCGCTTTTAAGGCGGAGGGCAGAATTTCTCTTAGGGACTGGCGGCGGCCTTCTGAGATGGCGGTCATGAGGATGCGGCCGCCTTTTTCAATAAAGTCCGTCACGAAGGCGGTGAATTTACCGCCCCCTTCCTCCGTGCCGCGGACATCAAGGGCGATGTCGGGGACGGGACTTACGTTTAAGTTGGAGCACAGGCGCTTTTTAAGGGTTTCTTCATCCAGAGGCTCTTCCATAAGGCGCACGTGCTGGCGTTCCTTTAAACGGGACATGAGCTCGGCAGGGCTCAGGAAGAGAGTGTAGACCGGGAGGGGCGGGTGATCGGCGTTGCCTTCAAGGGACGAGGCGCGGTGATGGGCCATGGTGTCAAAGGCGTGGGCCTCGGCTTCCTCGTCAAAAGTGGTGATGACGGGCGTCTTCTCCGGCAGATAGTCAAAGAGCGTGGAGAGCGAGGCGAAAAAGAGCGGCAGATAGTACTCGATACCGGCAGGAATGGCCCCGCGCGAGATGGCCTGATAGATAACGTGGTTCTGCAGACCCGCAGACTTGAAGGCGTCACGGTAATGACTGCGGAAGACCGCGATGCCGTCCTTGTCTAAGGGGAATTCATGGGCCGGCAGGAGCTTTAGCTCGGGGATTTTTCCCTCCGAGCGCTGCGTCTCGACATTGATCTTCGCGATGCTTTCAATTTCGTCGTCAAAAAAGTCGATGCGGTAGGGGGTGTCCGAGCCCATGGGGAAGATGTCTAAAAGCTCGCCGCGCACGGCAAACTCGCCGTGCGAGAGAACCTGCTCGACCTGCAGGTAGCCCGCGTCGGCAAAGCGCTGTCTTAAGGCCTTAACGTCCACCTGCTGTCCGGTTTTAAGATAGAGAGCGGTAGCGCCCAGATAGCTTAAGGGGGGCAGACGCTGTAAAAGCGAGGGCAGGGTGGCGATGATGACGGCGTTGTTAAGACCCGAGAGTCTGGCTAAAAGCTCAAGGCGGCGGGAAATGAGATCCTGATGGGCCGAGAGATTGTCATAGGGCAGGGTCTCGTAATCAGGGAAAACGGCGATTTCGTGGGTGCGCCCCCAGAGGGCGATGAGCTCTTCCTTAAGTTTCTGCGCCTCGACGTTGTCTTTTACGATAACGAGCATAAGCCCGGGAGCCACAGTAGCGTAGAGCGAGGCGATGGACACGGGACGGGCGACGCCGCGCACCTTGCCTATGGTCTTTAACTGCGTGGTGGAGCTGAAGGTAAGACGGAGAAGATCAGGATTTGCCATAGAACACCTTTTTAAACCGCCGCCTATTGTAAACTTTTGGCCTCTAAAAGCCAAAGCGAAACGGGAAGTAAAGCCGGGAGCCGGTGGCTGGGACTGAACCGTCCGCGCAGCCTCACATTTTTGGCGGAGCCGAGCGGTTATTCGGGGCTAAGGGGGCCTTTGTGTGCTACGATAGGTAAATAAGAATAATAAGGATAAGAGAGGGATAAAGCCTTAGCCACGCAGACTGTGGTCTGTGCGGTAAGACTTAGGAGTTTGCGATGCCCATGCAGAAAAGCGTGCTGGACGCTCTCGAGGAAATGGTCTACGTCTCGGATACGGAGACGCATGAGCTTCTTTACGTCAATGAAGCCATGGCGCGTAACTTCCATATCAACCGCAATCAGCTAAAAGGTCTCAGATGTCATGAGGTGATCTTCAATTCACCTGAGCCCTGCGCTTTCTGCACCACGCCCAAGCTCTGCCCCGGCAAGTATTACACGTGGTCTGTATATAATCCCTGCCTTAAAGGAACCTTCAAGGTAAAGGATACCTTAGTTACCTATAACGGACGTCCCGCCCGTATCGAGGTGGCGAGCAATATCACCGAGTACGTGAAGAACACGGCGCTCCGTCAGGACGAGCACGCGGTCAATAAGCTCTACAAGCGCTGTATCTCGCTTTTAAACTGCCGCCCCGTCAGGTTCAAGCCCATGCTCAACTCCATCCTCATGGAGCTTTTAAAGCGCCTGAACGCCTCGCGCGGGGGCGTGTTCATCTTTGCCGAGGGGGAGGAGAATCTTTCCTTTTTCACGCAGGTGTCAACGCGCGGCTCCGTGGAAAGTTCCGAGCATACCATCAATTCCGTCCTGGGCAAATCCTCGCGCATGTGGCTGCAGACCCTGGTGAGGCGCAGCGATCTCTACGTGGAGGACGTCATAGCCGAAAAGGGTTACGGCGAGGACAGCGAGGAGATGCAGTCCTTCTTTAAGGAACTTAACATCAGCTCCTTCTATCTGCACTCCCTGTGGTACGAGAACGAGCTTTTAGGCGTCATGGTCATTGACAATCCGCGGCAGGAGGATATCGCGCGCATGCGCGAGAGACTGCACAATTTCGCCGCGCTCCTCGCCGCGGCGCTGTGGCGCTACTCGCGCTCCTCCTCCATTGAAAGGGCGCTTTATCTTGACTATAAGACAGGACTTTTCAACCGCGCCTGCTTTATGCGTGACAGGCTTGGGGAAAAGAGCGTTAACGTGGGACTCATTCTCATTGATGTTAACGGTCTTAAGGACATCAATGAAAAGGAAGGGCATGATAAGGGCGATGAGCTCCTGAAGACTACCGCAGAGGCCATTTCCGATCTCTACGGAGCCGAGAACTGCTACCGCTTTGGCGATGACGAGTTTGCCGTGGCGCTTATCAACGTATCGGACAATACCTTTGACGAGGCCATGTTCACGGTTAAATCGCTGTTTGCAGGAGGCCTTGGCTTTACCGCCTCGGTGGGCGGGTGCAAGGGCGAATGTGCTGAGCTTGAGCACATCATCAGCGTCGCCACCAATCAGATGCTCAATGACAAGCAGGATTTTTACACGCACAATCCCCAGGGAGCGCGCTACCGTTTAAGCACCGATCAGCTGCTGCGCCGTCTCTCGCAGCCGCATACCATTCGCACGCTTTTAAGGCGCGGTGACTTCTTCCCCTATATTCAGCCCATTTACGACCGTGAGGGAAAGTTAGTCAAAGGCGAGTCCCTGGTACGCCTTAACTATCACGGCAATCTCATTCCGCCCGGCAGATTCATTCCCATTTTAGAGTCGATGAACATGACGCGCGAGATTGACTTCTACATGTTCCAGAAAACCTGCGAGCTGCTGAAGTCAAGACGGGACCGGGGAAGCCGCTGTGTGCCCATCGCCACCAATTTCTCGCGCTTTACCGTCACGGCTCCCGATTTCGTGAAACGTATCGAGGAGATCGTCGCGAAGACGGGCGTGGAGGTAAAGGACGTCTTTTTAGAGGTGACCGAGTCGGCCGAGGAGCGCGAGCATCAGACCCTCGTGGAGGTGACGCATAAGCTGACCGCGTTAGGCTATCACGTGGCCGTGGATGACTTTGGCGTGGCGAATGCCAATCTGCTCACCTTTGCCAATATGGCGATGGATACCATCAAGTTTGACAAACAGATCACTGACGCCCTCAGAGAGGGCAACTTAGCCTACGAGACGGTGCACATGCTGCTTCAGCTCATGCACTCGCGCGGTATTAAGGCTGTGGCCGAGGGCGTGGAGACTTTAGAGCAGGTACGGATGCTTAAGAAATTAGGCGTGGATTTCCTGCAGGGCTTTTATTTCAGCAAACCCCTGCCCGTGGAGGATTTTATCCGCCTCTGCGATACCGAACCTGAGGAGAACTCTGCGGTAAACGGCAGCGCTGCAGGCTAAACTCCTTAGGGAATTTCCCGCACGGGGGTATACTGTGCCCCGTCGTAAGCGAGGAAAAGCTATGTTCTCATCAAGAACCTTACCGTCCTCCCCGGAAGCCGTACGTGACCGCGGGGGATTGATCCTGTTAGGCCTCATTTTCGTCTTTATCGCGCTGTGCGCGTATTTAACGCCGCTCTTTTCCAACGATTACCGCTATCTCATGATTGAGGGAACCGACGAGAGAGCGCGCACCCTTTACGATATCGTCATCTCGCAGTACCGGCATTACTTTGAGTGGGGCGGGAGGACCGTAAATCACGTGTGCGCGATGCTGCTGCTGTGGCTGCCTCACTGGTTGCGAGCTCTCATTCAGGGCCTTGCCTTTGTCTCTCTTATCGTACTCATCCTTATGCACGCGACGGCGGGCTTTAAGGGAGCGCGGCCTCTGACGGGACTTAAAGTTCTCACAGTGTTTGCCCTGCTGTGGCTTACCCTGCGCTACTTTGGCGAGGTGGTGTTCAATACCGTCTCCTCGGCCAATTATCTGTACTCGACGCTGTGGATCCTGCTCTTTACTCTGCCGTGGCGGCGTGCCCTGAGACTTGAGAGCGATCCGCGTCCGTGGTGGTTTGCTCTCCTGATGTTTCCCCTCGGGGTAGCGGTGGGCTGGACCAATGAAAACTCAGGCAGTGCGCTGGCCTTCGTCATGGGGCTGTACCTTCTCTATCTGCTCTTCAGGCGGCAGGTGATTAATGTCTGGCAATGGACAGCGGTGGCCGGAGTGGGAGTGGGCTTTTTACTTCTCGTGCTGGCGCCGGGCAATGCCGCACGCTACGCGGATATGGCAGGAAGGGGCTTTGACTATGTGGCGCATCTGCCCGTGGCCTTAGAGATTTACGGGGTGACGTGGCTGCTGTTTACGCCGCTGTGGCTCCTGCTTATGCTGAAGCTGTGGACCTTACGGGGAGCAGGTCTTCTGACCCTTAAGGATCCTTATCTGAGGGTGGCGCTCTTCTGGACGGCCTTTGGCGTGGTGTCGCTTACGGTGATGCTGGCCTCGCCGACCTTTCCGGCGCGCTCGGCCACCTTCTGCTCCGTGGGACTTATCCTTGCCTGCATGGCCGTAAGCGAAAGCTGTGAGTATCACGGACTTGAGGTGTTTCCTTCCTTGCTCAGAAAACTCACGCTTGGCGTTTTCGTCCTCTATTTTGCCGTTACGGGGAGCAATACCCTGCAGGGTTATGTGCAGGCTCATGCCGACGGGATAGCGCGGGAGAGGGAGATCGCCTCACAGCTATTGGAGGGGCGGAAGGACGTGACGGTGGAGCCCTTCCATGTCACCTCGACGAAATACCTCTTTATCGCCGATATCCGCAGTAACCCGCAGCATTTTGCAAATCTTATCCTAAGGCGTTACTATCACATTGAGGGCAGTCTTACGCGCCTGTGCGATCCTCCGTCCTCCTACACCCTGGACTTTATGCTTTTAAGCCGCGTAGGGGAGAGGGCCTGTCAGGTGGCAGAGCGCCCCGCACAACCCTAATCACATAAGGATGAGCCCATGGATAATTTTGAATTCTACCGTCCCACACAGTATTTCTTCGGTCAGGGCGAAAGCGCCCGCGTCGGGGAGCGCGTCGCGGCCTTAGGCAAGAAAAGCGTGCTCTTAGTTTACGGCGGCGGCTCGGCCGTACGCTCGGGGCTTATTGACAGCGTCGAGAAATCCCTGGAGAGCTTCGGGATCGCCTATGTGGCGGTGGGCGGCGTGCAGCCCAATCCCCGCGCCGCTCTCGTGTATACCTGCATCGAAAAGGGACGGGATGCCAACGTCGATTTCGTGTTAGCCGTGGGCGGCGGCTCGGTGATTGACACCGCCAAGGCCGCGGCGGTGGGCATTCCCCATGAGGGCGATTTCTTTGAGGACTTCTATATAAAGGGGATGCAGCCCACGGCGGGTTTACCGCACGGCTGCGTGCTGACCATTCCCGCCGCCGGTTCCGAGGGCTCTAACAGCGCCGTCATTCAGAAGGAAGTGGACGGCAAGGTGATTAAACAGGGCCTGTCCTCGCAGTTTAACGTGCCGCGCTTTGCGGTAATGGATCCCACGCTGACCATGACCCTGCCTGACTATCAGACCGCCTGCGGAGCCACGGACATGATGGCGCACGTCATGGAGCGCTATTTCACCAATACCACTGACGTGTCCATTACCGATCGCATCTGCGAGGCGGTGCTGCTCTCCATCATCGAGACGGTGCCGCGCGTGCTGGAGGATCCGCACAATTACGGGGCCCGCGCCAACCTGATGTGGGCCGGCACTCTCGCGCATAACAATCTCTGCGGCGTGGGACGTGAACAGGACTGGGCCACCCATCATTTAGAGCATCAGCTCTCGGCTCTCTATGACTGCGCGCATGGCGCGGGACTGGCGGTGATGTTCCCGGCATGGATGGAGTACACCTTAAATCACAACGTGATGCGTTTTGCGCAGTTTGCCCACCGCGTCATGGGTGTGGAGATGGATTTTGCCGATCCCGTCAACACCGCCCGCGAGGGCATTGTGCGCCTGAGACACTTCTTCAAGTCCATCGGCATGCCCGTCTCCTTTAAGGAATTAGGCGCCAGGGAAGAGGATATTCCCGCCCTGTTAAATCTCCTCGGCATTGACAAGCACAGCGAAGGACACTTCGTGGTGCTCGGGCGCGATGACTGCGAGAAGATCTACCGCATCGCCGCGCACTGCGATGACTGAACCGTAAAGCGGGGCAGGTTCCCGCCTTCAGGACTTAACTTACGGGGGCAAAGGCCCCCGTAACCTTTCAGATGTGATTAAGGTCAGGCGTGATTAAAGCCGCTCAGACAGTCAATGCGCTTTAGCTCCTCTGCATCAAAGTCGAGGTGCTCTAAAGCCCCGAGGGCGTCGGCTAACTGAGAGACCTTAGAGGCTCCCATGAGCACTGAGGTGATGCTCTGTTTGCTCAGAAGCCAGGCAAGCGCCATCTGCGCTAAAGTCTGACTGCGATCCAGGGCCATGCCGTTTAAGGCGCGGATGGCGTCATAGTGCTCCTTAACGCTCTCTTCCTTCAGGAAACGGCCGTCTTTCATGACGCGCGTATCGGGCGCGATACCGTTTAAATAGCGATCGGTAAGCAGTCCCTGGGCTAAGGGCGAGAAGGCGATGATCCCGCATCCCACCTCCGGGGCGGCGGCAAGCAGTCCGTTCTCCTCGACCGTGCGGTCAAAGATGGAATAGCGGTTCTGACAGATAATGCAGGGAGTGTGATTTTCCTTAAGCAGGGCCTGAGCTTTCCTTAAGCGCTCCCCGTCGTAATTGGAAAGACCCACGTAGAGCGCCTTGCCCTGACGGACGATGTCGCTTAGGGCTTCCATAGTCTCCTCAAGGGGGGTATGGGGATCGGGGCGGTGGTGGTAGAAGATGTCCACGTACTCAAGGCCCATGCGCTTAAGGCTCTGATTTAAGCTCGCGATTAAATACTTGCGCGAGCCGAAATTGCCGTAGGGGCCTTCCCACATGTCAAAGCCTGCCTTGGTGGAGATAATGAGCTCGTCGCGGTAGGGGAGAAAGTCGCGTTTAAAGAGAGCCCCGAAATTGCACTCGGCAGCACCGTACGGAGGACCGTAATTGTTGGCCAGATCAAAGTGGGTGATCCCGTGGTCAAAGGCGTAGGTGAGCAGGGCGCGCATCGTGCTTTGCGGCGCGTCACCTCCGAAATTGTGCCACAGACCGAGGGAAATTAAGGGCAGCTGCAGACCGGAATGGCCTGAGTAGCGGTAAGGGGCGTTCGCGTAGCGCTCTTTAGCGGCTACATAAGGGGGGATAAGATCCATGTTCTCTCCTTAGCAGGGCCCTTGCGGGCTTTAGGTAAATGTTTAAGGCGCAGGGTCTAAAAACGGATGCGCGCCTGGCGCAGCGCAAGTAAGGTCATATCCTGAGGATTGTTACCCTCCGTTGTGACATTAAGCTGCTGATTTAAGAGCACCTCGGCATCAGCCTCGCCTCCGTCTTTGGCGTACAGGGCGTTTAAGGGGGCCTTAAGTCCCTCGTAGAGCGGATCCCCGGAAGTCAGGGCGGCAACCCCGGGACTTGCGAGAATGAGCACGTCGCCTGGCACCAGCGTGCCCTTGCCGTTTACGGGCTCGCTCTCCTGAGATACGCTTAAGGGGGCGCAGGCGGGAGCGGGACTTTCACGGATCTGTCCCTGCGCGGCGATAAGCGGCGGCAGGGGCATGCCGGCGGAGGCGAGGATGAAGTTTCCGGTGCGCTCGCTGAGAATGCCTAAGGTTAAGGCGATAGTTTCCTTTGTATTAAGGGAAGCTAACTCTTCCTGAAGCTCCCGGAGGGCCGCGGCCGGGTTAAGTCCCTTTAGGACCGCCTGCTTTAAGAGCGTCAGGGCAAAAGCCATGAGAGGCGCGGGCGTGTCGGAATGTACGTGCCCGAGGATAAAGGTAAGGCTCTGCTCATCGTTCTTTAAGAGGGTGTAAAAGTCCCCGTTCTCTCCCCCGGAGCTTAAATGGCAGGTACGCACCTCTATAAACTCATTGCTTAAGCTCTTAGCGGGGGGCGTAATAAAGGGGCGCTGTAAATCAAGACTTAACTTGAGGCGCGCGCGGGATGCGGCCGCGCTTTCGGCCTGCGCACGCCGCTGCTGTTCCGCCTCTTTGAGGCTCTGCAGGGTGTTCTCAAAGGACGCTGCTATCTCCTTACTTTCAGCAAGACGCCATTTAGCAGCCGAAGTTTCAGTATCCCCAGACTGCGGAGCATACTCCTTTGCCCCGTCACGGGCGCTGTCCGTGAGCTGTAACAGGCGCGCGAAATCCTCCTTAAAGGGCAGACTGAAATTAAAGAGCAGGGAGAGAGAAAAGACAAGACAGATAAGAGGCAGCGCCACGACGGCGGTGAGCGCTACATATAGATACTGATAGGAGCGCTCTTTAAGCGTCAGCACGGTAAGGTGCATCCCGTCTGTATCTATGGGACCGGTAAGCGTAAAGAGGGCTGTCTTAGGAGCGGTAAGCTCACTTAAGGAGGCAGGGGCGGTCCCCATAAGCTCCTCAGAGGCGGGGCTTAAGGCAAGGATACTGCCCTCGCTGTCGCTTAATGCCGCGGGGAAAGTAAGCCCCGTGAGGGCGTGTTGAAGCGTGTCCCCGGAAAGCGGGGCGCTTTCATGGGGAAGATAGAGCGCGATTTGCAGGGCATCCCCGGCCACGCTGCCGGCCACGGCCGTGCCTTCCTCAGAGGCAAGCAGGGTGCGCCCCGTGAGCGTGGCGAGGGCGGCCTTTAAGGGAACGTTCCGTAAGCTTAAGCCTGAGGGGAAATGCTCACTGTGACTTAAAGTGCCCTGCGTGGCGTCATAGATGAGCACCTCGATACCAGGCTTTAAGCTCTTAAGATAGGTGATGAGCGCTTTGACAGGCGGCAGGGTCTGACTTAAGGGTCCGGGGGTTCTGGCGGGCAGGAGTGTCTCATAGGAAAAAGAGGACTGTTTCTCCATGCTCTGCCCTAAGGTAAGAGCGGCGTCGGCTGCCTCAAGGAGGGCAAAGAGACTGTTCTCACGGTCCTTCTGCGCCTCAGCAAGAGCCTTTACGTTACCCTGACGGGTCTCCTCTATCATGGACTGCGCCTCAGCGAGGTGGCTTTGCAGCTGCGTCTTGGCCGTAGCTGCGATCTCCTGCGTACCGAGCAGATAGACAGCGGCAGCTCCCAGAAGAGCTATCACCATCTGAAAGAGAATGAGTTTACGCAGGGTTTTAGTGCGATACGCAATCATGGAGCCTGTCCTTAAGCTACGTCAGGTTACGGTGCCTTAAGCGCATTTTCCACGCCGCGGGCCTTTTTGACAATTACCCGCGGCCTAAAACCGTGAAAGGCTCACATTTTGCATGGTGCTGACGCGGGGGATCATCCTGCACCCCTGAGACCGGGAGCGCTTTCCTTTCTAAAAAGCATAGCGCAGGATAAGACTGCCCATGACAGGTTCTCCCAAACGGGCCCTTTCTCAGATTTTCACGCTTGCCTTTGTCCCGCGCCAGGCTACGCAATCACGTAAGATGCAAACTTTTCTTCAGTTACTCGAGTTTCCGCGTTGCTGAATTTTAACAACTCATTGCCGATCCCTGTCTCTGAACACTCTGCTGAAGAGATGTTTAACGGTGAGACCGTTCTCTTTTCCGGCAGCATCCACGGCATTAAGGTACCACCTGCGCTTATTGAGCTTGATTAGACTTTCCGGGGACAAAGTCCTTCGTAAACCCTCTTGTTGGAAAAGGCCCAGCCGGAGATTTGCAACTCCGTAAGTCAGGTTTAAACCTTAAGTAAAGTAGCAGTCAGGCTGTATCCTTCTGATGTGTTTTTTTTAGTCTGAAAATAAGATTTAATGAAGATAAAATACCAGAAAAAGCTATAAAACAGATGTATTATACGCATATAATTAATCAGCGAAATGAGGAACAGACAAATGTCCTCCGTTCAATGAATCTGAAGTTTTCCCCGGAAGTAAAAGAAGAGTTTGACGCTATAGCCAAAAGACTCGGGATCACTCCTACCGCGGCCATCAACATTTTTGTCAGGCAGTTCATAGATCACCGCGGCTTTCCTTTCTCAATAACACTTTCTGAAGACAGGGAACGCCGTTTTGAGGAAATGGAAGCCGGTCTTGGAGAGAAACACGATCTGATTTAAGGCAGAATGTAAGGATGGAGCTTTTATGGCACCATCAGGCATGGGAAGAATATGTTTCCCTGCAGAAGGAGGATCCTAAAACCCTGAACAGGGTTAACCGCTTTATAAAAGAGATGCTGCGTAATAATGGCGTTCCTATGTTAGGGAAGCCTGAGATTCTGGAATTTTCAAAATCTCGGACACGCTATTCTGTGCGCATAGATAAGAAAAACCGGCTTGTGTATGAGTTGCGCGGCAGCATTCTGTGCATTGCCTCATATCTCGGACATTATGATGATTAGGCTTTCAGCAACGGCAACCTCTTTACCTGATAACTTTGCGGTTCAGAACGCTCCGCGCACGCCATGGTAAACGCGCAGTCTGGCGTAGCCTTCTCCGTTTCCGGCCATCGCCTTCTCGCTGAATGAAGGCGCGCAGCAGCTTGACGCTCTCTATGACTTAAGGGACGTCTCCGAAAAGCAGTTCTCGCAGCTTAAGACCCAGTTAGGCGGCGCGGCCCGATCCCGGCGCTTCTCTGTCGGCAGATACGTGTACATATGAATATACATATGCAGGTACCGCCCCGGCCTTACGTCCTTCCTGACGTTATTGCCGGGGATTCAGTCCTTTCTTTTCTCACCTTAAGGACGGCGCTTCAGGCTATAATGCCCTTAAGGTTCATGGAGGAACGCTGATGACCGGGAATAAGCCCTATACCGTGCCCGTCTACAAAGGAAAGCCCCTGACGGAGTTCTCACGTTTAAGTGACGTGTGGATTGGCCTCGCCGCGGCATAAGCGCTGTCTTCTGGATTTGCTGAACGGCCTCTTTGAGGAGGAGTGCCCGCCCTGCATGAAGCAGGGGGATAGGGTCACCGACGTAAGCTACCCTGACCGCGAAACGGTGAAGGAACATCAGAACGAGCACGGCGCCGTGCTGGATATCCTTGTGGAGACCACAGGGGGACAGCTTGTCAATATCGAGATCTATCAGTACCTGAGGCCGGGCATTAAGGACAAGGCCCTCTTTAATTTCGCAAGGC